>JBITAC010000162.1:0-19082 GCA_044439905.1 Phycisphaerales bacterium JB063 | reverse complement strand
AAAGACCGCCGCCACACTTGCAATCATCGCAGTCATCGCCGCCGGCGCATGGTTTCCATCCACCACGAATAGCAAGCTGCTGGTCCGTCGTAAGACTCGTAACATCTGGTCCGGTTGCGGCCGCCATAGCCAGAGAGGCAGAAACGATCATACCCGCAACCCCCAGAATCACAGCCATAGAAAAAAGGCATGCCGAAGATTTCTGTGTTAGTTTCATCGCTCAATAGTCCTAACATGAAGTAGAGAATGTTGCCGAAAAACACGTTTTATTCGACGTTTTCCAGATGGGCTGCCCGGATACGCCACCAAGCGTTCAAACTACATCCTATCCAGTTTCGGGGCGAACGCAACCCTGATATCGATACAATGTTTGTTTTTTTGCAGGTGGCCGGGGTCGAGTCGGCGAGCCCCCGGAAGGTGGCGGCCGTCGCGGTGGCGCGTCACGGTGGAAGCGCTGCGGATCGATCTGGCCAATCGGATGGCGTGAGCTTGTGTTGATGATCCACAGGGGACGTCTGGGGGTGGCGGGGGAGTCGCGGCCTGCTTGCGATATGGCGCTCCGGGTTGGGCGGGGTTTTTACGCGGTTGACACGGGCGGGTTGAATCGCTCCAATGCGTCTTGTTCGATAGGTGCCCGTGGTTGGCTGTTGGCCATCGCGCGGGTGAAAAGGGAAGTGTGGTGACGCTTCGCCCCGCCGGGGTGAGGCCATTCCACCGCGGACGCGCCGCCGTAATGAGTGACTGGGCCCTTGTGTGCCAGTCGGCGTCCCGCCCCCATGCCACTGCCCGCGTGCAACGCGTCGGGTGGGAAGGCGGGCGGGATCGTAAGCTCTGAGCCGGAAGACCTGCCTGTCGATGCCTGAGGTGGTCCCCGCGATCCGGGACTCGTGGCGTCGGCTTGTTTTCTAGCGCGGGTGTTCCGCACGCGGCCGACCCAACGAATCCCCACTGATCCAAGGCCGCCTTGCTGTGTCCCCGCGACCGGGACGCAACAGGCGCCGTGCCGTGCGATCCCCCGGCCAGTGCTCTGTCTGCGTGTTGTCCCGGCGTGGGGTGTTCGACCTCCCACACCGGGGATCATGCGCCTGCAAGAACAGGCCAAGGAGAGCAGAGATGCTTGCACGTACGATTGTTTGGATGAGCGGCGCGGCGTTGGTGGTCGTGCCGGGTAGCGCCTTCGCCGCGAACGCCTCGGCGGTGGTGGACTACGATTTGGGCTCAGGTTTCCATGACAGCTACACCGACGTGACCACCGCGCTGGGCGAGACCAGCCGAGACACTGGCCTGGGGTTTGGGGCGAACCCGCCGCTGTACCTGTCCAACCCCTATGGCAACCCCTGGCGGCCCGAGGACTGGGTCTCCATCGGGCAGGGCGGGCATATCACCCTGCAGCTCGAAAACTACGCGCTCGAACTGGATGACGCCCCCGAGCTCAACGTGCTGGTCTTCCAGCAGATCCTCACGCAGAACGGCCAGACGTGGTACGACCGGCAGGCGTCGGTCTCGGTCAGCGAGAACGGCACCGACTGGTTCCAGCTCAACAATGGCGACGCGATCGATTTTGATACCCCCGCGACGGGCTATGTCTTCACCGACGCGATCCCGCAGGACGGTTTTGGCACCCACGGCGCGATCGACCCGGCCGACCTCGATCAGTACGTCGAGTCGGACTACGGCCTGCCCATGCCCGGGACGCTGGACCACAGCAGCCTCTCCGCCTTCGAAGCCGGCCGGGCCGACGCCTACGGGCTCTCGGGCGGCGGCAACTGGCTCGACTTCTCCGAGACCGGGCTGTCGCAGGTCGGCTACATCCGTTTCGACGTCGCCGCGGATGCGCCGGCCTACTTCGCGCTCGACGCCGTCTACCTCAACAATAACGCCGTCGGTGCCCCCGTGCCCGAACCCGGGTCGCTCGCGCTGCTTGCCCTGGGCGCTGCCGTTGCCTTGAAGCGGCGGCGGCGTAGCATCATTGCCTGATCCCTGGAGACTCCCTACGCGTCGGCCGGAGCGATCCGGCCGACGCGATTGCACCGATGAAACCACGCATACACAATCTTGGCTTCACTTTGGTCGAACTGCTCGTCGTCCTTGCGCTGATCGCGCTGATGGTCGCGCTGCTCCTGCCCGCGCTGGGCCGGGCACGCGAGGCGGGGCGGCAGGCGAAGTGCCTGTCGAACCTGCGGCAGATGGCCAACGCGACCCATGCCTACCTCGTCGACCACGCGGGCGCGTTCCCGCCGGCGCAGTACGGCGACGTCAACGACCCCGCCACGCCGATGTACGGCTGGGACTTTATCCACCTGCCCGACGGCACCACACGCCCAGGCACGCTCTGGTCGGGCGGCGGCGCTAATGAGATCCAGCAGTGCCCCAGCATGGCCGGTCAGTCCAATTGGGGCAGCGATCCTTACACCGGGTACAACTACAACACCAGCTACCTCGGCGGGCCGACCGAGCTCTGGAGCAATACCCCGCCCGATACCGCGAACCTCGCCGCCGTGCGGTCCCCCTCAGAGTGTGCCGTGTTTGGCGACGGCGAGATCGTCGGCGGGGGAGCCAACAAGTTCATGCGCGCCCCCTTCAAAGGCCCGCTGGATACCGACTTCTTTGGCAACGGCAATCAGGTCGGCGGGACGCAGGGCTACCGGCACCTGGGCGCGACCAACGCCTCCTTCGTCGATGCGCACGCCGAACCCTTCAGCACCCCGCACCACGAGACCCACCCCGAGGCCCTGTTCTCCCTCACCCCCGACGTCGGCTTCCTTTCCCCCGACAACGCGCTCTACGACTTAGAGTGACGGTCAGCGGTTCGGCTGTAGCCCCCACGCCGAAAAGGTTTGCGGTACTCGCCGGGCCGAGCCGTTGTATATTGATTTGCAGCAACGCACACCGAGCCGGTGCGGGCACGAACCTCTACGAAAGAACACCATGGACGCACTACTGCACAGCGCTCTCGCACACGTCGGCCCGCACCCGGAAACCGGCGGCTTCTTCGCGGGGCTCACCCACCCCTGGCTTGGGCTCGACCACCTGCTGGCGATGGTTGCGGTCGGCCTGCTCGCGGTGCTGGCGTCTGACCGCAAGGCGCTTTGGCAGTTGCCCGCCGTGTTCATCGGTGCGATGCTGGTTGGCGGCACGCTCGCGTTTTTCGGTGTGCCGTTCCTGGGCGTCGAGGCCTTGATCGCCGGCTCCGTTGTTGTGCTCGGGCTGGCGGTCGCGGTCTGGAAGAACGTCGCGCTGCTTCCAGCGATCGGGCTCGTCGGGCTCGCGGGCTGCTTCCACGGCTACGCCCACATCGTCGAGATGCACGGCGGGCTGGCCGCCTATGCGGCGGGCATGGCCCTCGGGACCGCGGCGCTGCACGGGCTGGGCATCGCCCTGGGGCTTGGCATGCTCCAGACCCGACGCGAACTGCCGGTGCGGATCGCAGGCGCGGCGCTGGCGGTCTGCTTTGCCGCCTCCCTGCTCCCTTGGGGCTGAGTGCGTTGGCCTGATCTCGCATTCGCAGCGCAGGCCGTCCGGTTCTGGCCATCCGTGGTGATGCCGAGTGACGCTGGTTGACTACCAGAAGTTGTCGTCGTCCCGATCGCGTAGGGCCTTGACGCGGGCCTTGGCGATCTTGCGCAGCAGCGGCTCGGGCAGCTTGTTCTTGTACGGGAGTTTCAAGATGCCCATCTTGGTGACCTCGTAGTCGGCCAGCTCATCGCGGAAGGGTTCGAGGGTTTCGGGCGTGGTTGTGAAACCCATGTGTTGCTTGTGCGCGGAGAAGGCGTAGACGAAACGCGGCTCGACGAAGAAGGGCGTATTCCACTTGATCGTCTCCTCGGCCTGCGGCGCGGCCTTGCGGAGGATGGCGTACAGCTTGCGCAGGTGCGGCTGACCTGCGGCCGGGGCGGCGTCGATGTAGGCGGGGATGGTGGTGGGGGGCGGGGGCGGCATGGGTTGGGCTCGATGGGATCAGAAAACACCTGAACATTCGACGAACGCGATACCGCTCATTCACACTAACTAGCCATCAATCGTTCGACACCATCCTTCGCGGTCTTCAAATCAGCTGAATGCAATAATCGAAAGAGCCGCACGGCAGCGATTAGATTCCCAGACTCAGCAACCTCTCGAATACGCGCATCTGTGATTGTCTCGTCAGCTAAACGATCAGACAGCGGAAGTGCTTGTGCGGTCATATCGCCTTTGTTAGGTCCTTCAAGGAAAATTACTATCTTGCAGAAATCACAGAAACCCTCCTCGTATGCGATGTAAGAGATCTCTGCGGGATCGATCTTGAGATCGCGTTTTGCATCTCGCGTCGCGATCTCTTTAGCTTCCTCGAATGTCAGGCATTCGTTTTCAGAATCATTCATGGCGGAATCTTCGTGAGCGTTCTGCGCCCTCATGCCAAACAGCCGATCGAAGAAACCCATTTGATCACCCTTCTATTGTACTGCCGAGTAGGCCTATCACTTTACACCGTTTCGATGCGATGCACTATCCCGATGTTTCAGGCCGAATCCGTACCCATCTGTGAAATCTGTGGCTACTCCACTTCCCCTGCATTAGACTACCCCCATGCAGGTCCTCCTGATCGCCCTGGCTGCCGGTGTCGCGTTTGTCGTGGCTTACCACACGTATGGGCGTTGGCTGGGCAAGAAGGTGTTTCGGCTGACGGCATCGGCGGTGTGTCCTTCGGTGGCGCAAGAGGACGGGCAGGATTTTGTGCCGACGCCCAAGTCGGTGGTGTTTGGGCATCACTTCACGTCGATCGCGGGGACCGGGCCGATCGTTGGGCCGGCCATCGGGGTGATGTGGGGCTGGCTGCCGGCGCTGCTGTGGGTGGTGTTCGGGTCGGTCTTCATCGGTGCGGTGCATGATTTTGGCTCGCTGGTCGTGTCGCTGCGCAACCGGGGCCAGACCGTCGGCGAGATCGCGGGGCGGGTGGTCAATCGGCGGGTGCGGGTACTGTTTCTGATCGTGCTGTTCCTGGCGTTGACGATCGTGCTCGCGATCTTCGGGCTCGTGATCGCCGCGGTGTTCCGGCAGTACCCGGCGGCGATTTTTCCCTGCCTCGTGCAGATCCCGCTGGCGGTGGTGATCGGGCTCTGGCTTCACCGCCAGGGCGTACACCTGCTGCTGCCTTCGCTGGTCGCGCTGGGGTTGATGTACTTGTCGGTGGTGTTCAGCGACGTCGGTCCGATCGGGGCGTTCAATGAATGGGCGGCGGGCCGGGCGACGATGGAGTGGGTGATCTTTTTGCTGGTGTACTCGTATGTGGCGAGCGTGCTGCCGGTGTGGACGCTGCTGCAGCCGAGGGATTTCATCAACTCGTTGCAGTTGATCTCGGCGTTGGGGTTGATTGTGGCGGGGCTGGCGTTTGCGGCGTTTGCGGGCGGGGCGCCGCCGGTGGAGGGGGCGGCGAGGCAGCCGTTGGAGTTGGTCGCGCCGATGGTGCGTTGGGACCCGGCGGATGCGCCGCTGATCTTCCCGTTCCTGTTTGTCACGATCGCCTGCGGCGCGATCTCGGGGTTTCATTGTCTGGTGAGTTCGGGTACCTCCAGCAAACAGCTCAAGACCGAGACGGATGCGCAGTTCGTGGGCTTCGGCTCGATGCTGACCGAGGGGTTTTTGGCGACGCTGGTGATTTTGGCGTGTTGTGCGGGGTTGGGGTTGGGAGTGAGCGCGAAGCGTGGTGCATTCAATACTACCGGCTGGACTGTCGATCATGCAGGATTTGTAGGCCAAGACGGTCATACCTGGCTAGTGGATAACGCGCCATCGTCGAGCAGCCCGGATGGGGCTGTCGTACATAGCAATGCCTTTGAAGTTGCTCAGGTTGTTGTCGATCCATTAGAGTCTATCGGTTTTCGAATTGGTGACGTTGTTCAACTTGATTCAGATGAGCAATCTTGGCCAGTGGATATCGAACAGGCGGGCCTGATCCTTGGGAAAGCGGAGTATGACAACAAAACCAAAAGAGGCACTTACGATGCTGCAATCTATGGTGGAGCATCTTACAACACGCGATACAAATCCTGGGCCACTTCCAACGGCCTGGGCGCGAAGGTCGGTGCCTTTGTCGATGGCTCGGCGAACTTCCTGAAGGCGATGGGGATTCCGCCGGGGATCGCGATCGCGTTGATGGGGGTGTTGGTGGCGTCGTTCGCGGGGACGACGCTGGATACGGCCTGCCGATTGCAGCGGTATGTGGTGCAGGAGTTGGCGCGGTGTTTTCTGCCGACCCCCGGAAAGTTCGATTGTGTGGTGTGTGGGTATGACCTGCGCGGGAATGCGACGGGTGCTTGTCCGGAGTGTGGGGCGGAAGTCTTGACGAGCCGCGACCGTGAGAGAGTGGGGCACACGCCTGTTGCCGAGACTAGCCCCGCTCCCTTACGGTCGCGGCTCGTTGTGACTTGGAACCCGATGACCTGGTTGGCGAACAAGCACGGGGCGACGGTGTTTGCGGTGCTGGTCGCGGCGGTGATCGCGGCGATGCCCGCGCCCGGCTCGCCTTGGGGCTGGTCCAACGCGGGCAAGGGCGGGCTGATCCTTTGGCCGATGTTCGGGGCGACGAATCAGCTGCTTGGTGGGCTGGCGTTTCTGGTGATCACGTTCTACCTCTGGCGTCGGGGCAAGGCGATCTGGTTTGTGGCCTTGCCGTTGGTCTTCATGCTCATCATGCCGGCGTGGGCGATGGTCTGGCTGATCTTCATCGCGGACGGCACGGGGCCCGGCTGGGCGTTCGCGGACTCGCCTAACTGGGTGCTCGTTGCGATCGCGGGTGCGACGCTGGTGCTGGAGGCGTGGATGCTGGTGGAGGCGGTGCTACTGTTCCCGAAGGTGCGCGGGGTGATAGAGGGGGATGGGGCGTAGGGTGGGGCGGTTTGACGGGATAACGGGATGTGCGGGATCAACGAGATCGATTTTAGATTTCATCCCGACGATCCTGTGCATCCCGTTATCCCGTCAAAAAATGAATCACGATATGATGTTGGCATGACGAAACTTCTCCATGTTGTGTCGGCGGCGGTGTTGTGTGTTGTGCTGGGCGGCTGCTCGGGGCTGCAGGGGATTGCGCAGCCGACGGTGGAGGTGGTGGATGCGCGGGTAGTGGAGCAGTCCTCGCAGGGGGCGTCGGTAGCGGTGACGCTGCGGGTGGCGAACCCGAACGTGAAGGAGCTTGCGATGCCGCGGGTGACGTGCGATCTGGATGTAGAGGGTGCGGGTCGATTTACGTTTACGGACGTGCCTTATGCGACGGTGCCCGGGCGGGGCGAGCAGTTTGTGACCGTGCCGGCCGGGGTGCTGGGCAGCGGGCTCGCGGGTAAGCGGTACAGCGTGCAGGGGGCGGTGGTGTTTCAGCAAGAGGGTCAGCTTCGGCGGGTGATGTCGGATATCGGCGTGCCGCTGCCGCGCTCGGGGTTCTCGGCCCAGGGCGTGCTGCAGGGCGACACGCTCGAGCAGCCCGCGCCCTAGCGGCGCGTTCGCGGAACGCCCGCCCGTGTCTCTTTGTTCACCTGCCCCTGACTTTTTCATAGGCCTCCCATGCACGCTGTTTTTGATGAGCGCCGGTATTTGATTCCGTTCCGCGCGACGTTGCTGCCGCAGATTTTTACGGATGTGCTGGTGGTCGGCGCGGGGGTGGCCGGGGCGTGTGCCGCGCTCTCGGCGGTGCGTCACGACGCGAACGCCGAGGTCATCATCGCCGCCAAGGGGCAGGTGCAGGACAGCAACACGTACTGGGCGCAGGGCGGGATCGCGGCGGTGCTGGACGATGCGGATACGACCCAGTCGCACATCGAGGACACGCTCACCGCCGGGGCCGGGCTGTGCGACCACGACATCGTGCGGACGGTGGTCGAGGACGGGCCCGCGCGGGTGAGCGAGTTGATCACGTCGGGCATGCGGCTGGACCGTGACGAGCTGGGCGCGTTGAAGTTCGGCCGAGAGGGCGGGCACAGCCACTTCCGGATCGTGCATACCGACGGCGACTCGACGGGCAAGTCGCTGGCGACCACGCTCAACGAGCAGCTTCGGGCCGAGGGCCGCGTGCGGCTGTTTGAGGACTGTTTCGTGCTCGACCTGATCACGACGTCGTCGATGAACGGCAACGGTGGGGCGGGTCTGGAGGACGCCGGGCCGGGCGAGTGTGTCGGCGCGATCACGCACCACCCCAAGTACGGGCTGCAGGTGATCTGGGCTCGGGCGACGATCCTCGCGGCGGGCGGCTGCGGGCAGGTGTACCGGGAATCAACCAACCCGAGCGTGTCGACGGGGGATGGGATCGCGATGGCGTACCGGGCCGGGGCGGCGGTGCAGGACATGGCGTTTGTGCAGTTCCACCCGACGACGTTGTACATCGCGGGCGCGTCGCGCTCGCTGATCACCGAGGCGGTGCGGGGCGAGGGCGCGGTGCTGGTGGACAAGGCGGGCCACCGTTTTATGCCGGACTACGACGACCGGGCCGAGCTTGCGCCGCGGGATATCGTCGCCCGCGGGATGCTCAAGCAGATGGCCAAGACCGACCACAGCCACGTCTACCTTGATGTGCGTCCGATCGGCATCGAGAAGTTCAACAAGCGTTTCCCGGGGATCTCCAAACTCGTGGAGCAGTTCGGCATCGACCCCGCGACAACGCCGATCCCCGTGCACCCGTCGGCGCACTACATGATCGGCGGCGTCGCGACGGATGAGTCGGCGCGGTCGACGCTGCCGGGGCTGTACGCGTGCGGCGAGGCGTCGTGTACCGGGCTGCACGGCGCGAACCGGCTGGCGAGCAACTCGCTGCTGGAGGGGCTCGTGTTTGGCGAGGTCGCGGGGCGGGTGTGCCTGGAGCGGCTGCGCGCGAACGATGCG
The DNA here is from genome assembly GCA_044439905.1 of Phycisphaerales bacterium JB063. Classification (GTDB taxonomy): domain Bacteria; phylum Planctomycetota; class Phycisphaerae; order Phycisphaerales; family Phycisphaeraceae; genus JAHQVV01. The sequence continues at coordinate 10,235 of JBITAC010000162.1, read as the reverse complement.
CTGCCGGGCTCCGAGCCGCCTACGGCCCGGCCTTACAAAGTGGTCTCGGACATCCGCCCGTCGGAGCGCAGCGAGCTGGACCTCGCGGATGTTCGGCGGTCGCTGCGCAGTGTGATGTGGCGTCACGTGGGGATCGAGCGCGAGGGCGATCGGTTGGCTGAGGTGCAGGAGATGTTTGAGTTCTGGGGCCGGTACACGCTGGACAAGATCTTTGACGACCGCATGGGCTGGGAGGTGCAGAACCTGCTGACGATCGGCGCGCTGATCAACCAGTCGGCAAGCTGGCGCCGCGAGAGCCGGGGCACGCACTACCGGATCGATTTCCCCGAGACCGAGCAGCCCTTCCATGTGCACGACCGCTGGCAGCGCGGCAACTCGGAGCCGACGCTGGAGCCGGTCGAGACCAGCACGGTTTAGTCGTGGAAGCAAGGCCCGCAGCTCCGTGGTTTCGGCCCGGCATGCGCGGCGGGATACGAAAACAGCCGACGACTTAGGGGCGTCGGCTGTTTGGCTGTGTTTTTGGGGTGGTGTCTATGCAGACGCTTTACCGCCGTCGTCGGAGCATCGCCAGCCCCCCGAGGCCCAGCAGCGCGAGCGAGCCGGGCTCGGGGACGTTGATCAGGTTGTCCTGGATGTACGCCCGGGACATGTGGTGGTGGTGATGGTTGTAGTTTTCGGAGAGGTAGTTGGGGTTCTCGTCGGTGTAGCCGCTCTCGAAGTCGAAGGCGAAGAACACGGGGCGCGAGTCGGCGTAGGTGCTCAGCGGGTCGTTATCGCTGAGGGTGAACTGGATCAGGTAGACGCCCCGGTCGGGGTCCGCGGCGCCGTTGTTGCTGTTGATTGTCCAAGTGAGCTCGGGGTCGAGCATATCGAGGTCGAAGGAGCCGCCCGCGGTGGTGGTGATCTCGTGGGTGCCGTTGGCGTGTTCGACGGTGACGGACTCGAGCCCGGGGTCGATAAAGCCCGAGCCGTTCCAGACGCTGAGCGATTCGAAGTTGACGGAGAAGGAGCCGGCGTCGTCGACCGTGGGGCCGGGTACGAACCAGGGGGAGTTGACGACCATGCGGTCGGCCCCGGTTTGGGAGAGGCCAAAGTGCGGGCCGAAGATCTGGACAAGCGAGATCGTGGTGTCGTGCGTGAGGATTTGTCCGCCGACGGTTTCGTAGGTGAGATCGCTGTTCTCGCCGTGGGCGTAGGCGTTGCCCGCGAGGCCGCAGGTGAGTACGAAGGTGCCGGCGGCCAATAAAGCGTGATTCGATCGCAACATACGTTTCCTCTCAACCCTGAGTAACAGAAAATGGGGGTAGTCCCTAATTATTCCACGGGGCCGATTCAAGTCAAGCAGGAATCTTGAATTCGTGAAATCGGGCGCGTGGCGGGATCGCGACACCCCGCTCGGCTGAGCCCCTACAATCCTCGCCCATGACCCCGACTCCCCCAATGCCGAACTCACCCGCCCGATACCTCTTCCCCGCGATCGACATGCGCGACGGCCGGATTGTCCGCCTGACCCAAGGCAAGTACGACCAGCAGACGACCTACGGGGACGACCCGTTGGCGCAGGCCCGCGTGTTCGAGTCGGCCGGGGCGACCTGGCTTCATGTCGTCGACCTGGACGGGGCGCGGTCGGGGGCGCACACGCACCTGCCGATCATCCGGTCGATCTGCGAGGGGACGAAGCTCCGCGTCGAGGTCGGCGGGGGGGTGCGGTCCGAGTCGGTCATCGACGCACTGCTGGACGCGGGCGTCGAACGTGTCGTCGTCGGTACGGCCGCGCTCAGGGACTGGGCGTGGTTCGAAAAACTCGTGCACAATCAGCGCTACCAGGGCAAGGTCGTCCTCGGGCTCGATGCGAAGGACGGCCACGCCACCAGCGACGGCTGGGAGCAGACCTCCGACGACCGCGCAATCGACATCGCCAGACGCGTCAACGGCTGGCCCCTCGCGGCGATCGTCTACACCGACATCGCGGTCGACGGCATGCTCACCGGGCCTAACGTGGAGGCGACCGGTGAGATGGCGGCCGCGACCGATGTCCCCGTCATCGCGTCGGGCGGGGTGGGCACACTCGACCACCTCCGCGCGCTGCGCCCGCTGCCGCTGCAGGGCACGATCATCGGCAAGTCGCTCTACGAAAACCGATTCACGATCGACGAGGCGCTCAACGCCTACGAGCAAGACGGCTAAGCACATCAAGCGGCTGGCTGTCTCGGACTGCCCGCTTCAGCGGGCAGTGCACAACTCCCCTTACCGCGCCAACGCCCCCATCGGGTCCCACGCGGGCAGCACGATCGGCTCCGTGCTGAGCGCATCGCGCAGCTCGCCCGGCAGCAGGTCTTTGTGGATCGCGACCTCGAACATGTACTCGTCAAACCACGAGTCGTTCATGACGTAAAACCCCTTGACCCCGCCGCTGTCGCCCCAGCTGTTTTCGACACGCCATCGGCGGGGGCTGCCGTCCTCGCCGACATCGACGCCGGTGAACAGCATCGCATGGGTCATCTGCGTCTGGTGGTAGACCAGCCGGTCGGCCTTGTCGTGTGCAAACTCGGTCTGGTACACCGCGGCGTAGTCGAAGAGCTCGGCGTCCCAGATGCCCAAGTCCCGCCGCATCATCTTGCCGACATCACAGCCCATCCATACCGCCTCGCCCCCGACGATCGCCTGCTGCGTCGCCTGCTTCATCGTGTCGATCTCGACGTTGAGGTACTTGACCGGCTCGCCCCCGACGACGTTCCCCAGGTGCGCGACGGTGAACGTCTTGCCAAACGGGCTCGATTCACGCGGGTCGTGGACCAGGCAGGCGTAGTCCCCCAGCTGGATCGTGCAATACTTCTCCGCGAACGCGAGGGGCGTCATCGTCCCGTCGCGGTGGAACTTGTTGTCGTTGTCCTTCCACTGCCAGTCGAACTCGGTCGGCGGCGTCCCGAGGTGGATGCACAGCACACGGTGGGCGGTCGCGACGATCTCATCCTTCTTTGCGGCGATATCGTCTGATGCCGCGCTCGATGCGATGAGCATACGCAGCGCCGCGGCGCCTTCGCGCAGGACGTTGAGCAGCGCGGCGTTCATCTTGCGGGTGCTTGATGAGCTTTGGGTCTCGGGCATCGCGGACTTGGGCACGAGGCCGTGCTTCTTGACGATGTTGACGAACATGTTCCACTGCCCGCCGTCGTCGATCGGGCTGTCCAGCAGGTGCGCGACGACGCGGTCGTCGACCGGGCGGTCGGCGGTCGCGATGATCTGCTCGAGGAAGTAGTTGGCCCGCTCGAGCTTGTCCCAGAACATCGCGTAGTTCTGGCTGAACTCGAAGGCCTTGAGGTTCATCTTCTTCATCGCGCCCTGACGGATCAGATTCAGACCCGCGAAGAGCCAGCACCGGCCCGACGCCTTCTGGTTGGTTACTTCCCAGTCGTCGAGGTGATGGCTGAACGTGTGGTCCGTTGACGTTACGACACTACGGTTGAGCGCGATGTCGTCGATCGTCGTCTGGGTCACAGCGTTCTGGCTGAGCGTGTTGCGCGGGTCGGCAGCAAACGCGTCACGCAGCGCCGCGAGCCGGTCGGCGGTGAGCGCGGCATCGGCGGGTGCGTTGGCGGTCGCGTGGTTCTTCGAATCAATCACAGACATCGCTACTCCTCAGACATGATGGGCATGGGCTACCGTTGAGACTGCTGCCTCGAATTGTAGCGGCCGATCATCGCCCGGGGCGATCCACGTCGAGATGCGCGAGAGGATGGCGGGGTTCAGGCCTGCCAGTCTGCGGCTTTTTCTTCGGGGACGAAGAAGGTGTTACTCGCGCACGTGTCGGTGAGGTGGCGGCCTTCGGGGTCGAACGCGGCGTATCGCGCTGCGCGGAAGGTCGAGAGCATCGTGTCAGAAACGGACTTGCCGACTTCGATGTAGAACACCGGGCGGACCTCGCTGAGGAGTTTTTCGCCGCCCCGGATCGCCATGACCTCCGCGCCTTCGATATCGATCTTGACAAAATCGGGCGGCGGGAAGGACGCGAGCATGGCGTCGAAGGTGGTCGTCGGGACGTATTGCTTTTCACGGACGCCGCCCATCTGCGAGCGGCCGCCCGCGGCTTCGAGGGCGTTGCTTGCTCGGCCACGCGAAGCGACCGTAAACACCGCGACGCCCGTTTGGTCCGAGACCGCTGCGGGAAGGATGCGCAGGTCGATGCCCTCGTAGGCCTTGAAGCGCGCGGTACGTCGCAGGATGTTTGCCAGCCAGATGTCGGCCTCGACGGAGATGACCGTGCCCCGGTGCGCAACGGAGTCGGCGGCAAAGGTAAAGACGCCGACGTTCGCGCCGATGTCCCACACGACACTGTCGGCGGTGAGCTGCTGCTCGGCGATGCGCACGAGGTCCTGGTCAAACACCCCTGAGCCGGGCTTGAGGTACTTGAGCTGGGCGTCGGGAGAAACAACGATTGGGCAGGCCTTCCCGCTAACCACGATCTTGCGCCGGAAGGTTCGGCCACGGCTCAGTCGTTCGGCGAGGGTGCGGAGGAAGCTCATGGTGGACGCTTGGCAGGAACCGGTTCAATGGACATCGCACGCGACACGCACGCATCACACGCGGTGCGCCTGGGCTGAAGGTGGGGTATTGAAAACTACGCTACGGAGTGGGGGGTGTCCACTCGAACCGCACTCAAGAGTTAGATGCTTGCGCCGGCGTGTGCGGGGTCTTCGTCGTCTTCCTTGCGGTAGAGGTCGAGGTAGAACTCGAGGGTCTCTTTGCCGGGCGACGGGCGGGTGCGGGTGTGCTGGAAGCCGACGCGTTCGAAGAGGTCGACGGCGGCGTCCTTCTCGAAGCGGGTGTCAAGGCGGATCTTGAGGTAGCTGTGGTGCTTGCAGTGGGCGATCGCGGTTTCGAGGAGGACGGCCGCGATGCCGGTGCCCTGGTACTTGCTATCGACGCGTAGCCGACGGATCTCGGCGGTGTGTTCTTCGTCGGAAGCGACGCCGATCATGCCGAGGATTTCGGACTCGTGCTCGGCGACCCAGAAGTGGTGGCGGGGGTCGTCGAAGTAGGCCTCCTGGATGTAGTCCAGGTCTGCGCCCGAGTCATTGGGGGCGATCTGACCGGCCAGCAGCCCCGCGTCGTACAGCCGGGCCACGGCGGACTGGTCCTGCTGCGCATAGGAACGCACACAGAGTCCTTCGGGCGTGTCGGCGGGTGGCGTGGGCTGGTTGGACATTGTTGGGTTTTCCCCGGCGGGGCGGTGTCGGGTCAGGTGTTTGGCCTAGGACGAGGCCATGCTCCCGAGCCGATCCATTTTAACACGGATCAGCCCCGCCCGCCGGAGATCGGGATCAGGTCCAGTTTCCCGTCGCTCAGGTCGAGGGTCGCGACGGTGAGCGGGCTGGCGCGGGTCAGGGCCCCGGGGCAGATGACGCGGGTGTCGTTGATCATGTTGTCGGCGGCCTCGTGGGTGTGGCCGTGGAGCAGGTAGTCGCACTGGTCCTGGACCGCGGCGTGCATCGGGGCCTCGAGGTGGCCGTGGGTGAAGGCGATGTGTTTGTCGTCAAAGACGAGCCGGCCCGCGGGGTGGTCGACATTGAGCCCGAGGTCGACGGCGTAGCGCGAGAGCGCGTCCGCCTCGTAGTCCGTGTTGCCAAAGACCACATGCACCGGCACGCGGACGCCGACCTCGACGTGGCTCTCGGGGAAGTGGACGGCGAGCGCGTCGAGCACGGCCTCGCTGTTGACATCGCCGAGGTAGATCAGCAGGTCGATGCCTTCGTCGAGCAGGCGGTCGACGGCGAGTCGGGTGATGTTGGCGTCGCCATGGGAGTCGGAGAGGAGGCCCAGTCGTGTCACAGTCGGATTCCTTAGAGGTCGGTCTTGGGGTATGCTGGCGCTTCTGCGCGGTGGTCGAGTGTCGGCCGGCTTGGCGCGGTTTGGTACCCCGAGCGGTGTGTGAGTTGTGAGCACTATCCTCCACGAGATCGTCGAACACAAGCGGGCCGAGGTCGCCCAGGCGCAGCAGCGCGAGCCGGTCGAGGCTGTCCGCGCCCGCGCGCTCGAGACGCCCACCCCCCGTAACTTCTTCACCGCACTGACCCGGCCCAAGGACACCCTCCGCGTCATCGCTGAGGTCAAGAAGGCAAGCCCCTCCGCCGGCGTCATCCGCGAAGACTTCGACCCCGTCGCCATCGCCCAGGCCTACGAGCAAAACGGTGCCGCGGCGATCTCCTGTCTCACCGATGAGAAGTACTTCCAGGGCAAGCTCGAATACCTCACCGCGATCAAGTCGGCCGTGTCCCTGCCCGTCCTGCGCAAGGACTTCATCGTCGATCCGTACCAGGTTTACGAGGCCCGCGCCGCCGGGGCAGACGCCATCCTCCTCATCGCCGAGTGCCTGACCGAGCCGCTGCTCATCGACCTGCTCATCCTCGCGACCGAGCTCAAGCTGTCCACGCTGGTCGAAGTCCACGACCTCGAATCGCTTATCCAGGTCCGCCACCACATCGGCTTCCCCAAGGCCCAGTACACCCTGCTGGGCATCAACAACCGCAACCTCAAGACGATGACCACCGACCTCGCTCACACCACGGACGTCCTGCACGAAGTCCCCGACAAGTCCATCCTCGTCAGCGAGTCCGGCATCCGCACCCACGAAGACATCCAACAACTCGCCAAGCACGGCGTCCACCGCGTCCTCGTCGGCGAACACCTCATGAAACAACCCGACCCGGGCAAGGCACTGGCCGAACTCATCGGGCAAAACTAAGAACCATACAAAACGCGCCAGCCCAGATAAAACAGACCCATAATCGCCAAGACAATGATGTAGTAGAACGCGGCGATGTAGAAACCATCGGATACCGGCACCTTCAGTACCATCCGCAGCAGCGCCACGAAGATCCCGAAGCCGATCGGCAGCATAAAGAGCGACGCGGTGATGTACCGGCTTACCACAGGCGTGTCCGGAGCCAAAACCAGCGTTTCGACAATCAGGCCCACGACGAGAAACACCACCTGCTCGACCACCCCCTCCAGTACCATGAAGCCCCACGACTGGGAAAACGAGGGCTCCTCGGCATCGGTGGCAGCGACGCTGCGGATGTAAAGCCCGAAACTCAAACGCAACAGCATGGCGGTAAAAACCGAAACGATCGCCAGCCCAAAAACAAAGCCGGCACAGAACACCTCGAACGGAATGTTATAGACCGGCATGTAAGGGCTCCTGGGGCATGACAGGAATGCAGGACAGGTTACGGGCTTCAGAGATGCGGACTCATGCCGCCGGAAAAAGTACCCCCCGATCGGTTAGGATTGTATTCGATCTCAAAAGGTGTAGCGGTGTCGGGGTTCTATTCTTATCCATCGCTGGTTGTCGAGGATCAATCATGCATGCAATTTCTTGTCTGATGTACCTGACCGTGGCGTTTTGCACCGTAGGAGACTTCTCGATCGCCTCAGACCAAGCCCCTGCCGACGAAACGAAGAGTGATGACGCTGCCCCACGACAAACCTCCGGCAACCCGCTATGGGAGGGCTGGTACGCCGACCCCGAGGTCTGCGTCATCGACGGCCAGTACTGGATCTTCCCCACCACCTCCGCTCGCTACGACGACCAGCTCTTCTTCGACGCCTTCTCCTCGCCCGACCTGGTCACCTGGACCAAGCACGAACGCGTCCTCGACAACGACACCATCGACTGGGCCTACCGCGCGATGTGGGCGCCCTGCGCCGTCGAGAAGGATGGCAAGACCTACCTCTTCTTCGGCGCCAACGACCTCCAACGCCCCGGCGGCCCGCTCTACGACCCCAACGACCCCAAGAGCCACACCGGCGGCATCGGCGTCGCCGTCGCGGACTCCCCCGAAGGCCCCTACGAAGACCTGCTGGGCGAGCCGCTCATCGGCGACTTCTACCACGACGCCCAGCCCATCGACCAGTTCGTCTTCCAGGACACCGACGGCACGTGGTACATCTACTACGGCGGGTGGGGACAGTGCAACGTCGGTATCCTCGCCGACGACTTCCGCAGCATCGTGCCCGGCGACGACGGCGAGCTGTTCCAAAACATCACGCCCGACGGCTACGTCGAGGGCCCGGTCCTCTTCATCCGCAACGACAAGTACTACTTCCTCTGGTCCGAGGGCGGCTGGGGCAACGACTCCTACCGCGTCGCCTACGCCATCGCCGACGGCCCGACCGGCCCCTTCGAACGTATCGGCACCATCCTCCAGACCGACCGCAACGTCGACATCGCCACCGGCGCCGGCCACAACTCCGTCCTCAACGCCCCGGGCACCGACGACTGGTACATCGTCTACCACCGCCGCCCGATCCCCAACGAGGGTCGGGACCACCGAGTCACCTGCATCGACAAGCTCGAGTTCAACGCCGACGGCACGATCAAGCCCGTCGTCATGACCTGGGAAGGCGTCGAGGCAAGGCCGCTGGAAGCAGAGTAAGTCTGGGCTTGTATCGTCGGTGGGGCGGGCATCCTGCCCACCCTTCAAACGCAGCTCGCAACGTAGGGTGGGTGGAGCGAGTCCGCGAGCGATACCCACCGCGAGCGGCCACACTACCTACTCACGGGCTTCGCCTAAAGACTGATGCCGTTCGTTAGATTGGTTTTCTCGGAGTGTCTCGCGGCTCACTTGGACTGCTTGCCACAAGGCATCGAGTTGTGACTCTGCATGTGGGTAGGTCTGATAGCGGCGCGTAATCGGGACGATCGCGGTCATGACATCGTGACGATCGCAAGACTCGATATCGATGGTCCAGTCCACAACAACATCCTCAAGCGGGGAACTGTTTAGCTCGGTCCAGGAGGTCGGCCACCTGTTGTGCTCACGGACAAACTCGGTGACTTCGTTAATGGTCCCCGCAGTGTGGTACTCGGGAGTAACGGAGTTCATGTACGTGCTGATAACGGAGGTTGCGTAACCAATGATGAAGCCAGCGAGAAGGCAGAGCATAAACCCTGCAAACACCCAGAATCGACTCTTAGATCGTCGATCTGTCTGAAGCATGACAGTTGGCACTCACGACCGATCTTGCGTCAAAGGCTCGCTTGCCGGCCGCCCGCGGAGTGTGGGCTCCAAACCAACAGCCACATCATAACGCGGGCGCAGGCGTCAACTGCAGCCGGTGGTTAGGTCGCGTCCTCAAATCGTCAGAATATTTTCCACCACGGTTTCTTTGGGCCGCTTTCAAGCGAAGAGCTCGGTGGCGACTCGCTCGGACCTTGCTGCGCAAGTACCTGCGGTAAAAACGTTGCATAGTAGAAGTGCAAGCTGTCCTGCTGGCCGTTCATAAGTCGCTTGTGAACCTTGTGGAAGGGCTGGACGATCTGAATCTGCCCGCTGGTCTCGATGGCAATGGAAAGGCTGGTTTCGCTTTGTTGCCAATCGCCACCGTAGGTGGCAACGATGGCCTCGCCGACGAATGCTCCAAGCAGACTGACGATGCGATCGGCGCTCTGTTCATTTGCACGAAAAGATTCGCCTTGATTATCTAAGAACGTGTCAAGGTAGGCGACGGACTGTGCGTCATAGCCAAAGTGGGACAGGCCGCTTTCTGGTCCGAAGTTATCGATGACCCACTGAGCGTTCTTCGTGATTTGCGGTGGTGCAGGCATGATGTGTTCAAGCGGCCTAACGTAAAAGGCACAGTTGCTGGCCGCCCGCGGAGTGCAGGCTCCAAACCGACAACCATATCATATCGTGGGCGTTGCCGGTCAACCGCAGCCGGGGTTAGGCCCCGATTCGGATGCCGGGGAAGAGGAAACACTGCGCGGCCAGCAGGACAACCGCTGCGATCGCCAGGAGATAGCCCAGCCACAATAGCCAATACACCACAGCACCCCCGCCGCACGCATACCGGTAGCGGTTCCAGTCACGATGGAGCAAAACATCATCCATACCACGCGGTTGGTACCCGTTGCGTCGGAGTGTGGGCTGGATGATGCATCGGTGTGCGAGCGTGATCAGCACCAACATCAGTACCATGAGAAGAATGAGTAGCGTTTCGAGGTGCATGAGGGGATCGACCTGGTTCAAAATGCCTTCTGTTCATGGTTGATCTGCCCCGTGTATGACTATTGTCGATATGCGGGGCGTCGCGATTCAACTGCCGCCGGTGGTTAGACCGCATGCTCGCCAACTCGTTCAAGCTCTTCGGGATACATCGCATCAAGCCAAGTCGTTATGCCATCACCACCAGCACAGCACTCCACCTCGAAGCCGATCGGGTTGGAATACACCTCT
>JBITAC010000161.1:0-30382 GCA_044439905.1 Phycisphaerales bacterium JB063 | reverse complement strand
CTAAACATCGGGCTTGATCATTATCAATCCCCAGTTGGTATAGATGATGAGAGCCAGGATTGGTCGGACGCGGATCTTGTTTTTGCTGAAATCCTAAATCAAGATGCTCGCTTTGTCTCTAGCGGCGATGCACTATTTATGACACAAGCCGAGGCTGCGAAGGCGTGGTCTGACTTTCTGCAAAGAGATGATTTGGAACCTCGTCATCGCATCGTAGCGAACTGGCGTATCATTGCTATTCACACGACGAACCGGGATATCAGATCGGGAGAGGAGGCCAACTATGATTTGGCTGAAGAAGCTGCCATAGCCCTGCAAGAAGCTTCTGAGGACTTGGTGAGTCACGAAGTTATCAACTCGATGACTTTGTACCTTAGCCTGCCGGGGTCGCAGCAGCAGCGATTCGGGCGTCTGTCAAAGTCATACCGATGGTTCCAGACTCGATCAGATGAGATTCTTGCCGCCAGTGCTGGACAGGTGACGGGCAATGGTTTTCTTGTGGGTGAACCGATGGTCTCCGGATTTGGGACCGTTGGCGATGCTTCTGATGAGAAAGTTCAGCGCCTTCGCTCTCAACTTAATCAAGCAATTAGGGCCATCAATCAGCGGATTACGTATCAGCTCAGTAGGGAGCGAGACTTAGATGTTCAGTCTGCGTCAAATTTCTTAGAATCGATTGAAGATGTGGCTCCACCAGATTTGATTCGGCACTGGCGGTCAATCGTCGAGGACCGGGCGTTAGAGGGCAGTCGTGGTGAAATCGACGTGTTTGATAGTGGTATGGAACTAGCTCTGCAAGAGGGCGGTTCGTCTACATTGAGTGAGCCAATAAAAAATGAAGAAGAGCCTGATGTTTCAATAGCGAGCATTGCTGACCAAGGACCGCCGCCAGGCACGAAACAATGGTCTGTTTGGTGGGGGCTGATTGCGACAGGGGCTGTAGTTCCTTTTTCCTTCGTGGTGTATTGGAAGTTCAAAAAGAATCAGGCAGTTTGATCGGTTTGTCACAATCATGTTTGTTGTGTTGTCGCAGCTCAATGAGAGGCGGTATTTGTGAAGGGTAGCGAAACAGGGGCGCTCCCCGTTTTCATGTCATGTCTTTGCGAAAAACGGCCGGGGGTCTTTGGGCCCCCGGCTGGGTGGGTTGGCCCAACCCGTCCTGCCCGCTTCAGCGGGCAGGACCCACCATAAGCCGACGCATCCCCCGGCATCTTTAGCTCCCTCTCCCTCCCGCGATCAGGGCGTGTCGAGCGGTAGGTCGTTGGGGTCATTGTTGCGCTGGGCCTGGTCGGACCATCGGCGCATGTCGCGGAGTTCTTCAAGGCCGGCCGGGCTGCTGTGGCCGTCGAGGTAGGTGGTCAGGGCTTTGTCGAACCAGCGTGGGTGGACCCAGCCCACGAGGTTGGGCGGGCCGTCGTCGGGGTAGCGGTAGGGTTGTTCGGTCCAGCCGGTCGCGCCATATTCGTAGGGGCGTTTGGGGGGCGAGACGCGCCAGTAGCCGTGCACGGTGGACCCGGCGTCGCCCTCCGAGCCGGCGGTCGCGAAGGTGAGCAGGCCCGTGGGGTCGCTGGCCTGGTCGATGCGCGTGACGCAGCCGGGCATGGACAGGTCCGCCGCGCCGCTGGGTAGGCCGGCGACCGTCGTCCCGCCGCTGAAGTACCCGCCCACGCCGTAGAGGTTGAGCCCGAAGCTGGTCGAGATGCTCAGGGAGTAGTCCCAGAAGAACGCGTTGGGGTTGCTCAAAGCCTCGGCCTGCTTATTGACAACCACCAGGCCTGCGGGCGGGAGGTCCGCGTAGTCGAGCAGTCGCCAGGGCCAGCGGTTCGCGACTTCCGGCGCAGAGAGGGTTCGGCCAAGGTGGTCGGTCAGCCCGGCGGGGTAGTTGACGTGCCCGGGCAGCAGCCGGCCCTTGTGGTCCACGGGGAACATGAGGTAGACCGTGTTGAGCTGTCGCGACGCGGCGAGCTCGCGGGTCATGCGCCCGTGTCGTCGGGCAGAGCCCAGGGCCGGCATGAGGATCGCCAGCAGCACCGCGATCAGACTGATGACCACGAGCATCTCGATCAGGGTGAACGCCGGGCGTCGGGTTTGCGCAAGTGGGGTGGGCATGGTGGGCTTTGTGATCGTGCGGGTGTGGTGTTGTGAAAAACGTGGCCCGGCGGTGGGCCGGGCCACGCGTGGCCCCCGGACAGGTGCGCGTTAGCGGCGACGCCGCCGCATGAACATCGCGCCGCCGGCGGCGATCAGCGCCAGCGACCCGGGCTCGGGCACGAGCGAGTAGCTGTCGGACTGGTCCAGGCGGAGCTGGTAGAGCTGCGCGTGCTGGACGCCGGTGAAGGTGACTTCAAGCGAGGTCACCTCCTCGGCGAAGGAGGAGAGGTCCCACTGCACCAGCCAGGTGTTGATGTAGACCGTTTCTTCGCCGGTGGGCATGGTGACCGTGCCGTTGTCGAACTGCTCGATCAGCGTGTGGTAGCCCGACTCGCCCGAGAGCGTGGTCGTGCCGTTGATGGTGAGTGTGGGCAGGACTTCGTCGAGGAAGTCGAAGGTCCACGCCTCGCCGATCTGGATCTGGAACACGACGTTTTCGACATCGGCCAGCGGGGTGTTGTCCTGGACGGAGAGTGTGCCGCCGTCGTTGTTGATGTCGGCGCTGAACCCGCCGTAGTAGATGGACGAGCCCGCGGGGTAGGGCCCGCCGCCGCTGCCGTTGGAGACTTTGACCAGCCCCGCGCCGCCGGGCGTGGTGCTGCCGGCCTGGGACTGGATCGGCCCGGGCCAGAGCCCGGACCCCGGGAACCCGCCATAGCCCGGGTTGCCCTGGGCGGTCAGGTCGGTCCACAGGTCGGTGGTGACGGCACCCGAGAGGCCCGGGTCCGAGACCGAGAGGTCGATCGGGTCGGCCTGCACGGTAAAAGCAGATGCGGCCAGCGTCAGCGCCGGGACCGCGACGGTTGCGAACATGTTTCGAGACATCGTGATTTCTCCTGAGCCCGGGTTCTTCCCGGGCAGGTAGGTGTTGAGTCAGGTACAAAAAATGAGAACAGGGCCCGCCCGCTGGGACGGCCTGGATCGGCACGGCCTGTGCGAGACGGGTGGATACCGGCACCCCGCGTGGATGGGGGCACGGTCTGGGACGAAGTGGGGTGGTTTGCCGGCTAACTCCAAAAAACACGCCGGGCGGCGTCTCAGGTCTCCCCAGACCTTGCGTTCCGCTGCCGGAGGGCAGGTCCGGTAAGCGGACTGCCGCCCGGCGCGAGGCGGTGATACCGGCGTTGGGGGAGGTTGCCCTGGGGAAGGGGCGTCCGGTTCGCCGTCTGCAACGTGCAGGGCGGCCGGGCTTGCCGGTGGGTGGGTTGGTTGTTGCCGCGAGGCGGCGGATAGATATTATCGAGACTGGTTCTCAATTGCAACTAAGTGCAAAATCAGCACCCCCCGCGAAGCAGGCTGCCCGACCGGCCCCTCGGCGTTGGTTGCCGGCCTGTCACGGTTCCCGGCCCTTGACCGACGTCACGCGGGAGTGGGTGGGGTGTGCAATGTGCTTTGTTGACCCATAAAAACAGCCGGAGGCCTTTGGGCCCCCGGCTGGGTGGGTGGTTGGGTTGTGGGTGTCGTACTTAGTTGAAGTAGAAGGTGATCGAGCTGGTGGTGCCCGTGCCGCCGATGATCATCAGGGCGTCGGAGTTGGCGGTCGCGCCGTCGTCCGCGAAGATGTCGTCGGCGGGATCGCCGTCGCCATCGACGTTGAGTTCGCCGCTGCCGTAGCGGGTTTCGAGCACGCTGGACTGCTCGAATGCGACGTGGTTGTCGTTCCAGAGGACCGAGCCCTTCCAGTCGCCGGCCTCGGAGGTGTGGATGCTTTCGTAGCTGGTGGGGTCACCCGCGGTGCCCGCGGAGAGGCGGTCGGAGAGGACGATGGCCTGGGTGTTGAGCGACTGCCCCCACTCGGCGGCGCGGTCGCCGGACAAGCTGGAGGTGGTGCCGACGAAGATGGCGAGTGTTGCGTAGGAGTAGTTCTTCGTGCCGGACGTGCCCGAATCCCATCGCACCGGGTCGCCGTTGTCGGTGACGTACTCTTCAACCGTTTCGGTTTCGGACGGGCTGATCGCGTATTCCGGGGTGAAGAAGTCGCCTTCGAGGAGGATCCAGTACTGGGCTTGCGGGACGCCGCCCGGGCCGGAGTTCCCGGTGTTGGTGAGCGAGTCCTCGAGGAAGTTGCCCTTGCTGTTGAGGCCGGGGAAGCGTTCCTTGTTCGAGTTGGCGAAGGTGACCAGGCCCTGGTGGATGCCCCGCAGCTGGGTGGAGTTCTGCATCCGGCGGGCGGTCCGGCGGGCGGCGCCCAGCGCGGGCAGCAGGATGCCGATCAGCAGCGCGATGATGGAGATGACCACCAGCAGTTCAATAAGCGTAAACCCGTTTCGGCGTTTGGACATCGATAGCTCCTAAGGGTAAAAAAGATCGGCACTACGTCGATCGTGGACGGATATGCTAAGCAGAAAACGGTGGATTTCAAGGGTTTTTGTCGGCATTGGGGAAAGAAAAGCGCTGATGGCCGTTCAGGGCCCGGTGGGGCGGGGTGCGGGGACAGTGTGGTGCCTCGGCCGGGCCTGTGCTCGCGAAAGCGGTTGGCGGCACGTTGTTTTTGTACCAGCAGGTTGATGCGGTGTTGTGGATCCCCGCGGGCCCGATGTGAAGCTGCGGCCGCCCTGTGCGTGGCTGGGGCGGTGCGCATTGACAGGGGGCGCGCCGGGGAGGGGTGCCCTGGGGAGGCAGGGGGCGGGATGCAGGGCAGACAGAGAGCTTTTACGCACGGCGGTTAGCGGTTTTCCCCGTGTCGGTTGGGGCGGGCGGGAGCGGGGGCGGTGCGGGGCTCAGGGATTGGGCGAGGGTGGTGACGTGGGGGTGCTCGAAGAGTTGGAGGTGGTGGGCGGGGGTGTGGAGGAGCTGGATGGGGTGTTGGCAGTGCTGGGACCAGCCGTAGTCGTCGGGCGTGTGGTAGAAGTCGGCCCAGTCGGGCTGCTGGCTGGACCGGACGAGTGTGAGTGGGCCGGTGTAGGTGCCCGGCCGATAGCGGCGTGCGGCGCGTTCGCAGGCGCGTGCGTGTTGCTGGAGGGCGTTGGCGAAGCGGACGGTCGGCGGGTCTTGCGCGTGGGTGTTTGGCCCCGGGAGGCCGTCGACCGGCTGGGGCTGTTGCGGTCGGCGTGCGGGCTGTTGGCCTGTGATTTTTTGCCAGGCGTATCGCGCGCCGCCATGCTCTCGGGCGAGGCGGAGGTGTGTCCGGGTTCGGCCGAGGTACGACTTTCGCCGACGTATGCCGGGCACGTGGGTGTCGAGCATGATGAGCTCGGCGATCGGTTGCCCGGTGTGTTGGAGCTGGCGTGCGGTCTCGTAGGCGACGAGTCCGCCGAAGGAATAGCCCATGAGTCGGTAGGGCCCGGTGGGCTGCGCTTTTTGGATCCGACGTGCCATGACTTGGGCGAGGGCGGGGATGTCGTCGTGGGGGGGCTGGCCGTCCGCGACGCCGGGGTACTGCACGCCGAGGACGCAGCGGTCGGCCAGGAGCTGGGCGAGCGGCCGCATGCACATGACCGACCCGCCTTTGCCGGCCATGGCGAAGAGTGTGGGGCGTTGGGTGTGCGGGTTGAGCCGGACGATCGCGGCGGCGTCGAGGTCGATGGGTTTGTCCTCGCCGGTGTACTGGTTGGCGAGGTCGAGGATCGTGGGCTGTGCGTAGAACGCGGCGAGCGGGGGCGCTTGGCCGAAGTGTTTTTCGAGACGTAAGAGGAGGTCGACAGCCGAGAGTGAGTCGCCGCCGAGGTCGAAGAAGCTATCGAGGACACCGGGCCCAGCGACGCCGAGCACCTGCTCGAATAGTGTGGCGATGATGCGTTGGGGCTCGTTGTGCGGTTCGAGGTAGGGGTTGTCGGGGCGGAGCGATCGGCCGTGGTGGTCGGGCAGGGCGCGGCGGTCGGCCTTGCCGTTGGGTGTCTGCGGGATCGCGTCGAGGGGCACATAGATGCCCGGCAGGGCGAAGCGTGGCAGGTGCGGCCGCAGGTAGTCGCGAATCGCCGTGACCCCCGGCGACTGGCCCGGCTCAAACACGATGTAGGCCACGAGCTGCTGGTCGCCCGCGTCGCTCGGGCAGGCAACGACCACGGCGTCGCGCACCGACGGGTGGGTGGCGAGCACGGCCTCGACCTCGAGCAGCTCGACGCGGTTGCCGTGGATCTTGACCTGGTGGTCGTTTCGGCCTTTGTGGATGAGCAGGCCGTTGTCGTCCATCACCCCGAGGTCGCCGGTGAGCAAGAGCCGGGTGTCGGGGTCCCCGGTGGGCAGGAACTTCTTCGCGTTGAGGTCGTCTCGCCCGAAGTAGCCCAGGGTGAGATACCGGCTTCGCAGCGCGATCTCGCCCACCGCGCCGGTCGGGACGGGGCGGCGCTGCTCGTCAAGCAGGAGGACCTCGACCCCCTCGACGGCGTAGCCCAGCGGCACGCCCGGGCCTTGGATCGCGGTGTCGCGATGGATGGGGAAGCGCCGCGCCATGCCGGCCTCGGTGCTGCCCAAGCCGCAGAACAGCGTGCAGTCTTGGCGGAAGTGCTGGCGGAACAGCGCGATGTCGCTGGCGAAGGGCGCTTCTCCGCCGAGCTTGACCAGCCGGACGTCGGGCAGGGGGGCCGGGCCTTGGAGCCCGCGTGCGAAGTGGCGGAAGACGGTGACGACCGAGCAGTAGATCGTGACGCGTTGTTCGCGGAGCCATTGGGCGAGCCCGGCGTGGCCGAGTTGCCGCAGGGGGTAGTGGTGGAGCGATGCGCCGCAGAGCAGTGCGTTGAAGATGTCGCGTGTCCCGCCGTAGACACTGCAGGGGTAGAGGAGCGATTGCCGATCGTCGGGTGTGATCCCGAAGTAGGTGCGGTGGCGCTCGGCGTTGTGCAGCACGGCTCGGTGGGGCTGCATGACGCCTTTGGGCCGACCCGTAGAGCCGGAGGTATAGAGCACGTACGCCAGGGCCCCGGGGTCGACCCCGAGGTCGGGGTTGTGCGTGGGCAGTGCGGGGTCGAGGGTGTCGGTCTCGATCGGGTCGGGGCCATCATGCGACAGGGTGTGGGCCAGCGGGCGGTGTGCGGTGTGGGTGAGCAGCGCGGCGGCCTGCGCGTCGGCGAGCATGTAGGCGTTGCGCTGCTCGGGGTAGGTCGGGTCGAGGGGGACAAAGCTCGCGCCGGCCTTGAGGACGCCCAGCTGCGCGGTGATGAGCGGCGGCCCCTGGTCGGCCAGGATCGCGACGCGGTCGCCGGGCTGCGTGCCCCGGGCGAGCAAGGCGTGCGCGACGCGGTTGGCGTCGGCGTTGAGCTGGCGGTACGTCAGCCCGGCACCGCCCGAGTGGATGGCGAGCCGGTCCGGGCCCGCGTCGACGGCCGACGCAAACAACGCGGGGACCGAGGTCTCGGCCCGCTCCAACTGGAAAGCGATCGGCGATGAAGCCCGCGACATGATGACATCCCAATCGGCCTGGCAGCAATACGCTCGAAAGAAGCCGACCTACACCCACTCACGCCGGTGATACAACGGGCTCTCATTATGACTGATCCCGATCGGCCGACAAGCGAAAAGCCGCAAAGTTGCCCGGGCGGTGGATGAAATGCCCGTGGGTCGGCCGCGTCCTGTCTGCGAGGTGGGCATGGGGGCCGGAGCGGATTGTCGGCCGGCGGCGGGGGCGTGGTAAGATTGCCGGATCGAATCGAGGACTGTTTACCGAGGAGTTTGGGATGCCACGAAAGATTGACCGCCGTTGGTTTTCGTTGTTGATGGTTGGGGTGTTGGCGGTTTCGCTGGTGCCGGTGTTCGCGTCGCAGGATGGGGAGCGGCCGACGCGTCGGCCGGGGCCTGCGGCGGGTGAGCGTGTACGCGCGGTGCAGGTGCCCGTGAAGGTGCTGCTGGTGACGGGGCAGAACAACCACGACTGGGCGCGGACCTCGCCGATGGTCGTGGCGATCCTCGAGGACGCGGGCGATCGGTTTGTGGTCGAGACCACCACGACGCCCAGGGGCGGCGGGGACGACGCGGGCTGGGCGACCTGGCGGCCGGCGTTTAGTGAGTACGACCTTGTGGTCTCCGACTACAACGGACACCTGTGGCCACTCGAGGTACGCGAGTCGTTTGAGCAGTACATCGACGACGGGGGCAAGGCGCTGCTGCTGCATGCGGCCAACAACGCGTTCACCGGCTGGACCGAGTACGAGGAGATGACCGGGCTGCTGTGGCGCGACGCGGGCTTTGGCGATCGGCTGTACTACAACGACGCGGGCGAGCTGGTCCGTGTCCCGGCGGGCGAAGGCAGCGGCGCGGGGCACGGCCAAAAACACGACTGGCCCATCACCCACCGTGCCGAGCACCCCGTCCTCGAGGGCCTGCCCACCACCTGGATGCACGCCTACGACGAGCTCTACCACAACCAGCGCGGCCCGGCCCGGAACATGACCATCCTCGCTACCGCCTACGACGACCCGGCCCACGGCGGCACCGGGCAGCACGAGCCCATGATCTGGACCATCCCCTACGGCGAGGGTGTCGTCATGACCTTCCTCCCCGGGCACCTCTGGGCAGGACAGCAGGACGAAACCGCGTTTCGATGTGTCGGCTATCGCACGCTGCTCCAACGCTCGTGCGAGTGGCTCGCGACCGGCGAAGTGACCCTGCCCGTGCCCGACAACTTCCCGACCGCGACGCAGAAGAGCGTGCTGCCCGAGTAGCACCGCCGACTGGGTAATCTGGGTAACTCCACCACCGCGGGGCGTCGGCGAATGTGCCAATGCCCCGCGTTTTTGGGTGGACTTTGCCTCAGGATCGTGCTAAATTAGGGGGTTCTCCAGACCCACGCGTGAGGAAAGAAACGTGTCTTCGAAGTTGGCCCAAACCGTTATCGCGGGAGCGATCGCTGCTTCCGCACTCCCCGCCCTGGCGGAGATCAACGTCGCGCTCGTGGGCGATTCGATCACGCGTGGCCAGTGGTGGCTGTACGACACCTACCCCGAACAGCTCGAGGCGATGCTCAACGGCACGTACGGCGCGGGGGAGTACAACATCGGCCGATACGAGTCCGACCCGCGCGGCCCGGGCTTTGGCCACAGCGGCGCGACGCTGCGCAACGACGGCGACCTGCCCTACACCGAGCAGGCCGCCTACACCGCCTCGCTCGCGTTCCAGCCCGACCTCGTCGTCATCATGCTCGGCACGAACGACTCGAAGGACGGCATCAACTGGAACAACCCCACGCTCGACGGCGGGATGACTTCGCTTGAGATCTTCCTGGCCGACTACCAGGCGCTGATCAGCAGCTACGCCGCGCTCGACTCGGCACCCGACATCGTGGTCATGTCGCCGATCCCGATCTCGACCGTGGTGAGCAGCCCCGCGGACCAGAGCGCCGACATCATTGAAAACGAGATCGCCCCGGCGATCCGGGATATCGTCGCGAACTTCGCGGAGGTCGATGCGTTTCTGGACCTCAACCTCCTGTTCCCCGAGGACAACGCCGCGTTCTACCCCAGCAACGACATGATCCACCCGAACTCGGCGGGCAACGCGTTCATCGCCCAGCAGGTGTTCGACCTGTTCGATCTGGAAGCGGACCTGAACTACGACCACTACGTCGGCGTGGAAGACCTCGACATCGTCCTCGCGAACTGGGGCGAAGCCGTCACGGCCGGCGACCGCTCGATGGGCGATGCCAACGGCGACGGGCTGGTCGACGACCTCGATCTCGCGATGATCCACGCCGCGTGGGGCCAGGTCGCGCTGGGTGCCGACGCCCCGAGCTACACGCCCGAGCCGGGCACAGGCCTGGCACTCGTCGCGGGCTTGGGCGCACTCGCGCGTCGCCGACGCGTCGGCTGAGCCCGCTTCGTATCGAACACACACGCCGAAGGTTTCGCCGCCGCCCAGCGGGTGTTGCGGTTAGTCCGATGTGCCTTCAAAGAAAATCCGCCGTCGGACTTCGAGCAGGACGTTGTCTGCGAAGAGGTCGCGGCGGTTGTCGGGCTCGACGAAGAATCGCGTGTGACGATCGCAGCTGAAGATCAGGACGAAGTGTTCGCTGCTCAGTGACAGCGGGGTGTCGGGGTGGGTGGCCAGGGCGTGCAGGGCGTCGCGGATGGCGTCGGGTGCCCAGGCGTCGCGGGTTGGGTCGTGGGCGGGGCCATCGAGGGCGAGGGTGAGGTGGGCGCGGTCTTGCTTGGTCGGGTGGGGGACGGCGTGCTGGGCCAGCAGGTCCCAGCGGTCGCCCGTGCCCAGCAGGGTCAGGCGGATGTGGGTGCGGTCGTTTTGGCCGGTTTTCTGGGCGTTTTCGAGGTCGACGATGAGGACGCTGTCGGGGCCCAGCGCGGTGAGGGTGTGGTCGTCGCCGAGGGTGACGGCGACGGCGGCGGACTCTTCGACGCCGAAGCCGAGGCGGGTGTCGGTGGCTTCGAGCGCGGCGATGAGTCGGCCCAGGCGTCCGCGTTGGAGGAAGTGCTGGTCGATGAGGCCGAAGGTGAAGAGTCCCATGCCCGGGGCGATGCGTACGCCGTTTTCGCCCGAGCCGTAGAGCAGGGCGCTATCGGATTGTCCGCCGGCGATCATGGGGTGCGACATCATGGCGGCGCCGGCGGAGGTGCCGGCGATGGTGCCGCCGCGTACGAACATCGCGCGGAGCGCGGCGTCGGCGCGCGAGGGGTTGTCCGCGTCGGTGCCCGGCGGGCGGAAGACGCGTGTGATGCGGGACTGGTCGCCGCCGGTGAACCAGAGCCCGTCGGCGTTCTGGATTTTCTGCGCGGCGGCTTCGTCGTCGGCGCGTTCGGGGTCGTCGGCGGTGAGCATCAGGACATCGATCGTGTGGCGTGTGGTGATGTCGCGGAGCGCACGGGTGGCGGCGAGGCCCGACTCTTCGGGCGCGCCGGAGGCGGTGGGGAGGACGAGGATGTTGCCGGTGTGGTTGCGGTCGGAGCGGGTGCGTGTGAGGAAGGTAGGGCGGATGGGTGTGTTGTCGATCGGCCCGCCGCCGATGATGATGAGGGTGGGGGGGTGCGTCTGCGTGGGTTGGGGCAACCGCGACGCGCAGCCCGCGAGGGTGACGAGGAGTGCAAGCGCGAGGGTGGTTAGCGTTTGGTGCAAGGGTTTCCTCGGGTAATCGGGCGACGCGATCGTCGGGGTGTGTGGTGGCGTGTGGTGGGGTTCGCTCGCGGACTCGCTCCACCCACCCTACGTCGGGCGTCCGCAGGACCTGGCTTGGCCATGCGCGGTGCTACGGCGCGTTGGGGTTTCCGACGGGCAGTTTTGCATCCGTTTCTTCGAGGTACGCGTCGAGCAGGGCATTGAGCTCGGCGAGTTTGTCGGGGTTGGACTCGGCGAGGTTGTGCTGTTCGCCGATGTCGTCGCGGAGGTTGTAGAGCTCGGCGTTTTTGCCCGGCTCGTAGAAGCGGATGAGTTTCCAGTCGCCTGCGCGCACGGCCGAGCCGGGGCTGCCGCCCTGGTTGCCGTAGTGCGGGTAGTGCCAGAAGAGCGGGCGCGCCGGGCCTTGGCTGGACCGGTACGGGTTCATCGAGGGGGCCAGGTTGATGCCGTCGACGTGTTGCTGGGGCAACGGATCCAGCCCGCACATCGCGAGGAGCGTCGGGTAGAAGTCGGTCGAAAGGATCGGGTAGGCGCTGGTGTCGCCCGCCTGCGTATGCCCCGGCCAGCGCACAATACACGGCTCACGGATCCCGCCTTCGTACAGCCAGCCCTTGCCCGCGCGGAGTGGGAGGTTGCTGGTGGGTGAGCCCTCGCTGGTGGACAGCCCGCCGTTGTCTGCGAAGAAGACGACGATGGTGTTGTCGTCGAGGCCCTGTGCTTCGAGTGTGTCGAGGACGTGGCCGACGGCTTCATCCATCGCGGTGACCATCGCGGCGTAGACGGCGTGTTCCTGGACCAGCCGGACCTGCCGGTCGCCTTCGGGCCCGAAGATCGGCCCGGCGATGCGCATGCGTGTCTTGAGTTCTTCGTAGCGTTGGACAAGGTCGGGCCGGCCCATGAGCGGGGTGTGGACGGAGTAGAACGACAGATACGCAAAGAACGGTTCGTCCTTGTGTGCGGTGATGAAGTCGGCGGTTTCCTCGGCGAGCCGCGCGGGGAGGTGGTCGCCGGGCTCGCTGTTGAGGTTGGGCATGCCGGTGAAGGGGTGGAAGTATTTTCCCCCGCCGTAGGGCCCGCCGCGGTGGAAGCCGGCGATGTTGATGTCGAAGCCGTGGGTGGTGGGTTCGAATCCCTCGCCGCCCAGGTGCCACTTGCCGGCGAAGAAGGTGGCGTAGCCGGCGTCGCTGAACGCTTCGGGGAGGGTGTGTTCTTCGTGCGCGAGATGGGGGGTGTAGTTGGGGCCGATGAGCGGCAGCCGGGTCCAGCGGTTGTCGACGCCGCGGCGGATCATGTCGGCGACGTCGTCGTACTGCGGTGCGCCGAACCAATCGGTGGTCTCGGTGCGTGCGGGGGTCTTGCCGGTCATGATCGACGCGCGGGTCGGGCTGCAGACGGGGCATGCGGCGTAGGCGTCGGTGAAGACCATGCCCGACGCGGCGAGCCGATCGATGTTTGGCGTCTGGTAGAACGATGAGCCGGCGTAGCCCAGGTCGGCCCAGCCCAGGTCGTCGACGAGGATGAAGACGACGTTGGTCGGCGGTGTGGGCTCGCTGGGCTGCGCGGTGGTGGGCGCGGTGTCGGCGTCGGCCGAGCCCGATAGTGCGGGGCTTTGGCACGCGCCAGCGGCGGCGGCAAAGCAGAACAGCCCGGCAAGCCAGACGCGGTTCAGACGGGACAGGATCATGCCGACTCTCCTTGATAGGTTGCGGTGTTGGCGCGTTGCCCGCCGATAAACACACCGTGCCCCGGCGTCGATTGCGACGCTACAATCCTACCCCCGCCCGGCGGTTTTCACCGGGCGACCCCGACACGCCTCCCCAGAGAACAACACTATGAGCCAGCTCGTCCCCATGGTTATCGAGAAGTCCGGCCGCGGCGAACGCGCTTACGACATCTACTCCCGGCTGCTCAAAGACCGCATCATCTTTATGAACGGCCCGGTCACCGACGACATGACCTCGATCGCCACCGCCCAGCTCCTGTTCCTCTCCAACGAAGATGCCGAGCAGGACATCCACGTCTACGTCAACTCGCCCGGCGGCAGCGTCAGCGCGGGCCTCGCGATCTACGACACGATGCAGTTCATCCGCCCGCAGGTCGCGACCTACTGCATCGGCATGGCCGCATCGATGGGCTCGATCCTCCTCATGGGCGGGGCCAAGGGCAAACGCTACGTCCTGCCCAACTCCAAGGTCCTGCTCCACCAGCCGCTGCTGGGCGGGGTCCGACAGGGCCAGGCCTCCGACCTCGCGATCGAAGCCAAGGAGATGCTCAAGACCCGCGACCGGCTGTACAACATCATCCAGCACCACACGGGCCAGGACATCGAGAAGATCAAGGAAGACTGCGAGCGTGACTACTGGCTCGACGCGGACGAGGCCGTGGAGTACGGCTGTGCCGACCAGGTCCTCAAGCACCTGCCCGACGGCGTCGCCGGCTCGGGTAAGGGCGGGGACGCGGACTAAGCAGCGCATTCAACATCAAACGATAGGGCACGGCCGACCTGCGAGAGGGTCGGCCGTGTTTTTGATTGGCGAGCACCCGCGCAGCGGTGTCAGTACGCCACCCCGCGCGATCGGGCGTGGCTTGCCGTACACTCCCGGCATGAAACAGGCCTGCTTTATCTGTCTGCTGGGGCTCGCCGTGCTGCCCGGCTGTGGCGCGACGCCCAACAAGCTGTCGTCGCAGAACGACGAGCTTCGGCGGTCGAACATGGAGCTCGAGCGTGCGGTCGACGAGCTCAGTGAACAACTGGCGATGCGCGAACGCGAGCTCGCGGCGATGCGTGCGGCGGACGGTCAATCACCCGTGGATGGTGTCGAAGCGCCCCGGCTGGCGGGGATCGAGCTGGACCGATTGACGGGGGTGCTGCCGAGTGCAGACGACACGACCGGCGGGCGGGAGCTGCGCGTGTACCTCCGCCCGGTGGATCAGGACGGCCGGCTCATCACGGTCGCGGGGTCGGCACGGCTACGGCTGGTCTATACGCCAGCGGAAGGCGACCCGGTGACGCTCGTCGACCAACGCTATGACACAGACCAGTTCCACGCGGCCTATCGCGACGGGATCACGGGGACGCACTACACGCTTGAGGCGAACCTCTCCGCAGAGTCCATCGAACAAGGCGCCGCGACGCTGCACGTTGCGCTGACCGACGCCGCGACCGGCCGGGTGTACACGGCCCAGCGAGTCGTGGCGCTATCGCGCTGACGGGAAAGCGATCGAACGTCCGGCGTCCGCCTGCGATCCAAACCCTCAACCCCGCCTGCGGACCTCGTCGATGGCCTGCAGCGCGCGGGCGGTGTCCTGTCGCACCTGCTGGATGAACGGGTTGTCGTCCACCTGGCCCAGCACGGCGGCGCGTTCGTCGGCGTCGTCGTAGGTGAGGTCGCGGAACGGGTTGTCGAAGTCTTTCGCCCGCGTCGCGGCGACGGCGTCACGGATATGCGTCTGGGTCTTGGCTTCCTTGTCGAGCTGCTCGGCCCACTGCTCGGCGGTCAGCGCCTCTTCGCCCAGCAGGTAGCACAGGGTCGCGAGCGCGTGCCGGCGTTTGTGGCGGGGGTAGGCCTGCCACAGCCGGTCGTAGTCGTCGTGGACCTGGCTCCAGGTGGTGATCGCGCCGGTGCGGATGTTGTAGCGGAGCTGGTCGAGGTCGGGGCGTTGCATCAACTGGCCGCCGACGTTGACCCACTGGGTCTGGCGGGGCGGGGCCTCGCCGTTGCCGCCGTGCCCGTTGCCCAGGTCCTGCTGCATTGAGTCGAAGGTGGCCTGCGGGTGGTCTTGGAGGTAGGCGAGCAGGCAGGTCATGGCGTAGTGGTGGAGCATGTCGCGGTAGGCGTGGTAGCCGCGGCGGGGGTTGTGGATCACGACGTCGCGCCTGCTGTTCTCGACGCCCGGGGCCGTGACGCGCAGCTCGCTTGTCCGCGCGGGCTCCGCCTGCAGCATGGCGTGGCCGGTCGCGAGCAGCGCCGCGTCGGTGATCGGGTCGTCGCGCCCCTCGGCCCGCCGTGCCGCCTCCACGGTCCACCGCGCCAGCAGGTCGAGCCCGGCGATGATTTCCTCGGCCGTGTCCGGGGCAAGCGCATCGAACTCGACGTGCTGAGTCTTGCGCAGCCGTTTGTCGCGCTTCGTGAACTTCTGCTCGTTCCGCTTGAGCGCGTACATGTTGTGCGTCCACCAGTAGCCCGGCACGAGCGCGAGCGTGTGGGTCTGCGGGTCGTTGCTCGCCAGCGTGAAGGGCAGGGGGAGGTCGAGCTCGTAGCTGTACTCGCCCTGGCCCAGCAGCGTGAACGAGGCGAAACGCGACGCGTGCTTGATCGTGGTGCACAGCCCGGGCCAGAACCCACGCTTCGCGACCAGCTCGCCGTCGTTGGCCCGGCTGTTGTGGTTGCTGCCCAGTGTCGCGCCGGCGGCGATGTTGCACTGGCCCTCGACGCGGGCGGCGATGAGGAACGAGTTGTTGTGGTGCTGTTCGTGGGCGGGGTAGATCAGGTTGTTGAGCAGCTCGCAGCACGACACCGTGGAGTTGTCGCCGAGGTACGAGTGGATCAGACGCGCGCCGTACTTGAGCGTCGCGTTGTCGCCCATGACAAACCGCACCGCCTTGCAGCCATAGAACACCCGGCAGCCATAGCCCATGATGCCGTTGACCATCTCGACGCCTTCGCCGACCTGGCTGGGCTCTTCGAAGCTCGAGTTGATGGTGAGGTTCTTGAGCTTGTTCGCGCCCTTGATGTAGCCCGCGGGCCCGACCTTGACGTCCTTGATGATCCGGCAGGACTTGATCACACACTGCTCGCCCAGCGTGCCGAAGTAGCCGCGTCGGGTGTCGAACTGGCTCTGGGTCATCTGCTTGAGGCGGTCCATGAGCCCGTCGTCGCCGCGATGTTTCGCCCAGAGGTAGGCGTCGGCGGGGGTCATGCCGTCGAAGGGGAGGACGGAGCGCCCGCCCTGTTCGTTCATGAGGTCGATCCAGATGCGGATGGACTCGGGCTCGCCGTCCTGGATGATGCCGTTGCCGAACTTCGCGTGGTCGGTGCAGTGGAGCTCGTCGATGTTGTGGAGGATGCAGCGGTCGCCCACGAGGTAGTGGCTGAGGTAGCGGACGTGGTGGACGGCCGCGTTGTCGCCGATGTCGCACTGCACGATGCGCGAGTGGCTGATGCCGGCGGGCACGTGCAGGTCGTGGTGGGTGAGGACGACGTCTTCGACCTTGCCGATGCGGACGAGCCCGGCGAACTCGCAGTGGGTGATCTGGTCGGCGTGGAAGGGGTCGGCGACGAGGATCGTGTCCCAGCTCTGGGCCTTGTTGCCGTTCTTGACCAGCGCCTCGATCTCGTCGGACCGCAGACGACGCCAATGCCCGTCGGGCCGATCGGCCTGCTGGTCGCGGAGGGTCTGGCGGTCGGTGCTGTCGGCCGGCGGCTCGGTGAGCGCGCGGTTGAAGTCGTCGGCAGGTGTGATCTGGATGGGGCCCATACCCGTATGATCGGCTACCCGGCGGGCCACGTCGAGCGGGCAAGGGGCGCAGCGGGGCAAGGCACGCCCGACGCAGAGTTATCACACGCTGCGCCGACGCATGACCCACCGCAGTTCTTCCGCGCCGGCGAGCTTCGCGATTACCAGCACGACCGCCGCACCGCCCAGCGTCATCCCACACAGCAGCAGCGCGCAGCCGGAGCGTGAGAGCGTCGCTGGATCAAACCACCACAGCGCAGGCCACAGCGCCGCCGCCATCGCCGCGCTGGCCAGCGCCGTTCGGCCCCAGCTCTTGAGCACCGACGCGTCGATCGGGTGCGCTACGCGCCTGCGGATGAACAGCAGCAGCAGGGCGGCCTGCGCAATCGCGCTCACGGCGGTGGACCACGCGAGGCCCGCTGCGCCCAGGGGCCAGATCAGTGTGAGGTTGAGCGTCAGGTTCAGGGCGACCATGCCGACGCTGATCTTGAGCGGGGTCTTGGCGTCCTTGAGCGCATAAAACCCGCGGGTGATCGTGTGCATCATCGAGTAGGCCCACACACTGGTCGCGTAGCCCGCGAGGATCGTCGCGACGCGGAGCGAGTCGCCGGTGGCAAACGCGCCGCGCTCGTACACCACGCGTGATAACGGCACACGCACCAGCAATAGCCCAACGCTTGCGGGCAGCCCGATGAAGACCGTGAGCCGAAGTCCCTGGCGCAGGATGGCGGCGAACGCTTCACCCGCCGCCTGCGGCCTGGCGTCTGGGTGATTGGCAAGTTCATTCGTCTTCGCCGCTGCGGCTGAGAGCGCGGGGAAAATCGCGGTCGCGATCGCGATGCCAAAGACGCCCAGCGGGAATTGATAAAGCCGCTGGCTCCACTGCAGCGCCGCGACGTCGCCGTTCTGCAGCGGCGCGCGAAACGCCCAGCCCAGCAGCGACACCGGCGCGCCCGGCGGGGCGCCCTGGGGTGGTGACAGGAAAAACGCGATGAGCGAGTCCATCAGCGCATTGACCTGAAACACCGCCAGCCCCAGGATCATCGGCCCCATCATCACAAGCATGGCCTTGACCTGCGGCGCTACGCCGGCGAAGCAGCGCGTCAGCCCGGCGGTGCGCTGCAACGCGGCAAGCTGCCAGGCGAGCTGAAGCACGCCCGCGAGCAGGACGGCGAAGGCGACGAGGGTCGCGACGTGTGTCGTGTTGTCGGTGCGCGTGAACCCAGCGGTCGCCAGCGCGGTCGCGGCGATGATCACGGCGTTGAGCACGAGCGGCGCGGCTGCGGGTGGGCCGAACTTCTTGTGCACCTGCAAAGCCCCGCCCGCGAGCGCGACCAAGCAGATCAGCGGCATGTACGGCAGCATGATCCGCGTGTAGTGGACCGCCAGCGCCGCCTTACCCTGGGTTTCGCCATGCAGCGTCGATGACAGCCACCAGAGCCCAAGCTCCGCCATGACGGTCAGGGCGAGCAGCAGCACCGTCAGGAGGGTCAACACGAGCGAGACAAAACGGCGGGCTAACACCGGGTCGCGTTCGCGCAGCTCGGTGTAGTGCGGGATAAACGCGGCGGTCAGCGCGCCCTCGCCAAACAATCGGCGGAACAGGTTGGGCACGAGGAAGCCGATGAAGAACGCGTCCGCCACGGTCGACAGCCCGAACGCTGCGGCCAACGCCGCGTCGCGTGCGAGCCCGGTGAGCCGGGAGAGCAGCGTGAACGCGCTGACGAGTACGGCGTGCCCGACAAAACGCGTGCTGCCCCCGCCCGCTTCGCGCGGCCCAGCGACGGGCCGGCCCTCCGCTTGGGCGGGCGTATCCGTGGCGGGAACGTGGCGCGGGTTGTGCGGGGCGTCGGGGCTCATGCGCGGGGCGATGGGGCGGGCACGGCGTCGGACTCGGGCAGGCGTTGGTCCGCGTGGTCGTCGTGGGCTGGGTCGGCCGTCACTTCACCCATCATCGGCTGTTGTTGTTGGCTCGCCGCATCCCCCCGCGCCAAGCGTGCGGACCACAGCGCCATCGCGACGAGCAGGCCGATCTCGCCGTAGAGGACCTCGCTTTGGGAGAAGCGCATGCCCGAGAACCCCTGCGCGATCTCGCCCAGCGCGACGGTGGCCGCGACCGCGCCGCAGACGAGGAGCGCGCTGAGCCGGGGCGAGCGGGGTGTGATCGGCGTGCCGCGCAGCAGCGAGAGGGTGATCCACGTCGCGACGACCGCGTGGATGACGTAGGTCTCTCGGCCGACCATGCGTGTGGCCGCCAGCAGCGCGCAGCCGAACGCGAACGCGCCGAGGTAGGCGATCATCCGGACGGCCGACCGCGGGTGGACCCACCGCGTCGCCTGCATGTCGAACGTGGGGGTGAGCGCGAGCAGCAGGACGCCCGTGATGCCCAGGAAATTCGCGAGCAGGTCGGAGTGGGAGACGGTACGGTCGGCGGCGAAGCCCTGCGTCGTTTCGTCGAGTACGGCATAGACCAGCGCGACGCCCGCGGCGATGAGTGCGCTCGCCTTGGCGGTGCGGTGTTTGCCAAAGGGCCTGGCGAGGATGATGAGCAGCGCCAGCCCGCCAAACGCCAGCATATGGACGGGCTTGTCGTGCTGCAGCAGGCGGTAGGGGTCGTCGGCGGTGCGTTCCGGCGTCTCGACCACCGACAGCGAGGGCCAGTGCGTCAGCGCCGCGAGCGTCGCCCAGTAGACGAAGAGCACCACGCGCATCACGAGCAGACGCGGGCCTTGGCGGGCGGGGGTGTCGGTGGTGGGTTCAGGCATGGTTGCCGCGGGGGTTGGTCGGCTGCTGCGGGCCCGGATGATATCGGCGACGGGCGTCCCCTGCGGTGAACGAGTGGGCGCTTAGTCGAGCGCCGCTTCAAGGGCGTCGGCCCCCTCGGCCGCGACGCCGAGCGGGAAGCGTTCGTCCTCGGCGTAGCGCCCGATCCACGCCCCGCCCGCGTACGTCGCGATGATCCCGGCGAGCATGACGTTGCCTTCATCGTCGACGACAAACATCGAGCCGCCCGAGTCGAACATATTGGGCACGGTGTGTTCATCCACGATGTAGGCCTGGCGCTGGCCGTTGGGTTTCTCGCGGTTTTCGGTCTCGAACGACGCGAGCCGGAGGAACCCGCCGCGCACGGTGGCGGTGTGTTGCCCGGCCCGGAGTTCGGTGCGTGGGCCGCTTAGGCCGACCCAGTTCGAGGTCGATCCCCAGGCCGCGAGCATGATGGGCGACGACTCGAATTCTTCGCCGCTGAGGTCGAGTGCCACCGGCGTGATGTGCTCGACCGGCTCGCGCAGGATGCACAGCATCAGGTCCGCATCCGGGCAGAGGATGTACCGCTCGATCGGGACCTGGTGGTAGCTGTCGACGCCGTCGTCGTTCGAGCCCAGCGAGCCGTCCTCGTGTCGGCGGAAGCGTACGGTCATCGCGCCCGGGCGCGGCAATCGGTTTTCGCCTTGGGGCAGCAGGTGCTTGGCGGTGAGGACGACGTCGGGCGCGACCAGCACCGCCGCGCCGTACCACTGGTGCTCGGCCGGGTTGCCCATGCCTTCATTCAGCCGGGCCGTGTGCCCGAACGCGCCGACGGCGTCGAAGCGTGTGTCGTCCTCGGCCGGCGGCTGGGCGTTCACCAGCGCCGGGCAGGGCAGCGCGGCGGTACACAGCAGCAGCATCATTGCAAACAGCTTGGGCATGTTGAAACCTCCACCCCCTGTGATTGATAGACGTGGATTGTAGCAGCCGACTTACGCCGGCCCGTTGTCTGGCAGGCCCAGCACACGCGCGCACGTGTCCCAGCGCCAGCCGTCGAGCAGGCGTGTGAGTTTGTCCGCCGCCCCGGATCGGCCGTGATAGCACTTGAACCGGTGCCACCGGCTCATCTCGGGCACGGGGCAGTCCACCGCGAAGTCCCACGGGTGCAGGTACACAACCGCCGGGACCCCGCGCGATTCGCACTGCGCCATACCACGGCGGATGAGCGTCCATGGCAGCACACGCAGATACCCCCCGCCGCTGAACGCGAGCGTCTTGCCCATCAGCGACATCGTGCTCATCGGCAGCTCGCGCAGCGTGCGGTTGCTGGGCGTCGTAAGGTCGTGGGGCCCGGGCGGGCAGGCGTATCCGCCGTGGGCACGCGGGGCGGGGAAGAGGCTCGCGTCGTAGACGAGGCCTTCGTCGAGTAGGTGGTCGAAGGCCCACTCGCAGCCGGGCTTGATCGAGAACGCCGGGGCGCGGAACCCGCGCAGCGTCGCGCCTCCGCCGGCCGCGCCGACAGCATCGATCGATCGGCGCAGGTCGTCGCGGAACTGCTCGGGCGTCATCGAGTACACCGCGCGGTGCCAGTACGAGTGGGTCGCGAGCTCGTGGCCTTGCTCGGCGATCTGGCGGACCAGCGCGGGGTACTTGTCCGCGATCCAGCCGAGCACGAAGAACGTCGCGCGGGTGTTGTGCGTTGCGAGAGTTTCAAGGATCCATTCGGTGTGCCTGACCGTGACCGACGCGAGCGCATCCCACGAGTCGGACTGGTCGAGGATGCGCGTGCCTACGAGGTGGAACCAGTCCTCGATATCAAACGTCATCGCGTGGGTGGGGGGGGCGTCGGGCATGTGACGCCTATCGTACGAAGCCCGCCCAGTTCATGGGTGAGTGTGTCCCGCCGATGGAATCGGTGGGCTTTGCGATTGGACCAGGATAGATGGGGAAGCACGCTTAGCCGTACACGACTTCGCGTAGCTGGTCCTGCTGCTCGAACCACGCGATCGTGCGTTTGAGGCCGGCCTCGAGGTCGACCTGTGCTTCCCAGCCGAGGAGTTCTTTGGCCCGGGAGGTGTCGAGGCAGCGACGCGGCTGGCCGTCGGGTTTGTCCGTGTCCCAGCGGATTTCGCCATTGAATTTGGACAGCCGGGCAATCGTCTCGACCAGGTGTTTGATGGAGATTTCCTGCCCGGTCCCCAGGTTGATCGGGGTGGGCTGGTCCATGGTTTCGGTTGCGATGACGATGGCTTGGGCGGCGTCTTCGACGAACAGGAACTCACGCGACGCGAGGCCGGTGCCCCAGCACACGATGTGGTCCGCGTCTTTGTTGCGTGCCTCGATGCACTTGCGGATGAGGCCGGGGATGACGTGGCTGGTCTGGAGGTCGAAGTTGTCGTGCGGGCCGTAGAGGTTGACGGGGACGACGACGCTGCTCTTGAGGCCGTACTCGCGGTAGTACCCGTCGAGCATGACGAAGAGCGCCTTCTTCGCGACGCCGTAGGGCGCGTTGGTTTCCTCGGGGTAGCTGTCCCAGAGTGTGTCCTCGCGGAAGGGCACGGGGGCGTGTTTGGGGTAGGCGCAGACGGTCCCGGTCTGCAGGAACTTTTCGATGCCGCGTTGTCGGCCGTGCTCGATCAGGTGCAGGCCCATCGCGGCGTTGGCGAAGAAGAAACGCCCGGGGTGCGACCGGTTGGCGCCGATCCCGCCGACCTCGGCCGCGAGGTGGATGACAACCTCGGGCTTCGCGTCGTCGTACATGCGGATGACGTCGGCCTCGCGCGTCAGGTCGTAGTCCTTACGCCGGGGCACGAAGATGCGGTCGGCCCCGACGCCGCGGCGCTTGAGCGCCTCGATCACAAAACGCCCCAGGAAGCCGGCCCCGCCGGTGAGGCAGATACGCTTGTTGGTCCAGTCGAGCATGCTTGCCTCGTTCGCCGTCGCCCGCGCAAACGCGGGTCATCTTCACTTCTCTCACCCGCGTCGCCTCGGTGGCGACCGCTCATCTCGTGCCATGCTCGGCGGCGGCTCTAGGCCCTGCCCGCGAGCTTGTGGCCCGCGTCGATCAGGGTGCGCTCCTGCGCCGCAAGTTCCAGGTCGTGCTCCACCATCATCTGGGCGAGCTGTTCGACCGTGACCGTCGGCTCCCAGCCGAGCTTCTGTTTCGCTTTGGTCGCATCGCCCAGCAGCTCGTCGACCTCGGCAGGCCGGTAGTACCGCGGGTCGATCTCAACAAAATCATTGTAGTCCAGGTCCACCGCGCCGAATGCCAGTTCGCAGAACGCGCGGACGGGGATCATCTTGCCCGTCGCGACCACGTAGTCATCGCCCTGATCCTGCTGGAGCATGCGCCACATGGCCTCGACATAATCGCCGGCAAAGCCCCAGTCGCGCTGGGCGTCGAGGTTGCCCAGGTAGAGCTTCTGCTGCAGGCCGTGCTTGATTCGGCCGACGGCGCGTGTGATCTTGCGTGTGACGAAGGTCTCGCCGCGCCGTGGGGATTCGTGGTTGAAGAGGATGCCGCACGAGGCGTGGAGGTCGTAGGACTCGCGGTAGTTGACGGTGATCCAGTGGCCGTAGACCTTGGCGACACCGTAAGGCGAGCGGGGGTGGAAGGGCGTGGTTTCTTTTTGCGGGACTTCCTTGACCTTGCCATACATCTCCGAGGAGCAGGCCTGGTAGTAGCGGATCTGTTCGCCTGTGCGGTCCTGGGTATCGCGTACGGCTTCGAGGAGTTTGAGGGTGCCCACGCCGGTAGCGTCGGCGGTGTAGACGGGCTGCTCGAAGCTGACCTTGACGTGCGACTGCGCGCCGAGGTTGTAGACCTCGGTGGGCTGGACTTCGCGCATCAAGCGGGAGAGGCCGTTGCCGTCGGTGAGGTCGCCGTAGTGCAGGTGGAGCCGCGCGCCGGTGTCGTGGGGGTCGGCGTAGACGTGGTCGATGCGTTCGGTGCCGAAGGTCGATGACCGCCTGACCACGCCGTGGACGTCGTACCCCTTGGCGAGCAGGAGCTCGGCGAGGTACGAGCCGTCCTGCCCGGTGATGCCGGTAATGAGTGCGCGTTTGTCGTTCGGGGACATCGGTCGGGTTCCTGTCTGAGCCGCATAGTTTAGCGGGGGATCGTGAAGTTCCTGCAGTTTTTGCGGTTGAAAAGCCGCAAAACGGTCGGCATAAGGGTGAAGCTGGGGGCTGTGGCGGGCTTAGGCCATGACGATGTGGCCGCGGTCGCCGGTGACTTGGCGTGTGGCGCCACGGGTATCGACCAGGAGCTTGGCGTGGTCGGCGATCATCTGCCAGTCGTAGGCCGAGTGGTTCGTCGCGATCACGACACAGTCGTACCCGGCGAGCATCGACTCCGACAGCGGCACGCTCGACATCTTCAGGTCGTGCTTGCGCATGCGATGCGTCTCGGCCACGTGCGGGTCGTTGTAATCCACCTTCGCGCCGAGCTCGTCGAGGCGTTCGATCAGCTCGAAGCTTGGGCTCTCGCGGACGTCGTCGACATCCGGCTTGTACGCCAGGCCGAGCACGAGGACTTTCGCGTCCTTGACCGCCTTGCCGTTCGCGTTGAGCGCGAGTGCGGTGCGTTCGATGACGTAGTTGGGCATCTGGTGATTGACCTGGCCGGCGAGCTCGATGAAGCGTGTAGTCTGGCCGACTTCCTTGGCTTTCCAGGTGAGGTAGAACGGGTCGATGGGGATGCAGTGGCCGCCCAGCCCGGGGCCGGGGTAGAAGGCCTGGAACCCGAAGGGCTTGGTCGCGGCGGCGTCGATGACTTCCCACACGTCGATGTTCATCGGGGTGAGGATCGTCTTCATCTCATTGACCATCGCGATGTTGACCGCGCGGTAGATATTTTCCAATAGCTTGGCCGACTCGGCGACCTCCGCGCTGCTGACCCGGATGACCTTGGTAATCGCGCAGTCGTAGAGCTCGAGCGCGAGGTCGCCCGAGGCATCGTCGAGCCCGCCCACGAGCTTGGGGATGGTCTGGGTGTTGTGGCTCTTTCGGCCGGGGTCTTCGCGTTCGGGCGAGTAGGCGACGAAGAAGTCGCTGCCGAGCTTGAGCCCGGTGGCCTCGAGGCGTGGGAGGATGATCTCGCGCGTCGTGCCGGGGTAGGTGGTGGACTCGAGCGACACGAGCTGGCCCGGGCGGAGGGTCTTGGCGATCATGTCGGCGGTGGACTCGACGTAGCTGAGGTCGGGGTCGAGGTGCTTGCCCAGCGGGGTGGGGACGCAGATGATCAGCGCGTCCGCCTTGGCGAGGTCGGCCGGGTCGGCGGTGACGGTGAATCGCTCGGCGGGCCCGGCGGCCATGTCGCTGACGAGCGTCTCGCCCAGGTGCTTGAGGTAGCTTTCGCCCTTGCGGAGCATGTCGATCTTCTTGGGATCGACATCGAACCCGAGCACGGGGAAGCCGGCGTCCCAGAACGCGCGCATGAGCGGGAGCCCGACGTAGCCGAGCCCGAGAATCCCGACGGTGGCTGAGCGGTTTTGGATGTCACTGGAGTTCATTTGCTGGTTCCCGAGTCGTAACAAGATGGTGGGGTCGTAGGAATCGAATCGGCATATCGCGGGGCCGACGTAACCCGGGAGTGTAGCGATCGCCGGGCCGATAAGCCGTGGCCTGAGGGGTTAGGCACGCAGGCGCTGGTGGATCGCCTCGGCGATGCGTTGCGATGCCCGGCCGTCGCCGTAGGGGTTTTGGACGCCGGACATGCCGGCGCGGGCGTCGGCGTTTTCTAATAGATGCGCGACACCCGCGACGATCCGGCCGCGGTCGGCGCCAACCAGCGCGACCGCGCCGGCCGCGACGCCCTCCGGGCGCTCGGTCGTCTCGCGCATCACCAGCACCGGCTTGCCCAGCGACGGCGCCTCTTCCTGCACCCCGCCCGAGTCGGTCAGCACCACCTCGCAGCCACGCAAGAGCGCGACAAACAGCCGGTAGTCCTTGGGCCCGGTGAGCAGCAGGTTATCGACCCCCGCGAGCTGCTCGTGCACCGGCCCGGCGACGTTGGGGTTCAGGTGGACCGGGTAGATGAACCGCCGTTCGGGGAACCGCAGCGCCAGCTCACGCAGCGCCGCGCAGATCTGCCGCATGCCCTCGCCAAAGTTCTCGCGTCGATGGCCTGTCACCAGGACGTAGGGCTTGTCGTTCCAGCCCTCGCCCAGGTCGTCAGCCAATGCCGCCGCGGTCTGCTGCGCGATCGCCTCGTGCTGCTGTCGCTCGGCCTCGAGGTGCAGCGCATCGATCACGGTGTTGCCGGTCACATGGATCGTCCGTGCATCGACGCCCTCCGCGAGCAGGTTGTCGCGGGCCTGGGTAGTCGGCGCGAAGTGCAGGTCGCACAACACCGACGCCTGTCGGCGGTTCGCCTCCTCGGGGAACGGCGCATTGAGGTCGCCCGTGCGGAGCCCGGCCTCGACGTGGCCGATGGCGACACGCCTGTAAAAACACGCCTGTGCCGCGGCGAGGACGGTCGTCGTGTCACCCTGCACCAGCGCGTAGTCGGGCCTCAGTGTGTCGAGGGTGCCATCGATCTGCGTGAGCAGCCGGGCATGCAGCGCGGTGAGCGACTGGCCCGGGCGCATCGCGTCGAGGGTGAGGTCGGCATGGACATCAAAGAGCTCCGCGATCTGCGCGAGCATCTCCTTGTGTTGGCCGGTCGAGACCAGCACGGGCGTCAGCTCGGCGTGGTCGCGCAGCGCGCGGACGACGGGCGCGAGCTTGATCGCTTCGGGGCGCGTCCCCATAAAAACCGCGACGGTGTGTGGCATGCGTCCTCTGAGAAAAGGGGTCGGGAGTCTTTTTTGCGTTGCGTTCTGGTTGCGATGGCCGGGGTGAAAAAGACTCCCGACCCCTTTTTCTGCCGATCAACTACCGCCGATGTGTGACGCCGCACGTGTCGATCACGACCTTCGCCGCGAGGGTTTCGGGCGCGACCTGTTTGAACGGGCGATGCGCCACGAGGAAGACCACGATATCCGCCTGGGCGACCGCCGTCTCGAAGTCGCACAGCACCAGCCCATCCACCGCATCGAGGTTGGGCTCAACGATCAGCAGCTCGCCCGCCTCTTGTCGCGATAGCTCACGCGCGATCCACAACGCGGGCGACTCACGCAGGTCGTCGATGTCCGGCTTATACGCCAGCCCGAGCAGCGCAATCTTCGGTTCGCGGAATCGCGCAGCGGCGTGCTTGACCTGCTCGACCACGTGACGCGGCTTGGCGTCATTGACCGCACGCGCCGCCTGGATCAGCGGCGTCTGGTCGGGGCATTGATGGACGATGAACCAGGGGTCGACCGCGATGCAGTGCCCGCCTACCCCGCAGCCCGGCTGGAGCACGTTGACACGCGGGTGCCGGTTGGCCAGGTCGATCAAGGTCCGCGCATCAAGCCCGAGCGTGTCGCACACCATCGAGAGCTCGTTGGCAAATGCGATCTGCACATCCCGCGACGCGTTCTCCACCAGCTTGGCCATCTCCGCCATCCGGCTGCTGCACAGCAGCAGTTCGCCCGTGACGAACGTCTTGTAGAACGCCGCGGCCGCGTCGGTCGATGCGCCGTTGATCCCGCCGATGATCCGGTCGTTCTCGACGACCTCGCGCAGGATTCGCCCGGGCAGCACACGCTCGGGCGCATGCGCAAAGTGGACCTGCTCGCTCGTGAGCCCGGTGAGCTGTTCGACGTGCTTGGCGATCTGCTCGGTGGTGCCCGGCGGGCTGGTGGATTCGAGCACGACCAGGTCGCCGGACTTGAGGTGGGGGGCGATCTGTGCGGTCGCGTTTTCGATGTACGACAGGTCGGGGCCGCGCTGCTGGGTCACGGGGGTCGGGACGCAAAGGATGAAGACCTCGGCGGCGGTGGGCTGGGCGCTGGCCTTGAGCGTGCCGGTCTGGACCGCGGCCTGCACGAGGATGTCCAGGTCGGGCTCGATGAAGTGGGTTCGGCCGGCGTTGATCGATTCGACCACAGCCGGGTCCGTGTCGACCCCCAGCACGCGGTAGCCCCGCGTCGCGAGGATGGTGGCGGTGGGCAGCCCGATATAGCCCATCCCGAGGATGCAGAGCGTGTGTTCGTGGGGGTCGGGCATAGCGGGGTTCAGTCTGGGCAAGAAACAGGGGTGGTAGGGGCGTCGGGCGGGCGTGTCAGCGCGGGTCGGCATGATACTGAAACGGGTTCATGTTGCGGCCGGGCCGGTGTGTATTGCATGTGGATCAAAAAAATTCTTGCATTCCGAGATGCCTTGGCGCGTCTCCAGCGGCGATTTTTGGGGTTTCGTCTAATCTTTTTGGGTGAGGCCCAAAAAAATCCTTGATGCCCTGTGGCAACTCGGGTAGCGTATGACAGGTTAGGCAATGGTGCGTGACCTGCGGGTCGGTAAGGATACCACCCACGCCCGCAGCGTATGTGGAACCTCCCGTCGGCCAAGGATTGCGGTCGCTTGGGAATCAAAATGTTGTGTAGCGTCGACGTACTTGGGATGATAAACGCCATTATCTATCGATTTTGGGCCTGATTCGGGCCTATCCCAAGACATCGACATGTTCTTTTCTCATCCTTTTTTAGGAGTTTCTTATGTCTCGCAGAACCTCAAAGGGCTTCACGCTGATTGAACTGCTCGTGGTGATCTCGATCATCGCGCTGCTGATCGGCATCCTGCTGCCTGCGCTGGGCGCAGCCCGCCGGACCGCCCGCCGTATGCAGAACTCGACCCAGCTCCGCGGCCAGCACCAGGGCCTGGTCACCTTCGCCAACTCGAACAAAGAGAAGTTCCCCGGCCTCAACAGCAAGGGTTCGATTCTGGATGACACGGATGAAGACACTGGGTCATCCGGCCGTGGTTCAACGGTTGAGGCAAGGATGTGGATCATGCTAAACGGTGACTTCTTCACCCCGGAATACGCGATTAGCCCATCGGAAACGGCGAACGTGACGGAGTGGGAAGATCCCGGGACTGGGGCAGTAAATGATGTTGTATTCGGCACGGGTACCGCTGAGAAGAATTATTCCTACGCACTTCTCTCGATCTCCGGCGCAGCGGGCCAAGCCCCCGATGATCCCCGTGCGGCTGAATGGTCTCAGACGCTCAACACTCAAGCGGTTGTGGTTTCTGACCGCAACAATGGTGCCAGCGGTGCGCCGGATCGCATCAGGAGCATCCATACCAATGAATATGGTGACTGGAAGGGCAGCGTCCTCTGGAACGACAACCACGTTGCATTCGAACAGTCCAGTGTTCTTGAAACCCGTTATGGGAGCGGTGCACTCGTTGTGGACATCGACGGCGAAGGTATTGACGAGCTGTTTGCAGCCAACGCCGACAGTGATGGCAATACTGGTTATGACGCACTGATGCCGTGCCGTGGCAATGGCTCCGTTGCCTCTGCGGACTGATCTCGCCAGGGTTATCCCAACTTGTTAGGAAGCTCGGCCCTTTTTAGGGCCGAGCTTTTTTTAGTTCAAGAGAAACGTGGTTGAGAGAGCAGGTATTGGGAGTAACCAGCTGGATGATGAAGCATATGGCACACCTCCACATTCAAAGAGTGGCTTATACGCTCTCCAAGAACTTTTGACGCGCGTTAGTCGCGTGTACGGTTGCGCTCTTTGATGAGATGTTGGATGATGGTGTCTTTTCAGCAAGGAGGCTCCCATCGACATCACCGCCCGTCATCCCGACGACCCGGCCACCCTCACCGAACGTGTCCGTGCCGAGTCCAACGCCAAGGCGCGTGACCGTTGTCGATGCGTGTTATTGGCGATCAACGGCCTGACCGCGCCCGACATCGCCCAGCGGGTCGGCCGGTCGCGCCGCTTCGTCCAGCGTTGGTGCTACGCCTACCGCGACCATGGCCTGTGCGGGCTGGAGCCCAGGCCGCAGACCGGCCGGCCGCCGACGCTGCCCCGAGACCGGCACGCCGCGTTCAAGCAACGCATCCTCGACGGGCCGACCGAGCAAGACGGCGTCTGCACGCTGCGTGGTGTCGATGCCCAACGCATCCTCCAAGAAGAGTTCGGCGTGAGCTACTCGCTCAACGGCGTGTACGAGCTGCTGCACCGGCTGAACCTGTCGGTGCTCGTGCCCCGCCCCCAGCACCGCAAGTCCGACCCCGAGGCGATGGCACGCTGGGTCCAGAGCGCCCCCTTTTGTCGAAAACGTAAGGCAAAAGCACCCGGGCAAGCGCGTCGCGGTGTGGTTCCAGGATGAGGCACGCATCGGCCAGCAGGCGACGCTGACGCGCGTGTGGGGCGAGCGGGGGAGTCGGCCACGCGCGGTGCGTCAGACCGAGTATAAGTGGGCCTACGTGTTCGGCGTGGCCGACCCGTTGACGGGCCAGTCCTCGGCGCTCATCGCGCCGACGGTGAATACGAAGCTGATGGGCGACCACCTGCGCATGATCGCCCGGGAGGCGGGCGGGGGCGTGCATGTCGTGTTGGTGCTGGACGGCGCGGGCTGGCACAAGGCCGACGGCCTGGCGGTGCCACCGAACATGACGCTGCTGTTCCTGCCGCCGTACGCCCCCGAGTTGATGCCGATGGAGCGGGTGTGGGCGTGGATGCGTCAGCACGACCTGAGTAACCGCGTGTTCAAAGACGAAGCCGACATCGACGCGGCCTGCACCACGAGCTGGAACAAACTCACACCCGAACGGCTAAGAACCCTCACCCATGAAGCGTGGCTGGAGCGCGCAGATTAAGTGGGATGCGTATAATAACTTGTCCCGCCTATGAGGATGTTGCCGGTCGAACCGCTTCATGGTCGACATATGCACCTTTAGATCCGCGTGTTTCCTAGATCGGCTCCAACTGGATAGGATGTTTTGTGATGGATGCTGTTGTTATGTACCGATGCACACATTTGTGGCGATGCTCAACTAATAGTGGGGAATAGTAAGTGGGGATGAGGCCGATACCCAGGAAGGCTACGCTTGAATATCCTGACGCTGACCACGCTGAAGACCGCTGTCTTGGGGACCACGATCACCGTCATAGGGATTGGCGCGATCTGGTGGGCAGGGCCCGGATCCGTCGTGTTG
>JBITAC010000160.1:0-6537 GCA_044439905.1 Phycisphaerales bacterium JB063 | reverse complement strand
CGCGGGGCTCTACGCGATGCGCATTCTTCGTCCCGCTCGGCGATTCCAACCCAGCACCCCACCTGCCCACTTTTCAGGCAGCCCGCATAGCCAACCCCACGGGCGCGCGTTAGAATGCGCAGCCCGTTTCAGGGATATCCCTAGCGGGCGCAATGTCAACGTTTCACCCCATGGAACCGCAACATGCCCACCACCGACTCCGCCGCGAAAGCGATCAACAAGCTCGAGCTGCTCGAGCTGATGTACCTCTCCCGTGAAGGCGACCGGCGCGAGGGCATCCTGCTCCGCCAGAGCAAGGGCTGGTTCCAGGTCGCGGGGATGGGCCACGAGTGCCTCGCGACGATCGCCAAGCTGCTTGAGCCCGACGACTACCTCTTCCCCTACTACCGCGACCGCGCGATGGTCCTCGCCCGCGGCGTCACGAACAGGGAGCTCGCCGAGGCCTACTTCGCCAAACGCAACAGCTCCAGCGCAGGCCGACAGATGCCGGGCCACTACTCGTCACGCAAACACAACGTCTGGTCCGTCCCCACGCCCACGGGCGGCAACCTGCTGCCCGGCTGCGGCGTGGCGTGGGGGATGCAGCTCGAGGGCAAGGACGGCGTCGTCGTCGCGACCATCGGCGACGCCGCGACACGCCAGGGCGAGTTCTACGAGGCCGTCGTCTTTGCCGTCGAACGCAAGCTGCCCGTCATCTTCATGATCGAAGACAACCACTACGGCATCAGCACCAACACCGACCGCTTCAACCCCTTCAACCTCGACATCTTCCTCGACACCGGCGGGCTCAAACACATCAACGCCCGCAGCGTCGATGTCCTTACCGAGGCCGGCACCCGCGCGATCGCCAAGGCCCGCGCGGGCGAGGGGCCCAGCGTCCTGGTCTGCGACCTCGACCGCCTGTGCAGCCACACCTCCAGCGACGACCACCGGGTGTATCGTCCGGCCGCGGAGATCGAGCGCATGAGCGAGCGCGACCCGATCACCCTGCTCGCCGACGAGCTGATCGAGAGGGGCGAACTCACCGCCGACTACTGGGACCGCAAGAAGAAGGAGATCGAGGAGCAGGTCGACCGCGAGTACCGCGAAGCCGAGCAGGCCGCCGACCCCGAAGCGTCGCACCTGATGGATGAGTTGCTGGGCCCCGCGCCGACCCCCGAGCCCTTCGAGCTCAAGCCCGACGAGCGTTGGCGTATGGTGGACGCGGTGAACCAGACGCTCATGGCCGGGCTCGACGCCGACCGCCGACGCGTGTGTTTTGGCGAAGACATCGAAGACCCCAAGGGCGGCGTCTTCGGGCTGACCACCGGCTGCTCGACCAAGCACCCCGACCGCGTGTTCAACTCCCCGCTGGCCGAGGCGACCATCGCCGGCGTCGCGTGCGGCCTGGCGAGCTACGGGATGCGCCCCGTCTTCGAGCTCCAGTTCGTCGACTTCGTCGGCCCCGCGTGGAACCAGATCTCGCAAAACTGGTCCACCCTCCGATGGCGCACGCACGGCGACTGGACCTGCCCCATCGTCCTCTACGCACCCTACGGCGCGTACCTCCCGGGCGGATCGCTCTGGCACAGCCAGGCCAACGAATCCTCCTTCGCCCACATCCCCGGCCTGCGCGTCGTCGTGCCCAGCACACCCGAGGACGCGTCGGGCCTGCTCTGGACCGCGATGCACGCCGACGACCCGACGATCGTCCTGCTGCCCAAGCACCTGATCCGCCAGCCCGCACCGATGCCCGACGCCGCACAGGCCGTGCCCTTTGGCAAAGCACGCATCCGCAAAGAAGGCACCGACCTCACACTAGTCAGCTGGGGCAACTGTGTCGAGGTCGCGCAGCAGGCGATCGAAAAACTCAACGGCGAAGTCAGTGTCGAACTCATCGACCTGCGCTCCATCCAGCCGTGGGACAAAGAAACCCTGGCGGCATCATTGGCGAAGACCGGCCGACTGGTCGTGGTCCAGGAAGACAGCGAATCGTGCAGCGTCGGGCAGATGGTCATCAGCACCCTGACCAGCGAGACCGACAGCTTCTACCAACTGCTCAGCGCCCCGCGTTTGGTGAGTAAGCCCGACGTCCACATCGGCTACAACCCGATCTACGAGTACGCCGCGCTGCCTTCGGTGGATGATGTGATGGATGCTGTCTCTGCCTGTATGAAGGACTGAACGCCATGCCGATTGTTCCGATCCGAATCCCGCAACTGGGTGAAGGCCTCGCCGAGGCGATCCTGGTGGAGTTCATCAAGCAGCCGGGCGATGTCGTGAAGCGCGACGACCCGCTTTATACGATGGAGACCGACAAGGCCAACAGCGATGTCGAGTCGCCCTTCGATGGCAAGATCGTGGCGTGGAGCGTTGAGCCGGGCAGCGTCCTCCCCATCGGCGCGGAGGTCGGTCAGATGGAAGTCGCGGAAGGTGTCAAAGACGTCAGCACGAACCCGCATCGCCCGCCGGCGCAAGCGGCGAGCCCGGCACCCGCCCCCCCCTCATCGAGCGAACCGGCCGGGGGCGACGGCAACGGCACAAAGCTCACCGCGATCCGTATCCCGCAGCTGGGCGAAGGCCTGGCCGAGGCGGTGCTGGTGGAATACCTCAAAAAGCCCGGCGAAACCGTCAAACGCGACGATCCGCTCTACACCATGGAGACCGACAAGGCCAACAGCGATGTCGAGTCGCCCTTCGACGGCGAGGTCGTCGAGTGGACCGCCGAGCCGGGCAGTGTGCTGCCGATCGGTGCGCAGGTCGGGACGATGCGCGTCGCGGCAAGCACAAGCGACATGGCCGCGGGCCACGGCCCCGCCGCGCCCGCCCAATCCCAGAGCGCAGCAGCTACCAACGCCAGCCATAGCACATCCACCAACGGCCACGCGATCCCCGCGGCCGACATCCGCATGCCCCCGCGCACCCGCAAGCTGTTGCGCGACACAGGCCTGCTCGACCAGGCCGGCCGAATCCCCTTCGACGGCGCGACACTCATGCCCGCCGACGTTGAACGCTACCGCGACTCGGGCGACGCCGCCCCCGCCAAACCCCCGGCCGCGGCGCATACCGAGGCGTACGACGAGGCCCCCCTGCCCGTGAAGCAGCAGACGCTGAACCACCGGCTGATCCGCGGCGCGCAGGTGTGCGTCCCCGTCGTCGTGGTGACCGACGCCGACTGGTCACGCATGGACACCGAGCGTGCCAAAGTCAAAGCCGCGGGCGGTGGGCCGACGTCGTTCGCGATGATGCTGTGGTGTGTGACGCAGGTGATGAAACGGCACCCGAACCTGCGCAGCACACTCGACGCGACGGGCAAAATCCTGCGGACCTACAAGCACATCAACCTCGGCATCGCCGTCGCCCTGCCCGGCGACCTGATGGTGACCGCCGTCGTGAAAGACGCCGACACCCTCGGGCCCGACGCGTTCTACGACGCGGTGTCCGAAAGCATCGCGCTGGCGCGCGAAGGCAAGGACCAGGCCGACGCCGCGACGACGCTCACCGTCTCGAACATGGGGACCGCCGGGATGGAACTGGGCATCCCCGCCGTCGCCGCGCCCGCCGTCGCGACGCTCGTGCTGGGTAAGACCTTCTGGCAGCCCGTGCCCGACGGCAGCGGCGGCTTCGACTTCATCAAGACCGCCAAGCTCACCCTCGCCTTCGACCACCGCATCGTCAACGGCGTCGGCGGGGGCAACTTCCTGGGCGACATCAAACACGCCATCGAACACTTCGAGATGGCACCCACCCCCGCGTCGCCCTAACCCGCAACGCACATATCCCATACCCGCCTCGCCGCTTACGGCTTAGCACATCTTGCGCGAGACGCACGGTTCACGACGCACTCGCTAAGCCGCAAGCGGCTGCGCATCCGACCGCCAGTTGTACACCCTGAAACGCCCGCGACGGTTATCGGCCGCTGGCGCCCCCATTTCTTTGGCAAACACGCAGAAACACTCAAGTTTTGGCACGCTTCCGCTTGGATTCCCCCGTTTGTGTGCTACTGTTTGGCAACCGGCAAACCCCGGCCGATCCATGAAACTCACGCCCCCCGCGAACCCGAACCCCGGCGGCAACCCCGGCCCCGCCGCGCCCCAATCCCCCGCGCCAAGGCATCGGCACAGCGCGCCGGCCGCGCGCGGCTGGTCCCCACCCGCGCGCCAACGCGCCACGCCCACCGCCAACCCCGCGCCACACCTCCGGCTCGTCAACGACCGGCCCGGCGAGGAACATCAACCCACCCCACGCCCCACGCCGCCGACCCCCATCTCCGGCGCGACCGACCCCCGCTGGGTCCT
Source organism: Phycisphaerales bacterium JB063 (assembly GCA_044439905.1). GTDB lineage: Bacteria > Planctomycetota > Phycisphaerae > Phycisphaerales > Phycisphaeraceae > JAHQVV01. The sequence continues at coordinate 2,260 of JBITAC010000160.1, read as the reverse complement.
CGCCGTCCGCACCGCCGAGTCGCTCCAGGGCGACGTCCTGCCCCCCGCCCAGCGTGCCCGGCTCATGCGGCTGGCCAAAGCACTCGGGCTCACGCCGTTCGACGGCTGCCTCATCCTCGCGATGATCCAGGACCAGGCCCGACGCGGGCTCATCGCCCAGCACTGCCCCGCCGCCGCCGAGCCCCAGCTCGCGATGGTCCCGCTCCCCCAGCCACGCGACCCCCTCGCCGAGCTGCGCAAGAACCCACTCCAGGTCGGCTTGATCGGTGCGAGCGTGCTCGCCCTCCAGGCCCTGCTCATCTGGATGCTGATGAGCTGACGCGCGAGCCGACGCACACACCGGCCAACCCCCACCCCACGCTAAACTACAGACCGCGATGCAACACCGCGGCGCATCTGCTGCGCCGCCGATCCGATCTGGAGAACGCCATGCGATACAAGGGGCGACGCAAAAGCACCAACGTCGAAGACCGACGCGGCATCCCCGCCAAGGGCAAGCTCGCCGGCGGCGGCATCGTCGGCATCCTCGTCGTCGTCGGCATCGTCCTGCTCCAGGGCGGCGACCTGGGCAACGTCCTGCAGGCGCTGCTCCAGCAATCCAGCCAGGTCGCGGGCCCGTCCCCCGGCCACACGCCCACCGCCGAGGAAAACGAGCTGGCCGATTTTGTCTCCGTCGTCCTCGCCGACACCGAAGACATCTGGAACGAGCAATTCCGCCAGGCCGGCCTGACCTACAAAGAGCCCCAGCTCGTCTTCTTCTCCGACCAGGTGCAGTCGGCCTGCGGCCTCGCGGACTCGGGTGTCGGGCCCTTCTACTGCGGCGCGGACGAGACGATCTACATCGACCTGCGCTTCTACCAACAGCTCGAACGCGACCTCGGCGCCCCGGGCGACTTCGCGCAGGCCTACGTCATCGCGCACGAGGTCGGCCACCACGTCCAGCACCTGCTGGGCTACTCCGAACGGGTCCACAGCGCGCGCGGACGGGTGAGCCAGGTCGAGTACAACCAGCTATCGGTCCGGCTTGAGTTGCAGGCCGACTTCCTCGCGGGCGTGTGGGCGCACCACGCGCAGCGGCGGTTCAACAGTCTTGAGCCGGGCGACATCGAGGAGGCGATCCAGGCGGCCGAGGCGATCGGCGACGACACGCTGCAGCGCCGCAGCTCGGGGCACGTCGACCCCCACCAGTTCACGCACGGCACCAGCGCGCAGCGCGTCGCGTGGTTCCGCTACGGCTACGAGACCGGCGACTACACCCTGGGCGACACCTTCGACGACGCCGTGTACAACCGCATCAACCCGTAACCCACCGGGCAGGGCTTAGGCGGGACGCTGGATCGTGATCGACACGTCATCGGTCCGGGTGACACTGCCATCGCTCGCGCTCAGCCGGAGCACGTACGTGCCGGCACTGAAGAGCGTCGCCTGGGTGTTGGGGTCGTTGATGTTGTCAAACGAGATCGCACCGGGCGCGGAGACGACCGACCAGACCAGCGAGAGACTGTCGCCGTCGGCATCACTTACCAAACCCGCAAGCGTGACCCGCCCGTTGCTGGTGACCGACACGCGGTCGGGGCCGGCACTCACACTGGGCGCGGTGTTCGAGCCACCACCACCACCGGGTGGGGTCACCGGGTTGATCGAGATCTCGACATCATCCGTGCGCGTCACCGTGCCATCGCTCACCGTCAGACGCAGAACGTAGACGCCGTCGCCGGTCAGGGTTGCCTGGCTGGTCGGGCTGGTCGAGTCCGCAAACGACACCGAGCCCGGCGCCGACACCACCGACCACTGCGTCGAGAGGTTGTCGCCGTCCGCATCGCTCACCGAGCCCGCAAGCGTCACCCGCCCGTTGCTCGTGTACGACACACGGTCGGGCCCCGCGTTCACCACCGGCGCGGTGTTCGAACCGCCACCGCCACCACCCCCGCCGGGCGGGGTCACCGGGTTGATCGAGATCTCGACGTCGTCCGTGCGCGTCACCGTGCCATCGCTCACCGTCAGACGCAGGACGTACACCCCGTCGCCGGTCAGCGTCGCCTGGCTGGTCGGGCTGGTCGAGTCCGCAAACGACACCGTGCCCGGCGCCGACACCACCGACCACTGCGTCGAAAGGTTGTCGCCGTCCGCATCGCTCACCGAGCCCGCGAGCGTCACCCGCCCGTTGCTCGTGTACGACACACGGTCGGGCCCCGCGTTCACCACCGGCGCGGTGTTCGAACCGCCATCGCCGCCACCGGGGGGCGGGGAGTCGGGCGAG
>JBITAC010000159.1:0-12455 GCA_044439905.1 Phycisphaerales bacterium JB063 | reverse complement strand
CTTCGCGGTACGCTTCGAGCGCATCCTTGACATCCGCGGCGGGCGCAACCCGATGGCGCAGCTGTTCGAGACGAGCGAAGAAGGTGAAGCGTTGATCGAGGCGCAGGCCGAGCTTCGCGAAGTGCTCGAAGAAAAAGCGGTCGCCGCGGCCGCCCGCCTCGCCGCCACGCCCACCGCGTCCGCCGGCTTCGCCGCCGCCGCGCCCGCCACGCCCTTGTCCGCCGAATGCGGCGCCTGCGCTCGCCATCTGACGCTCCCGGGTCAGCTGACGAACACGCTCGATCTTAGGCAGCAGCACCTCGAACTCTTCCTCGCTCGCGTCGATGTCGACACGCAGCTGTTCGTCCATCTCGGCCTGACGCTCGGCCATGCGCTGACGGAACTGCTCCATCATGGCTTCGCGCTCTTCCTCGCTCATGTCTTCAAAACGCTGCCGGCCACCGTCGCGGCCGCCTTCACCACCACCGCCCCGTCCGCCCCGACCGCCCTGCGCGTAGGCGGGCATCGACATCAGGCCGGTGACGAGAAGCAGGATGGCAAGTGATCCAAATCGGCGGAAATTCAGTGCGGTCATGGGGGTCTCCAAGGTGTGGGGAAGGGGGTTCCGCGGGTTTGCGGGGGTTCGCTGGGGCAGCGGTGTTGGGGCTGAGGCACGTGCTCGGCCGCCGGGCCGGTTGTAACGGTCCTGCGGTATGGGGAACGCCTCAGCGGTAGCCGTATTGCAGGGGAATGCCCGCGACAAAGAGAATTAAATCGGCCTCAGGCGTCGTCTGAGGGGTTTTCCTGCTCACGTCGGGCCTGATCGAGCATCTTGTCCGTGCTGTGGGCATCAACCGCCCGGCAGCTCTCGGTCAGCCGGCTCGCCCAGTCATCGAGCCGGTCGACCCACGCGTCGCGGAGCAGGCCTGCGGGGGTCTGTTGGCTGAACTCGTCGCACAGCAGAATCAGCCGGAGCAGGTGGCGGAAGATGACGCCTTCCTGGCGCTGCAGATCGCGTGCGCTGATGAACTTGATGAAGTCGCCGTTGAAGTTGTTGAGCAGATCGCCCGCCGCCCAGACCGCGCGGACCGGGTTGTGCCCGCCGCAATCGACCTGCGCATCAAAGAGCATCTGAACCTTCTCGGCCAGGGGGATCGCGAAGCGCCGCGGCTGGCCGTGCAGGTTGTCTTGCTCGTCGTTGCCGGGGTAGAGCTCGTCCTGGGTGGCGAGGCCACGCTGGATGAGTGCGACGTCGATGACCTCCAACGCGAGCGAGCCGGGCGGCATCACCTCGGGACGCGGGACGCGTACGCGGCGGGCGACGGAGTTGGGCATCTCCAGCACGCTCTCGAGGATCTGCAGTTGTTCGTCGGCATCCGCAAGCCCGAGGTGCTCGAGCAGGTATGCGCCATAGACGGGGTTGACCGCGCGGAACTGGAGCAGTGTGTCGAGCTTGTCCGTGCGGTGGGCGTGTTGCGGGTCGTAGTCGGCGAGACGGGCGCTGCCTGCGTCATCGGTGTGGTTGTCTGCATCATCATTGTCGGCCGGCGGTGGGGTAGCGGGCGCATCGCTGATGCCTGTGCCCAGTGTCAGCGACGCGAGCATGTCCGCGGCCGAGGGCGGCGGGGCGTCTTCGTTGTCATCGCCAGAGCCCTTGTTTTTCGAGGTGCTTTCGCCCGGCGGCGGCGGATCGAGTGTGACAAACCCGCCGTCGTGCAGGGTTACGAGCATCCGTGTCAGTAGTTTCTGCTGCGACTCGATCAGGTTCGGCGGCAGCAGGCGTTTACTCACCGCGTCGCGGACGGGCGTGAGGTCGGGGGTCGCATCCAGCAGGAACGCGAGCAGACGCCACGGCAATCGCCCCTTGCTTTCGAGCTTGCCCGCGGGCGCATCGCGCAGCTTTTCGAACTGCGCCTCGCTCCAGTAGGAGACCCCTTCGCGCCGGCGCGGCGTCTTCTTCTCCATCTGCTTGCGTTTCTTCATCAGCTTAGGGTCTTTGGTATCCGCCGGGATCTGGGCGACCTTGAGCTTGTGCTTCGCGATGCGGACGTCATCTTCGTGGGCGAGCGCGAAGACGTGGCCCTCGGTGTCGTATTGAGGCCGACCGGCACGCCCGAACATCTGGTGGGCACCGCTGGCTTCGAGCAGCTTCTTCTTGCGGGGTGGGCCCTTGACCAGCGAGGTGAGCAGGACCGACCGCGCGGGCAGGTTCATCCCCGCAGCGAGGGTCTCGGTGCAGACGCAGACGCTGAGCAGCTTTTCCTGGAACAGCTCCTCGACGATCCGCCGGTAGCGTGGCAGCAGGCCTGCGTGGTGGACGCCGATGCCGCGCAGGAGCAGGCGTTTGAGCTTCGGCCCGCCGCCGTGGGAGAGGTCGAGTTGATCGATCTGCTCGGCTAAAAGCTTCTGCTGCCCCTCCGCCAAGACGTCGCGCCCGCGAAGCTGCTCAGCGACATCCCAGCACTGCTCGCGGTCGAAACAGAACACCAGTGCGGGGGTGTATCGCCCGTCGCCCTCACCCTGGCTCATGCGTGCGAGCTGGTCGGGCAGCAGCTCGTCGCCGACCCAGTGGAAGGTGAGGGGCACCTTGCGGTCGTTGCCCTGCACGAGGTCGATGTCGCGCCCGTGCGCTCGGCGGAGCCAGGCGGTGAAGTCGTAGGCGTTGCCGACGGTTGCGGAGAGCAGCATCAGGCGGACATGCTTAGGCAGCAGCGAGAGCGACAGCTCCCAGACGATGCCGCGCTGCGGGTCGTTGAAGCTGTGGAACTCGTCCATCACGACCGCGCCGACCTTGTCGAAGCTGAAGGCCTCGGGGTGCAGCAGCCGATTGAGCAACACCTCGGCGACGACGACGCGCACAATGGCGTCGGGGTTGACGCTCCGGTTACCGGTGACAAGCCCGACGCTGCTGCGTGGGAAGCCCCAGCGCTCGGCCGAGTTGCTGAGCTCTTCGAACTTCTGCTCGGTCAGCGCGATGAGCGGCGTGGTGTAGTACGCGACCTTGCCGGTGTGCAGCGCCTCGTACATCGCGGCCTCGGCCACGAGGGTCTTACCCGTCCCGGTCGGCGCACACATCAGGACACCCTGGTCCGTCTCCGCCCAACGCATGAGCGCCTGCTCCTGCACGGGGTAGGGCTCATAGGGGAGTTGACTCAGGTACTCAAGGATCAGCTCGTCGCGGTCAGGCATGCGGGCAGGATAACGGCCTGCACGCCGGGGCGCGCCGAGTGGATCGCCGCTGGCGTCGGGCAGGCGTTGGCGGGTGTTAGCCCGTCGCGACCATCGCGAGCATGTTGGCGAAGAGGTCGATCGCGGTGTCGGGTGCGTAGCCGTTGGTGCAGAAGTAGGTCGACTGCATCAGGCCGAGGGTAAGGTCCTGATCGGAAACGATGACGGCGGGCCTGTTGTCGAGCTCAATCGCGTTGAGGTTGGCGCGGGCCTCGCCGCCGACGAGTTCAGTGGTGTACTGGCGGTAGACGGCTCGGCCCACGCGTGTGCCCAGCGTGCCGCTGCCACGCAGCAGGGGCCCGGCGCTGACACGCTGGGGCGATTGGGACAGCCGGCCCGCGATCTGTCGGCTCAGGACCGCCGAGAAGTCGCCACGCCCGCCGATGGTCTCGATCAACACGGTGCCGCCGGCCCGGATGTACTGGTCGAGCTGGTCGAGCTGGGGCCCGGTCAGCTCGACCGCATCCACCCCTGCGAGGTGCAGCAGTTGCGGCGCGGCCTCGGTTGCTAACGCGTCGAGCGCGACCTCGGCCGCCTCGATCCCGATGCCGTGCCGCTGCGTCAGGATCGTGTTGGCGAGCAGGTAGCACGCGGGCTCGATCGGCCCGTCGGGCGACAGCACGCCGAGCCCGACACGCACGGTCTGCGCCGGCTGCTTGGGCTCGTAGCTCGTAAACGGCGAGGCGAGGCGGTTGCGCGGTTTGCCCCGGTCGGTCGTCAGGCAGAACAGGTTGAACAGCAGACGCCAGTGGTCATCATCCAGACTCGGGCGGTCCTCGGCCTGGTACTTAAGCCCGAGGTCCTCGTCGAACACGATCACCAGCTCGCGTGCGCCGTTGCTGACCGTCTGCAGCAAACGACGCCGCGCGGCGCGCGTGTCCATACCGTCGTAGAGGAAGTGGCCCTCGCCCGGGCGCTCGAGGGGGTGCTGCGGGAAGAGGGTCTCGCAAAGCTCGTGGGCCCACTGCCTTGCCCGCCGGTTCTCGGGGTTGATCAGCAGCGTGCCGCCCAGCGCGGTGTAACGCCGGAGGTTGTCGAGCTGCGCGTCGGTGAACGTGATCGGCTCATCGGTCGAGAGGAACGTCAGCGGGGCGGTCATCCATCGCTCGGGCGCGGAGTCGATGTCGGCCAGGGCCCAGCACATCTCGTGCTCCCGCGCGTCGGAGAGGAAGTCGTTGGCGAAGTAGATGTCGTTGGGACGGTTGTTCCACGCGTGGGTGCCGGGGACGCTGAGCTTGTTGCACCAGACGGGGACCCGGCCGCGTGCGAGGAACATCAGGTTGAACGCGTCGTTGACGATGTTGTGGCTCGGGCCCTGGTCGACGAGGTGTCGGCCGATCTTGCGGTACCAGTCCGGGCAGGCGCTGCCAAAGCTCGTGCGCCCGCAGGCGAGCGCGACGCGTTCGTAGCCGTAGTACTGGTAGCCGTGCAGGTCCGCCATCCAGCCGTCGATCTCCATGGAGAAGTTGTTGTCGAGCCACTCGAGGGCTTTGGCGATCGCGCGCTGGAGCACGGTGTTGGGGCGGTCCTGTTCTCGGCAGAGTTCCTGCTGGCAGACCAGGAGGATCGTCACGCCAGCACAGGTCATTTTTTGCGTGGACTTCTGCGCGTTGGCGGCGGTCTGGTCGGAGTAGTGGAAGCTGCCGTCTTCGCGTTGGCGTTCGAGCCAGGCCTCGGCGGTCTGCTCCCAAAAACTGTAGGGGACGCGGTAGCCGCGCTTGCGGGCCTGCCACAACCCGAGCACGCCGTACTGTGTGACCGATAGGCAGTTGCGCCCGAGGTACCCGGCCGGATCGTCCAGCGGGTCGCCCGCCTTCTTCACCGGCTCGTAGGTGTCCCAGACGCCTTGCCGCGCCTGCGACGCGAGCAGCCGGTCCGCCGCCTGGCCCAGCAGCGGACGGAACCGGCCGGGCAGGTAGGACCAGAGGTGGCCCGAGAGGGAGAGCTCGTACATGTTGGTGGGCTCGTACTGTTCGAGCAGGCGGATCGTCGGCGCGAGTTCTTCGTTCTGGATGGACTCGCCGGTGACGACCAGCGCGAGCGCGGCGAGGACGGTGCCGCCGTGGATGGCCTGGCCGTGGTCGCCGTGCGTGCTGACGTAGCGTGCGTTGAGGTCGAAGCTGCCGTCGGGTCGTCGGTTGTCCCAGATGGCTTTCTTGTAGCGTTCGATGGCCTGCCCGACCTCTTCGTCCGTCAGCCGGTTGGCGGGCGTAGCCGGGTCGCCGGTGCTGAGGGTGAGCCCGCCCGCGACGGCGGATCGGCCGCCCATCGCGAGCCCGATCGCGGTGCTGCTTGAGACTGCAAGAAAACCACGCCGACTTATCTGGACCTTGTTCTGCATCGTGCACCTGCGGATTGGAAGAAAAACGTTTCCAGCAGCCGCACTAATAGCACGCCCGAAGTTGGGATTGCAGAGGTTGCACCCGCCGCCGACCCCAGGGATAACCCTGCATACACTGTATGTCGGGCGTGAAACATGTCGATATCCTTAGTATGCGCGCTGATCGGGGCCGACGTATGTGCCGAAACAGAGATAGCCGCGAGACTTAGAACGACCGGGCGGACCCAACGCCATGACGACGACGCCTCAATCCGCCCCCGAAACGCCCGGGGCCGCCTTCGCCGGCGGCGCGCAGGCCGCCGCGCGGCCGGTCGATACCGCCTCGCTCATCGAGCAGCTCGCCGATTTCGACGGCCCGCCCGAGCAGTTCCTGCAGCAGCTCGTCGCGGTGCAGTGCCGAGTCGGCCGAGCCAGCGGCGGGGCGATCATCAAGCTCGTGCCCGGCGACAACCCGCAGGTCCTCGCCACGAGCCCAGCGACGATCCGCCCCGAGACCGCGCCGGTCTGGCTCGCTCGCGCCTTCGAGATCGCGAAGAACGACATCCCCGAAGCCAGCCGGGTGCTCGAACTGCCCTCGACCAGCCGCGGTGAAACGACGCACCTGGTGCTCCTGCCGATCAAGGGGCACGAGGGGGTCCGTGGCCTCACCGCATTCCACCTGGTCCTGCCCGACCCGCGTCTGGCCGACCTCGCCCGCAGGCAGCTCGAACTCACCACGCCGCTGCTCTCGCTGTACGAACTACGCCTTTCCCTGCAGCAGCGTGACAACGACATGCAGGTCTTCGCGTCGGCGATGCAGGCCCTCGAAGCCGTGAACCGCACCGACCGCTTCAAGACCGCGTCGATGGCGCTGGTCAACGAGGCCGCCGCGACCTGGCACGCCGCGCGGGTCAGTGTCGGCTTTGTCAGCGGGCGGTACGTCAAGGTCCGCGCGATGAGCCAGACCGAAGACCTCAGCCGCAAGATGCAGCTCGTGCAGGACATCGAGTCGGCGATGGAAGAGGCGCTCGACCAGGACGCCGAGGTCGTCCACCCCGAGCCCGAAAACACCACCACGATCAACCGCCTGGCCCGCAAGCTCTCCGAGGCGCATGGCCCAAGCGCCGTCTGTTCGCTGCCCCTGCGCCACGAAGATAAGCCCGTCGGCGTACTCACCGCCGAGTTCCCGCCCGACCGTGTGCTCACCGCAGACGACGTCGAGGCACTACGCATCACGGCGAACCTCTGCACCGCTCGGCTGTACCAGCTCTCCCAAACCGACCGCTGGTTCGGGGCGCGCTGGGCCGCCTCGACACGCAAGGCCGCCGCCGCTGCCGTCGGGCCCAAGCACACCTGGGCCAAGCTCACCGCGCTCGCGGGCGCGGCGATCGTCGCGCTGGCGTTCTTCGCCAAGGGGCCTTACCGGGTCGAGTCGCCCTTCACCGTGCAGACGACGCAGCGGCACATCGTGACTTCGCCGTTTGAAGGCACGCTTGAGGCGGTCAATGTCGAGATCAACGACGAGGTTTCGGCCGGGGCGACCGTGCTCGCGGCGCTCGACGTGACGGACCTGATCCTGGAGCGTGCGCCGCTGGTGGCCGAGCTTCGGGAGTACAACGTGCAGGCCGACGCCGCGCGGGAGGAGGGCGACTTCGCGTCCGTCGAGATCGCGCAGGCCAACGCGCAGCGGGCCGCGGCGCAGATCGCGCTGCTCGACCACCGCATCGCTCAGGCCCAGCTAACCAGCCCCGTCTCGGGTGTCGTCGTCGAGGGCGACCTGCGCCAACGCGAGCGCGGGCAGGTCGAGAAGGGCGAGCCGTTGTTTGAGGTGGCCCCGCTCGACGCGCTGCGCGCCGAGCTGCTGGTGCCCGCCGGCCGCATCGGCGAAGTACGCGACCGCGCGAACTACCCCGACAACCCCTCGCGCGGCCAACTCGCCTCCACCGCGCACCCCGGCGTCCACGTCGGATTTACCGTTACCGTCATCGAGCCCGAGGCCGAGCTGGTTGACGGCGAAAACGTTTTCCGCGTCCGTGTCGAACTCGACGACCCGCCCGACTGGCTCAGGCCCGGCGTCGAGGGCGTCGCGAAGGTCGATGTCGGCACACGCCGATACGCCTGGATGTGGACCCGCGAAGCCGTGAACTGGGTCCGGATGAAGCTGTGGCTGTGAGGAGTTGTTAGGCGCGAGGGCTGAGTGCCCAGGTTGGGTGACGAGACGTTGAAGTTAGATCCACAAACCACTGTCCGAAACTCTGCCGTCGCAACGCGTAGCGATTGACCACCTGCACACAACCGTCCAACCCCCAAAGCTCGACCCCCAACCTAACCCTAGGCCCTAGCCACTGGCCACTACCCGATGCCCGTCGACCGCCCAACCTTCCACGAGTCCTGGTACCGCGTGGCGCAGCTCCGCCCCCGGCTACGCTCGCTCGTGCAGTCCTACCGCCAGCACTACCGCGACGCGGTGTGGCAGGTCCTGCGCGACCCGGGCTCCAACAAGTTCTACCGGCTCGACGAATCCAACTACTACCTCGTCGGCCTGCTCGACGGCAAACGCAATGTCGACGACGTCTGGAAAATCGCGACCGAGCAGCTCGGCCACGACGCGCCGACCCAGGGCGAAGTCATCCAGCTCCTGGGCCAGCTCTACACCAATAACCTGCTCGAAGCCGACCTCCCCCCCGACGTCGAGGGCATGTTCGACCGCTACCGCAAACGCAAGCAGCGCGAGGTCACCGGCTACCTCACGAACATCCTCTTCGCCCGCATCCCGCTCTACGACCCCGACCGACTCCTCGGCCGATGGGTCGGCGTGTTGGGCTGGCTGTTCAGCCCCGTCGGCATCGCGCTGTGGTGTGTACTCATCGGTGTTGGGCTCTACGAGCTGCTCTCGGGCGGCAAGTTCGACCTGATTGTCCAGCAGACGATGGGCGACCCGGCCGCGGCCGTTGAGGGTGTGCTCGCGCCGGCGAACCTCTGGCTGCTCTATGTCGCGATGGTGTTTACCAAACTCCTGCACGAGTTCGGCCACGGCATCTGCTGCAAGTACTTCGGCAAACGCCGGCACAGCGGGGGCGAGGTCCACGCGACGGGGGTCATGCTGCTCGCGTTCATGCCGATCCCCTACATCGATGCGTCCAGCTCGTGGGCCTTGCGCAGCAAGTGGCAACGCGCCTTTGTCGCCGCCGCGGGCATGTATGTCGAGCTCGCCCTGGCCGCCATTGCCGCGATCGTCTGGGCAAGGACGGACCCATCCAGCACGATCAACCAGCTCGCGTTCAACGTCATCTTTATCGCCTCGGTCACGACCCTGCTCTTCAACGCCAACCCCCTCATCCGTTTCGACGGCTACTACATCCTCTCCGACCTGATCGAGATGCCTAACCTCGCGCAGCGGAGTAAGGACTACCTCAACTTCCTCGCAAAGAAGTACGCCTACAAGGTCCGCCGACCCCGCGACCCCGCCCGCACGTCCGGCGAACGGCCCGTCCTGCTGACCTACGGCATCGCGTCGTTCTTCTACCGCATCTTTATCACCGTGACGATCATCTGGTTCGTCGCCGACAAGCTGTTCTTCATCGGCGCGGCGATGGCGGTCGCGGCGGTGGTAGGCTTTGTCTTCGTCCCGGCGGGCAAGTTCATCCGCTACCTGTTTACCAACGGCGAGCTGACCCGCACCCGCGGCCGATCGATCATGATCACGGCGGCGACCCTCGCGGTACTCGTCGGGCTGGTGGGGTTTGTGCCCGTGCCTGAGTGGAAGACCGCGCAGGCCGTGGTCGAGCCCGCCCGGCACGCCAGCATCCACGCGCGGACCGAGGGCTACCTGGTCACCGTCCTGCCCACCGGTTCGCGAGCCGCGGGTGACGCGGACGGTCAGGTGCTGTTTCAGGGTGAAAACACCGAGCTGACGATGGAGCGAGAACGCGTCGGGGCACAGCTTCGGCTGGCGCGGGCGCACTACCAGCAGCGGCTCGCCGAGGGCGAGTCGGCGTCGGCCCGCGCGGTGAACGAACAGATCGCCGCGCTCCAGCAGCGCCTCGCGCATATCGATCAGCAGCAGGACGATCTGAAGGTCCGCGCCCCCTTCGCCGGACGTTGGAGCGTCGGGCAGGGCGACTCGATCACCGGCAGGTACGTCAACCGCGGCGAGGCGGTCGGTCGACTTGTTTCCGACGACGACCTGTACGTCCGCGTCCTCGCCGACCAGGCGGTGGGCCCACGCCTGCGCAGCGAACTCTCCATCGGCGACCCCGTCCGCCTACGCGTCCGCGGCGAGCCCGGCGTCGAAGTCGTTGGCACGATCGAGTCCTTCGCGCAGAGCGGACGCAGCCAGCTCAGCACACCGACCGCGACCTACGCCGGCGGGGGCGACCTTGAGATGGACCCCGACAACCCCGAGTCCGGCAAGACCGCGCGGGCCTACTTCGAGCTGCGCGTCGCGCTCCCGCCCGACGCCGACCGCGGACTGCGCCCGGGCCAGGCCCTTGTCGCCCGGTTCACCCTCCCCGATGCGCCGATCGCCGAGCAGGCCTACCGTGTCGTTCGTCAGCTCATCCAACGGCGGTTCAACTAACCCAGTGGGACAGGCAGCCGGCCTGTCGTCGTGCCCCTAACCATGCCGATCTCGACGACCACCACGACCCAGCCCGAGCAGAACACCTCGGCCGTCACGCGCGCCGCCGACGGCGTGCTCAGCGGATCGGCCGTGGATATCTGGCGCGACCTGGCGTACAAGCACCGCGCCAAGGACCTGCCCAAAGGCCTCGACGCGTGGTGGCACGCCGGGACGGGGCGCCTGCGCCAGCGCCTGCCTCGGCGGGCCCTGCTGTTGTCGCAGGCGAAGCGCGTCTGCGCGATGTCGGGCCAGTTCAGCGAGCTGAGTCAGCGCAAGCTCAAAGAACAGATCGCCGAGATGCGCGAGGTGTACCGCCGGGGCAAAGACGACGACCAGTCGCTGCTGCGTGCGATGGCGCTGATCCGCGAGTCGGCCAAGCGAACGATGCAGATGGAGCACTACCCCGTGCAGGTCGCGGCGGGGCTCGGGCTGACACACAACTACTTTGTCGAGCTCGCGACGGGGGAGGGCAAGACCCTGGTCGCGACCTCGCCCGCCATCATCGCCGGCTGGCGCGGCCGGGGCTGCCACCTCATCACCGTCAACGACTACCTCGCGCAGCGTGATGCCGAGACGATGCGTCCGCTCTACGAGTACTGCGGGCTCCGCGTAGCGTTCATCAAGGAAGACATGCCCCCGCCCGAGCGTCGCGACGCGTACGCCGCCGACATCACCTACTGCACGAACAAATCTGTCACGGCCGACTACCTGCGTGACCGTTTGGCGCTGGGTCGGCTGCGCGGGCTGACCGATGCGCTGCTCGCGCGACGTCTGCGGCAGAACCGGAGCGCTGCGCTGCGTGGCCGGGCCGACCACCTCGTGATGCGCGGCCTCGACACCGCGATCATCGACGAGGCCGACTCGATCCTGATCGACGAGGCCGTGACCCCGCTGATCATCTCGACCGAGTCCAACGATGCGCAGCGCCTCGCCGCGTTCGCGAAGGCGGCCGAGCTTGCGCAGCAGATGAAGCAGGGCGACGACTTCACCATCAACCGCCAGTACCGCGAGGCCGACTTCACGCGACGCGGCAAGCGTCGGCTGGCCGAGTTGTGTGCCGGGCTTGATGGCTACTGGCAGGGCGCACGCCTGCGCGAGGAGATGGTCAACCAGGCGCTCACCGCGCGGCACCTCTTCCTGCGTGACCAGCACTACGTGATCCAGGAGGGTAAGGTTGTCATTGTCGACGAGTCGACCGGCCGACTGATGCCCGACCGTTCCTGGCGGGCCGGGCTGCACCAGGCGGTAGAAGCGAAAGAAGGCGTCGACGTGACCTCACCCAAGGAGACGCTCGCACGCATCAGTTTCCAGCGTTTTTTCCGGGGCTACCGCAAGCTCAGCGCGATGTCGGGCACGGGCTGGGAAGCGCGACACGAGCTGTGGCAGAACCACAAACTGCTCACGGTGCGGATCCCGACCCATCGGCCATGCATCCGCAAATGGCAGGGTGAGCGCGTGTTTGCGACCACCGAGCAGAAGCTCCAGCACGTCGCCGACGCCGTGGCACAGATGCACGCGACGGGTCGGCCGGTACTGATCGGCACACGCAGTGTTGAATCAAGCGAGGCGCTCAGTGCGTTGCTCACGGAGCGCAACCTGCCACACCGCGTGCTCAACGCCGTGCGTCATGCGGAGGAGGCGGCGATCGTCGCGCAGGCCGGGCAGCGCGGGGCGATCACCGTCGCGACGAATATGGCGGGGCGCGGTACCGACATCAAGCTCGGGCCGGGCGTTCATAAGCTCGGCGGGCTGCACGTGATCAGTGTGGAGCGCAACGACAGCAAACGCATCGACCGCCAACTCATCGGCCGCGCCGGCCGGCAGGGCGACCCGGGCAGCGCGATCGGGTTCGCCGCGCTCGACGATGTGCTGGTGAAACGCTACGGCCCGAAGGTCGCGCGTAAGCTCGCCGCCGCCACGCCCCCCGCACGCAGCACGCTACTCAACCGTGCCCAGGCCCGCGCCCAGCGCATGGGCAAGACCCAGCGACAGCAGGTGATGAAGATGGACGACCAGCTCGCCGAGCAACTCGGCTTCGCGGGGCGCGAGCACTAGGCGGGGAGATCACCGCAGAGTGCACAGAGCACGCTGAGAGAAATGAGTACAGATGGCCCTATTGGCCGTGTCATTCCGGTACACATGCGCTATCTATCGTCTCTTAACAGCTCCGCGCTCTCTGCGTCCTCTGCGGTAAAACCCAGGCGCTACTCCGCTTCCCCGGCCCCCACCGCCTCCAGCGACGCGACGCGGAAGAGGAAGCCGGCCGGGGTGGTGCCGTCGGGGTTCTCGACGCCGAAGGTGAAGCGG
>JBITAC010000158.1:0-6827 GCA_044439905.1 Phycisphaerales bacterium JB063 | reverse complement strand
GTGCTGTTTCCCATGATCCGGGGATCGGGCGCAGCGGCACCAGCAAGATCACGGTGGGCAAGATGAATCGCAGCCCGGTCCACTTTCCCCAGACTCCTATGCCTGCAAGTAACGCAGTCAGCATGGCCGCATGAGCCCATGCCAGCGGCAGCCACAGGCCAAGCAGGCCGGTCACACCGATCAGCAAAAAAACGCCGACTGGCACAGGCTGTTTGATGGCGTCCATCAGACGCCGCCGGATGTACAGGGTCATAACCGCCATGAACGGCAGCCAGAGCATCAGCCGCGGCAGCAGCGGCCGGTCGGCCCAGCGGGCCGTCGTCTCACCATGGCGCAGGAACACAATGGCCAAAGCCACCCCAAACACCATGATCAGCATCTCACCCGAGCGCCATCGGACACCCTGTACGCCAACCGACTGCCCCGATGGCCCCGGAGCAGCGGCGAGGTCGCGTTGTAACGGTGCCTGGCTCATCGCCTATCCGTTGGTGTCCGGGTACTCACGCTCCAGCCGTTGCTCCAGCACACGGACGCGGGCCTGGAAGTTGTCGAGCTGGTAGTCCTGCAGGATCTGGACCGTCTGACGCAACAGCTCCGGCGCGGCGGCCTCGTCGGGGTACTCTTCAGAGGCCTGGACCAGCACGCCCACGGCTTGCTCCCCGAAGCCGCTGGAGAGGTACAACTCGGCGATCTGTCGGTAGTACCCGATGGCTTCGTCCGGCGTGGACGCTGATTCGGCCTGTGCACGGACACTACCGATCTCCTGCTCAAGCCGGGCGAGGATCTCGGCCTCGACACGCCGGCTCTCGTACACCCGCAGGCTCTCACGCAGCAGCAGGCTGTTGGGCAGGGCCTCCGACGCGGCGGTGATCGCGGCCACGGCCGCATCGAAATCGCCATCGGCCTCCTGCCCCTCGGCCAACGCGACATACGCATGGGCACGGGTCATCGTCGAGGACGCCGGGGCTTCGGCGACTTCGGTCAGGATGGCCTTGGCCTCTTCCCATCGGTCCTGCCGCGCCTGCACCAGCCCCAGCAGGTACTCGGCCACCCGCGCCGCTTCGGTGTCGTCAGCCATGTCGCCCAGGAGTGTTGCGTCACGCAGCGGCTGACGTGTCATCTGGTTGACCGGTAGGGCTTGGCCCTGCGCCAGCACCTCCAACAAGAGCGCGGCGGGGAAAACGGTCTCCCCCTCGATCAGCAGGCGCTCAGCCAACGACACACAAATGTCAACCCCCGCCCCCGGAACAGGTGTGTTGCCTGTTGGGTTGTTTGTCGCGATCGTGCGGGCACGGCTGTAGACCAAGGCCGCGACCTTCGCCGGTTCGTCGTGGCGGTCCTCCCAAGTCTCGGCGACCAGCTCTTGGATCGCTTCGGCGGTTCGTCCCTCACGGGCGAGGGCCTGGACGTACATCGGTCGGAGCGCATCGCCCGCCATCGTGTCGGGGTACTGCTGGTAGAGCCGGACCGCCAGGCCCGAGTCCTCGGCCGCGTCACGCATGCGGGCTTTGGCCGCGGCGGCACCGGTCGCCGAGTCCGGCGCAAGCTGGAGCATTGTCTCCAGCACCGCGTTCGCCGCATCGGCCTCGCCCAGCGCGTCCTGCACCTTGACGTATTCGGTAACGACCGAAGCGCCTTCCGGGGTCTCGTAGACCTCAAGCAGGATGTCTTCGAGGAAGCGCGCATCCGCCGGGGTGGGGGCCGTCTCGGCCACCTGACGCCGTGCGATGATCGCACCGACCACGCTCCCCCGCGCCGCTATCGGCAACTCCGCCTGCATCAACGCGACGAGGTCTTCCTCATCGATCCGGGGCTCGACGAGTTCGAGGCCGTACTTCATAGCGTCCCCGGATTCGGGATGGCCGTCGAGGAGTTCGGAAACTTGTTCGGCCCATTGCTCGCGGTCGCCGGACGACTGGTAGGCGACAGTCTGCCGCACGATCTCCCACGCTGCGTCGGCACGGACGGCGTGGACGGTAGCTCTTTCAGGATCATCCACCTCGGCGGTCCCGTCGTCGATCGACTGGACAAAGGATGCGATCTGCTCATCGACTTCGTCCAGCACCTTGGCTGCTTCTTCGGGTTTGGACCGGTCGGCCAGAGCGAAGGCCTCGTCGGCAGGCTCCTGGAATTGATCGAGCCAGCCCTTGTCGGAAAAGGACAGCACGAATGCAGCCGTCATGGCGGTTGCTACAGCGGCGGTACCGCTGCCGCCGCCAACGGTCGCGGCCGTGCCCCCCATCCAGGCGAGGAGACCCCATATCGCACCTCCCGTGGCGGCGAGCGCGCCGACAAGCCACATCCAACCCTTTTTGATTGTGTTTCCTAACGACATGATGATGCCTCCGGTCAGTATCGCCCATACAGGCGGATGGAATAGATTCGAGTCAACGATCGATTCAGGGGGTTTCGGCAGACTCCCGCGTAGCTTCTTCGTCCAGGTTTTGACGCACACGCTGCAGCCAAATCCGCCAGTCGGGGCGGACCTCGATCAGCAGGGCCTGGTCTACCAGATCGCGCACCCGCTCGGGCTTGATGCGTAGGAGTGTGTAGCACCGTGCCAAGTTTTCGGCGGCCTCAAGCAGGTCGGGGTCCAATGTCAGCGCCGCCTCGTAGGCCTCCGCCGCCTGGTGGTATCGGCCCGCGGCCTGCAGGACGACCCCCTCGTTGTAGTGCGTCGAGGCGTGGGCCGGACCGACCTCCGTGGCCCGGTGCAGCGCAACCAGCGCCCCCTGGATATCCCCCAGCGCAAAACGCGCCTGACCTAGGGCCGTCCAGGCGTAGAGGTTGCGTTCGTTCAGCGAAACCGACTCCACCAGCAGCGGCACCGCGTCGGCATGGTTGCCTCCCGCGATCAGCTCCATTGCTTTGCCGTACGTTTCTGACGATTCGGCCCGGTCCCGGTCACGCTCGGCGATCGACCGTTCCAGGCGCTGCTGCGCCTGATGCCGGGAGCGGCTAGACGCGCACCCAGGCAGGAGACTTGTTGCCCCCAATAGCCCGGCCAACGTGATCCATGCCCATACCCTTGCAGACGGCCTCATTCAGCGTCTCCTGGTGCGGGGAGCGGTGGGGCAGCGGCATCCAGCGTGGTCGGGGTGATCGGAAGCAGGTCGTTGAAGAGCTGCTCATCGCGTGCCAAACGGGCCTTGCGGATCTCGCGCTCGCTGAGCTGGATCAGGTCCGCGAAGGTCGGGTCGCGCATGATGATCGGGCGGATAAAAACAAACAGCGTCTCGCTGGTGTTGCCAGCTTCGCGGCTCTTGAACAACTCACCGACTACCGGGATGTCGGACAGGAGCGGCACCGAATCCTCGGACATCCCCTCACGCCGGTTGACCAGGCCGCCGAGCACGATGGTGTAGTCCGAAGGGACGCGGGCGGTGCCCTGAATCGCGTTCTCAAAACGCGGCGGCGGAAGGTTGGATGTTGCCTGCCCGGCGGTGCGCTCTCCAAACGAGCTGAGCTGGATCGAGTACTCGATCCGAAGGGTATCGCGCGGGCCGATGTGGGGGATCACGAGCATATCAGTGCCTGCGTCCACGAACTCTTCGAAGCCGGTGACAGTAGTGTTGTCGCCCTGACTGACACGCTCGACGGGTTCCTGCGAGACCTGGCGGATGAGGGCCTGGGCGTTGTCCTGAACCAACACGCTGGGCGAGGACTGGATGCGGGTGTCGCCGACGGTCTCCAGGGCGTTGAGGACGACCGAGAAGTCGGAGGTATCGAAGATCGCAAAGTTCAGGCCCGTGGGTGGCGGCGAGGTCAGGGAGATATCGCCCGTCGCCGAGTTCACCGCGCCGATGCCGAACGAGGTCAGCCCGATCAGGTCGGTTCCGCTGCCGTTGACCGCCGCACCCGCCAATTCGAGCCCGAGGTTAAAGCTGTCGGTCGAGCGGACACTGACCAGCGTGACTTCCAGGAGCACCTGGTCGCGTGGTGCATCGAGCTCGCGGATCAACGCCTCGAACTCGGCGTGTTCTGATGCGGTCGCACGGATGACGACCGCGTTGATGTCGGTGGCCTCGGTGATGCGTGCCTGGAACAGGTCGCCGGTGCCTTCGCCGGCTTCGCCAGAGGCACCGCCAAGAGCGCCGCCAGGCCCGAGTTCGCTTCCCGGATTACTTGCCGATCCACCATCCTCTCGGATCAAGCGCCGTCCCGCCGAGTTGCTCGGGCTGTTGCGTCCGCTGCGACTGCGGCCCCGGTTGCCGGAACGGCCCTCCAGGTCGTCCGCCGACTCGATCAGGCCGTTGAGGACCGCCGCGACCTCGGCGGCCGAGGTGTTCTCCAGGCGGTAGACCCGAACGCCGCCGGTCCCCGCAGGCAACGGCTTGTCGATCTCGCGGATCAACGCCTCGACGTAGCGGTGATCCGCCTCGGTCCCCTGCACGACGATCCGGTTGTTCTGCTCGCTGACGCCGACCTTGAGGCGGCGCGTCAGGGCGGAGGCATCGCTCTGCCGGTCCGTCTCGATGATGGCCTGCAGGGTGTCGTAGGCGTCGGCCGCATTAGTATGCGACATCCCATAGCTGACCACCGAGACGCCAGGATCGACATCTAAGTTCTCGATAAGTTCCAGCGTCCGCACGACATCGGCCTCGCGGCCGCGCACCAGGATCGTGTTGAGCGTGGGCTCGACCATGAACTGGACGCCCCAGCTGCTGCCGGCACGCACCACACCATCGTTTCCCTCGGCCGCGGGGGCCGCTTCGCCCGGGCGGCGTGTGCCCGTGTTGGGGCTGCCTTGGGCGGAGGTGTTCAGGAACTGCTGGAGCGTCGAGACGATCTCCGTCGCTTCAAGGTAGTCCAGCCGGACGGCTCGGAGGACATCCTGCTCAAACGGCACATCCAGCGTGGCGATCAACTCGACCAGCCGATCGATCATCGGCTCGCCGACCAGCAGGACCAGCTGGTTGCTTTCGGCGTCCGCGACGATCTTGGCCTGTTCGCCATCGACAAACTGCTGGAGCACCGGCACCAGGCGCGCCGCCTCGGCGTGCTCGACGGAGACGACCCGCTGCTCGACGCCATAGATCCGCGAGTAGTCCTCGTAGGTCATCACGTGGACCGTGTTGCCGTTGCGCTCCACGACCAGCCCCGCCAGACGCGCGACTTCTTCCAGCGCCCGCTCCGGGGGCATGTTCTTGATCCACAGGTCGATGTTCGGCGGGTTGGCCGAGACCTGCTCGCTGGCGACGATCGACCAGCCGGTCATGTCCGAGATCATCCGGAAGATTGAGGTCACCGGCGTATCGACAAACTCGACACTCGTGATCACATCCTGACCGCGGCCACCCCCGCCGCCCTGATTACCTCCTGGGCGGAAGGGGTCGTTCTGTGCAAAGGCGGGGCGGCCGTCGAAGGCAAGGAAGGCCGCGCCGAGACAGACGGCAGTACCCAGCGGCTTGAGCCCACCCATCCTCCCGGAACCGAAAACAGGGAACCCCGGAATCCGAAACCCCGGAACCCGGCCCCATCGGAATCGTGTTGGTTGTCGAGACATAGACGTTGATCCAATCCACGGAAGGTCAGTGGGACAGTGTAACCTCAACCCCGTCCAGCGAAAGGTGGACATATCCCGCAGGGTCGATCCGCGTGACGACAAAATCCAATACCGAGTCCTGCTCACGCACGGTCACGACTCCCTGCCCCTCGACCTGCACATAGGCCTGCGTGTGGCCGTTCATCTGCAACACGCCCTGGAGCTTGAGCTTGGCGAGCAAACGCCGGGCCTGCCCGTTGTCACGCACAGCGGCCGTTACCTGGGGCGGGCGGATCAGCTGGCGTGAAGCGGTCTGGCGGACCAACGCATCGGTGTCTTTGCGCAGATCGGGGATCGGGCGTAAAGCGTTCGTGTTGGCCTCATTACCCGTGACAGCCCCTGAAGGCAGTGGTACGACAAGTGCCAACGCGACCCCACCCAGGGCCACGATCACCAGCAGCATGGAGACCAGCCGGAGTCGCTCCACTAGGCGCAGCAAATTCTGTGGGTCAGCAGGAATCATGAGATACTTATCATACCGACAATCGGCTTTCCTTACAGGCTTAACCCAAAAACAAAAAGCCCCTTGCGGAGATGCAAAGGGCTAGTGAAGCTAAGCGCAACCATACGGTATAGAGTTTTTTATTCTTCGATCTCGCACTTGCATGTCCCTGCATACCCAATATGCGCCCCGGTGTTGTCGTCGAAAATTTTTACCAAAGGGCCGCATTCCCATCCATCGTCATCGGGGCATGTCCACTGATGTGTGTTGCCTGCGTCATCAAGCCCTTGGCACACTAACGCCGTGGCGGCGGTTGACCACATCACAAAAAGAACAGCCGCACAAATTCGCATACATGACAGTTTCACCGAAACACCTTTCATAGAATAAGAATGAAGTCTAAAAAAACTCCAACATCATCGTTTGGCCGTTAAGCAAGTAATATTCTACCGGTTGCCAAGCATTCGCCCCTTCGTTCCAGACAAATCTTTTCTTACGCGTATGCCTCACGCCATTAGAATCTCCGGATACGATCGAGACATCAACATAGATCACTGAACTCTGTGGGAGATCAGTTCCTTCTTGCAAGGGAGCGGCATACAAGATGCTGGGCCGAATCGTCATTAACCTTCCCCCCGATTCGGAGGCCAGCATGGAATAAACCAGTTGGTCACCCCAAGGCGACGGCATCTCACTGGATTGATGCACCTGTATACTTGATGCCCCAGGGTTGATTTCTTCGAAAAAGACCAACCCCATTGAATCTCGTATGGCCGAAACAACCTGAACATGGCGCCGCCATATCTCTTCTTCGGAATCAGCACGAAGAGAAATGCCGTC
>JBITAC010000157.1:0-7315 GCA_044439905.1 Phycisphaerales bacterium JB063 | reverse complement strand
ACGCTACGCGCTTGGACCGTGTCGGTGCGGTTTGTGTTGGCGCTTTTTTTCGCGGCGACGCGCCGCGTCCCGCGTCTGTATTGTGGTTATATGAATACGAACGCGGGACGCTGCGCGTCGCCCGCTAAACGTGTGCAGATGTTGGTTCTGAATCAGTCCGCGCCGTTGGCCTGCTGGGCATAGAACTCGGGCTTGAGCCAGGGGCGGTGCTTGAAGGATTCGCCGTAGCCGGTGACGCCGCGTTTGCTGGAACGGATGAAGTCGACAAACTCGCGGACGCAGGGGTCTTCGCCGATGGGCTGTGCGTCGATCATGTCGAGCGCCTTGCCGCCGGGGATGCCGTGCCGGTAGTAGGTGTTGAATGCTTCGCGTAGCGCGGCGATGTGTGGCCGGAGCCCGGCGCGTCGCAGGCCGATGAGGTTGAGCGCGGAGACCTGTTTGGTGTGGTGGACCATGCAGAAGGGGGGGAGGTCCATGGTGATGCCCTCCGCGCCGCCGAGCATGGAGAGCCGGCCGATTCGGCAGAACTGCTGGACGCCCGCGTTGCCGCCGATGATGACCCGGTCGCCGACCTCGCAGTGCCCGCCGAGCAGTGCGGAGTTGGCGAACATGCAGTCGCTGCCGACGATGCAGTCGTGGGCGACGTGGCTGCAGGACATGAAGTAGTTTTTGTTGCCGATGGTGGTGGGGTGCTCGTCCTTGGACGCGCGGTGGATGGAGACGCTTTCGCGGAAGACGTTGCCATCGCCGATGAGCGTGCCGGGCCCTTCGCGTGAGGGGTCGGCCTTCCAGTCCTGTGCCTCGAATCCGAGCGTGACAAAGGGGTAGAGCGTGTTGCCCTGCCCGATGGTCATGGGGCCTTTGAGGTAGCACTGGCCGGTGAGCTTGGTGCCCGCGCCGATGGTGACGGCGCCTTCGATGACACAGCCCGGGCCGACGACGACGTCGTCGGCGAGTTTCGCCAGGGGGTCGATGATTGCAGTAGGGTGGATTTGGGCCATAGCGCGGGATTTTCCGAGCCGCATATCATACGCTAAGCAGGCCGAACCTGCCCTCCGTGTGATGGTTATCGACCAATGCCCCCTCAGGACCTGACAACCCGTTGCGGACCGCTGGTGGTGGCCGACCTCGGGCGTGAGGCGTATGGCCCGGCCTTGGCGCGGCAGCGTGCGCTTAATGAGGCCGTGATCGCCGGGGAATCGCCCCCGACGGTGCTGCTGGTCGAGCACGACCCGGTGGTCACCCTGACGCGTCGCAAGGCCGTGGCCGACCACCTGGTGGCGACGCCCGAACAACTCGCGGCCGCGGGCGTCGAGACCCACGAGACCGACCGCGGCGGCGACATCACCTACCATGGCCCGGGCCAGCTGGTCGTCTACCCGATCCTCAAGCTCGGCGACTTCGGGCTCAACCTGAGCAGGTACATGCGGCTGCTCGAGCAGACCGTCATCGACACGGCCGAGCACTGGGGGATCGTCGGCCACAACGAGTGCGGGGCGGCCGGGGTGTGGGTCGACCCGGGCGATGGCACGCCGACGCAGAAACTCTGCGCGATGGGCGTCCGCATCCGACGCAACACCACGCTGCACGGCCTCGCGCTCAACGTCACGACGAACCTCGACCACTTCAAGCTCATCGTCCCCTGCGGGCTGCACGGCCGACCGGTGACGAGCATGCAAGCGCTATTGGGCGATGCGTGCCCGACGATGCCGGAGGTGAAACGCGTGTTGGTGGAGAAGCTGTGCGCTAATCTCGACCGGGCTGGACAAGCACGGTAAAGCTGCACCGATGGGTGTCACAAGCCCGCGGCTTTGACGCGAGCGCTGCGAGCGGCAACGCTGCGGGATCACGCCTCAGGAAACCCACGGTGTTCCCACTGGTGGAACCCGCGATAAAACCGTGGGCTTGTTTAGGTTTAGATGGTTGTTTGAAACTCATCGCACCGGCACGAGGAAGGACTGCTGCACACCGCCGATGCCGTTTTCGCGTCGCTCGAACGTGACGCCGTTCATGAGGTTGTGCGGGAAGCGTTCTTGCAGGGCGCGGACGGCGGGGCTGTACATCTCGGTCTGTCCGTTGGGCACGAGGGCCTGGGCGCGGGTGAACAGGCCGACGGTGACGAGCGAGCGGTTGGGTCCGTGATAGAAGTAGGCCTCTTCGCCCTGGTCGCGCAGGACCTGGACGGCGGTTTCGGCGGCGGCGCGGTAGTTGTTGCCGTAGTTGACGTCGTAGAACCCGATCTGGAGGGTGATCCTGCCGCGGTAGTTGCGCAGGTCGTGTTCGTTGTAGATGTCCTGCTCGCCGCCGTCGCCCGAGAGCGCGACGAGTTGCGCGCCGGCGAAGGGTCGGCCGCCGTTGAACTGTGCGGCGCGGACGACCTGGAGCATGCCCTTGGCGCGGTCGCTGCGGGGGTCGCGGAATCGGCCGGCGTAGACGATGGCGCTCTGGCTGCCCTCGCTCTGCCAGAGGTCGCCGAGCCCGGCCTCGGTGCGGAGGTCGGCGGCGAGGCGGAAGGCCTGCACCGACGCGTCGGGCCCGCTGAAACGCGCGACCTCGACCGCGTAGCCCTGGGGCGAGCGGACATGCGGGTCGTTGGGGTCGAGGGATTCCTGCGGCTCGGGCCGGCGGTCGGCGATCTCGCCGAAGCTGTCGGTCCACGTGCTGTTGAGCACACGCGTCTCGGTCTCACAGCCGGGCAAGGCAAGCAGCAGCGTCACCAGGGCCAAAAACGCGATCGTGGGGCGGTAGGCAGGCATAAGTCTCCTGTGGGAAGGCGATTGTATCGCGTGCGGGGACGATCGGGCAAGGGTTTAGTCGCGTGATGGCCCGACGCGTTCAATCTGTTGTGGGCACGGCGGACAGCGGAGGCAGGAGTGGCTATACTATTCGTGCATCCGGATGAACGGATGAATGGGACGACGATGGAACAGACCCCGACCCAACCCGACCGCCTGCTCAAGTGGATGGCGTCGCTCGCGGACGCGACGCGGCTCCGGCTGCTCGCGCTCATTGCGGGGCAGGAGCTGGGTGTCTCGGACCTGTGCGAGGTCGTGCAGCTCCCGCAGTCGACGGTTTCGCGCCACCTCAAGATCCTCGCGGATGAGGGCTGGGTCGTGAGCCAGCGGCGGGGGACGACGAACCTCTACCAGGTGGTGCTCGATGAGCTCGCGCCGGCGCAGCGCGAGCTGTGGGTCGTCGCGCGGGACAACTCGGCGGGCTGGGCGGCGCTGGGGCAGGACGCGGTCCGGCTCAAGCGGATGCTCGATGCGCGTGAGCAGGACGCCGCCTCGTTCTTCGCGGACGCGGCGGGGGCGTGGGACGAGATCCGGCACGAGTTGTACGGCCGATCCTTCACACGCGACGCGATGCTGGCGCTGCTGCCGTCGGATTGGACGGTGGCGGACCTGGGGTGCGGGAGTGGGGCGTTGGCGGCCGACCTGGCCGGGTATGTGGGGCAGGTGATCGGCGTGGACAACAATGCGGCGATGCTCAAGGCCGCGCGGCGTCGGCTCAAGAACGCGAAGAACACGACGCTCAAGCGCGGCGAACTCACCGCGCTGCCGATCGATGACGACGCCTGTGACGCGACGCTCTGCGTGCTGGTGCTGACGTATCTGGAGGACCCGGCCGCGGCGATCGCGGAGATGGCACGCGTCGTGAGGCCCGGCGGGCGTGTGGTGGTGCTTGATCTGCTGGCGCATAGCCGGGATGGCTTTCGCCGACAGATGGGGCAGGTCCACGCGGGTTTCAAGCCCGGTGTGCTGAGGCGCATGATGCGTGAGGCGGGGTTATCCGACGTGCGGTGCGAGCCGCTCGCGCCCGAGCCCGACGCGACGGGGCCCGCGTTGCTGTTAGCAAGTGCCGGTAAGTAGTTTTTGCCCCGGCGGGGACCGGTTTGGGCCGTCTCCCAGGCGAACGACCGATCAATTGATAGACCCTTTACCCCTTACCCAAGACACTTTCTCTACCAAGGACGACCCCATGACGACCGCGACCGCCCCCGCTTTTACTTCCCCGCACTGCGCGATCGATACGGCCTCGAACGGGCTGACGTACAAGATCTCGCCCGGCGCCTCGATCGAGGAGCTTCAGCAGTTGGCCGACTGGGGCCGTAAGGAGATGGAGCTTGCCGAGCAGGAGATGCCCGGGCTGATGGCCTGCCGTGAGGAGTACGCCGCGAGCCAGCCGCTCAAGGGCCAGCGGATCATGGGTTCGCTGCATATGACGATCCAGACGGCGGTGCTGATCGAGACGTTGAAGATGCTGGGCGCGGAGGTGCGTTGGGTGTCGTGCAACATCTTCTCGACCCAGCCCCAGGCCGCCGCGGCCGTCGTCGCAGGCCGACCCGACCAGGGCGGCGGCGACATGAAAGACCCCAAGGGCGTGCCTGTCTTCGCGTGGAAGGGCGAGACGCTTGAGGAGTACTGGTGGTGTACCGACACAGCGCTGGACTTCAGCAACGGCTCGGGCGAGGTGGTCGGCCCGACGCAGATCGTCGACGACGGCGGCGACGCGACGCTACTCATCCACAAGGGCTTTGCTTTTGAGAAGGCTGGCGAAGTCCCCGCGTTTGATGCCGACAAAGACTCCGAGGAGTGGGGCGAGGTGCTCAAGTGCCTCCAGCGGGGTCAGGCCCAGTCGATGGACCGCTGGCAACAGGTCGCTGAGCAGTGCAAGGGCGCGTCGGAAGAGACGACGACCGGCATCATGAACATGGTGAAGATGGAAAAGGACGGCACGCTGCTGTACCCCGTCATCAACGTCAACGACTCGTGCACCAAGAGCAAGTTCGACAACCTCTACGGCTGCCGGCACTCGCTGATCGACGGGCTTAACCGCGCGACCGACGTGATGATGTCGGGCAAGGTCGCGGTCGTCTGTGGTTACGGCGACGTCGGCAAGGGCTGCGCCCAGTCGCTCAAGGGCCAGGGCGCCCGCGTGATCATCACCGAGATCGACCCGATCTGTGCGCTGCAGGCCGCGATGGAAGGCTTCCAGGTCACGACGCTTGAGGATGTGGTCGAGACGGCGGACATCTTTATCACGACCACGGGCAACTACAACATCATCACCGCCGAGCACATGGCGAAGATGAAGGACAAGGCGATCGTCGGCAACATCGGCCACTTCGACAACGAGATCCAGATGGCCAAGCTCGCCAAGGCCGCCACCAAGACCAACATCAAGCCGCAGTACGACAAGTGGACGTTCCCCGACGGCCACGCGGTGCTGATCCTCGCCGAGGGCCGGCTGCTGAACTTGGGCTGCGCGACAGGTCACCCGTCGTTTGTGATGTCTGCGAGCTTCACCAACCAGACGATCGCCCAGGTTGAGCTCGCCCAGAACATCGAGAAGTACGACAAGAAGGTCTACGTCCTGCCCAAGCTGCTTGATGAGAAGGTCGCCCGGCTGCACCTCGATAAGCTCGGCGTGAAGCTGACCCAGCTCACCCCCGAGCAGGCGGACTACATCGGCGTGCCGGTTGAAGGCCCGTACAAGAGCGAGCACTACCGCTACTAAGCGGCGACCCTGCTACGCATCGCATCGAAACCAAACCGAGAAGCCCGCGCTCGTCGAGCGCGGGCTTCTTTTCGTTTCTTTCCTTGGCGCGGGGTATGCGCGGCGGCCTTGCTTGGGTACGCTATCGCGCATGCGGGAGACGGCCTGGCTCTTGATCAACCCCGGCTCGAGTCGGGCGGACAGCGCGCCGCGGCTGCGCGGCGCGGCGGCGGCGTATGCCGGGCTGGTGTGCCACGAGACCGAAGATGCGGCGGACATGCGTCGGCAGATCGCGTCGGCGGTGGCGGAGGGGGTCGGGCGGGTCGTGGTGGCGGGGGGCGACGGGACGATCCACCTCGCGGTCAATGCGCTGCTCGCGTCGCGTGGGGAGGGTGAGCCGGGCGCTGAGGGGGCGGCGCTGCCGGTGCTGGGGATCGTGCCGCTGGGGACGGCGAACGACTTGGCCAAGTCGCTGGGCCTGCCGATGCGGCCCGAGGCGGCGCTCGAGGTCGCGCTGGGCGAGGCGGTGCGGGCGATCGATGTGCTCCGTCTGGACCGCGGGGATGGGCAGGTGTGCTATGCGGTCAACGCGGTCACCGGGGGGCTGAGCGTTGAGATCCACGAACAGCTTGATGATGAGGTCAAGAAGTGGTGGGGCGGGTTCGCGTATGCCAAGGCGATGTTTGAGGTGCTGGGCGATGCGCCGGAGCAAGATGTGACGGTCGACGCGGGCGGGGTGTCGTGGCGGGGCGACGCGTTCGGGCTGGTGGTGGCGAACGGGCCGCGCGCGGGCGGGCAGACGCTGGTGCCCGTGGCGGCGGCGGACGACGGCCAGGCGGAGGCGGTGCTGGTGTGTGCCCCGGCGGGCGGTGAGCGGCTGAAGCTGCTCGCGGAGTTCGCGGCGGGGGTGCACTTGGATTCGCCGCGGGTGCGGTGGGAGCGGGCGGGCCGGATCGAGGTCCGGGCCCAGCCCCCGATGCCGCTGATCGCGGACGGTGAGCGCTGCGGGCAGACGCCGGTGCGGATCGATGTGCTGTGCGGCGCGGTCCGTGTGGCGGGTGAATCCTCGGCCGATCGCAGCGGCTGAAGCGGTCGCGCGGGCGGGTGAATCGGGGGTCTTGCGTGCGGGGTTTGGCGGGCGGTTTTTGTTGTAACTGCGACCCAGGATCGATTGCGCGAATTGCGTGTTTTGCCCTTGTTTTTCGGTGCAAACGGCCGATACAATGGATTGCGTAATCACCCTCTTGCATCAAGGAGACACACCATGCTTGAACTACACGCTGGCCAATGCGGGCTCTGCACACACTTTGGCGAAGACCACCCGCAGGAACAACAACTCGTTCAGATTCGCACGACCCAGAAGGCGCCTGAGAACTATGTCGAGTCGTGTGGGCGCAACACGTCGATCCACCTGAAGGTCACCGCGACCTCGGGGTGTGACGGCTTCGAGCCCGCCGCTGCGGCGTAGGGATTGGGCCGGGCTGCCCGGCGGTAATCGATAAAGGAAGGTCAACCGGCGCGGCGAGCCCGCGTCGGTTTTTTCGTGCGCGGCTGGGGTGTAACAATTTTGTTGAGATCGAGTCGCAGGCGCTTGACAGGGCTTGTGGCAGCAGTATCATTGCGCCCCGCCCTTCAGTTGAGACTGAATCTCTGTTGCTGAAGTGGCGAAAAAATAGGGTGACCGGCTTTCTCTGGCGGGATCGGCCGGCCACCCGTGAGTAGACGACCGCCGAGGCGGCCGACGCACACAGTCTCTACGAGACAGGCGGCGTCGGCAAGCCGGGGCAGCCCGCGTGTGCGGGTGGATGGGTCGTCG
>JBITAC010000156.1:0-31027 GCA_044439905.1 Phycisphaerales bacterium JB063 | reverse complement strand
CGCCAACGACGGCCGCATCCCCCCGGAACGTGTGTTGATTGACCATGTCGAGGAACACACCGTCGGGCACGTGCTGTCCAAGGGCTACTGGGCGGGCATGACGCTCTACCCCGAGACGAAGATGACCCCGCAGCGCGCCGCCGACGTGATCGAGTGCTACGGCCAGGAACGGCTGTGGATCAACTCCGCCGGCGACTGGGGCTGCTCCGACCCACTGGCCGTCCCCAAGTGCCAGCAGGAGATGCGCCTGCGTGGCCATACGCAAGAAACCATCGAACGCATCAGCTACGACAACCCGCTGACGTTCCTGTCGCAGTCCGGGCGGTTTTCTACTATATGCTGAGTCATCATCGAATCACAAAAGCCACCGAGGCACAGAGGCCACAAAGCGATTTTCCTCAGTGCTCTCTGTGTCTCTGTGGCCTTCGTGTTGAGCCTGATCACCTACTGCCCATACACCTCATCCGGGTCGTACACCTTCTCCGCGACGGTTTCGAGCTTGGGCACGTCCGCCCCTTCGCCGACGCCCGTCGGGATCGCGCGGTAGAAGCAGTTGGGGTAGCCGACGTGGCAGCTTGCCTGGACGCCGCCCTTGGTCGCCTTGCCGATGGTGACACGGGCGACGAGGGCGTCCTGATCGCAGTCGGTGAGGAGCTCAACGACGTGCTGGGACATGCCCGACGACTCGCCCTTGAGCCAGAGCTTGCCGCGGCTTCTGGACCAGTAGTGGACGAGCCCCGTCTCGATGGTTTTCTGTAGCGAGAGCGCGTTCATGTAGGCGAACATCAGCACTTCGCCGGTGTCGGCGTGGGTGGTGATGCAGGGGATCAGGCCGTGCTCGTCGAACTTGGGCGCGAAGGTGTCGCCTTCTTCGAGGCGTTTCTTGTCGGCGGGTCGGTCAGGGAAGGTGTTGTTCATGGTTTGTTTCCAGAGCGGAGTTTAACCACGAAGGCGCGAAGACGCGAAGGAAGGCAGGGAGCGGGGAGTGGTCACGGATTTCACAGATGCACACAGATCAAGACAAACCGAAAATCTGTGCCGATCTGTGAAATCTGTGGCCTAACTGTCTTGTTGCCTCCCTTCGCGCCTTCGTGTCTTCGTGGTTACATTGCTTGACTGCTTGCAATGAAAAAACCCACGGACAAAATCCGTGGGTTTCGTGGGTTGTTTGGTTTCTTTCCAGACTCCCAATCCCTCACTGCCCAATCCGCCTTAGCGGTAGAATTCGACGATGAGGTTCATGTTGACGTCGAAGGGGACCTGGTCGGGGGTGGGGGTGGCGACGACCTTGGCGGCGAGGGTCGAGGGGTTGTACTCGAGCCAGCCGGGGACTTCGTGGCCCGGGAGGGACTCCATGTTCTCGCGGACGAGCTTGGAGCTGTTGTCTTTTTTGAGGGTGATTTCGTCGTTGATCAGGACCTGATAGGAAGGCCGGTCGACCTTCTTGCCGTTGATCTTGATGTGGCCGTGGGCGACCATCTGGCGTGCCTGCCAGATCGTGCGTGCCCAGCCAAGGCGGCGGATGACGTTGTCGAGGCGCTGCTCGAGGAGTCGGAGGATGACGGTGCCGGTGTTACCGGGTTTGCGGCCGGCCTCTGCGACGTAGCGACGGAACTGTTTTTCCATCACGTTGTAGTGGAAGCGGAGCTTCTGTTTTTCGTTGAGACGCACGCCGTAGTCGCGGAGTCGTCGGCCGCGGAAGCCGTGCATGCCCGGGGGGTTGAGCTGGCGTTTGCCGGTGTGCTTGGGGATGTCGGCGATGGGGACGCCGACGCGGCGGGAGAGCTTGACTTTGGGGCCGGTGTAGTTGGCCATGGTGGTGTACCCCGTTTTTGGCGGGGCCCTCGTGGTGTGCGGCGGCCGCGGCTGCGGCGTGGCGGTTGCCAGAAGTTCAGGGCCACGCTGGCCCTGCAATCTTGAGCCACGCATTATCAATCGCCAACGCCCCGGCGTCAAGCCAGGCCCCGCACGCGACGTGTCACGATGGGGCCTCTGGGCAACATCCCGCACAACCCGTCACCCCGAGCCCCGAGCAAACACGCCACAAACACGCGAAAAAACTTCGATTCCCACGTTTCCCGGCGTAGACTTCGGGGTACGCCCAGCCGAACCGCCCCGCCCCGGTCCGGTGGCACACGGCTCGCACCTGACCCGCCATGACGCTCCCACGCCACACCCCGCTCGCCCTGCTGCTCGCGCTTACCCTGCTGCTCACGGGCGGCTGCGCAACGCGATCCGCGACCTACGCGTGGGCCGAGCCCGACCACGGCCTGCTCTACCGAGGCCCGGGCCAGGCCCGCTCGCTGACGATGGACGCCGACCCCCAGCGCGCGCTCGCCGACGCCAGCCCCGGCACGATCGACCCGTGGTACCTCGGCCGCAACGACCAGGCCCCGAGCGTGGTGTACGGCGAGCGGGCAACCGTCTACGAGTCCACCCTGACGCTGACCCGTGACGGCCAGTCGATCAGCGGCGACCGCGTCTACGACCGATTCAGTCAGACCACCTACCGCCGACGCATCACGCGGACGCGCCGCTAAGCCGCTAAGCCGCTAAAAAAATGTCGCCCCCCACCCGCGCGGGAATCGGCGTCGGCCTTAGAATGCCGACCGATGACTGCGACACCCACACTTCCGGAACTCAAGGCCCGTGAACTCGAACGCGAGCTGCGCGATGCGCTGCGCGGCGAGGTCTCCTTCGACCAGACCACGCGCGGGATCCACGCCGCCGACGCGAGCCACTACCAGACGATGCCCGCCTGCGTCGTGGTCCCACGCGATGCCGACGACTGCGTCACCGCGATCAAGGCCGCCCATGCGCACGGCCTGGCCATCACCCCCCGTGGCGGCGGCACTTCGCTGTCGGGACAGACCTTTGGCCCGGGCATGGTCATCGACGTCTCCAAGTACATGGACGGCGTCCTCGAGATCAACGAACAAGAGCAGTGGGCACGCGTGCAGCCCGGCGTCGTACGCGACCGGCTCAACGCACAGCTCAAGCCGATGGGCCTCCACTTCGCGCCCGACCCCGCCACGGGCAACCGCGCGACCGTCGGCGGCATGGTCGGCAACAACACCTCGGGCACACGCTCGATCGTCTACGGCAAAACGATCGACCACACGCTTGCATGCAAGGTCGCGCTCAGTGACGGCACGGTGCTCGAACTCGACCCACACGACCCCGAGTCCTGGGACGAGAAGTGCATCGGTAACACGGCCGGCCCACGCGAGGCGGCGCTGTACCACGGCGTGCGCGAGCTCATCGAGGCCCACCGCGAGCAGATCGCGGAGCGCTACCCCAAGGTCATGCGGCGCGTGTCGGGCTACAACCTCGACGAGTTCGTCGACGGCGCGGGCTACACCGGGCCCATCGGACCACGCAGCGAGATCAACGCGGGCCGACGCCCCTGGCACCTGGGCAACCTCGTCGTCGGCAGCGAAGGCACCCTCGCGTTCCTGCTCGAAGCGAAGATCCGGCTGACCCCCCTGCCCAAGGCCACCGCCGTCTGCGTCGTCCACTTCGACGACGACCTCGACGCACTCGCCCACGTCCCCGCGATCAATGCGCACGGCCCCTCGGCGGTCGAGCTGCTTGATCGGCTCGTGCTGCGCGCGGCGAAGGTCAACCCCTCGACCCGGCACATGGCCACGTTTATCGAAGGCGACCCCGCGGCCGTGCTGATCTGCGAGTTCTTCGGCGAGAGCGAGGCCGACGCCTCCGACAAGGTCCACCGCTTCGCCGACGACATGCGAGCCGCCGGCGTCGGGCAGCAGCACATCCTCCGGACCGACGCGGAGGGCCAACGTGACGTCTGGGAAACACGCAAGCTCGGGCTCGGGCTCATCTCCAACGTGCCCGGCCCCGTCAAAGGCCAGGCGTTTGTCGAGGACGCCTGTGTGCCCGTCGAGGTGCTCTCCGAGTACATCGGCAAGCTGCGTGAGGCCTGCACCGCCGAGGGCATCGAGACATCGATGTATGCCCACGCGTCGGTCGGTGTGATCCACTTCCGCCCAGCCGTCGACCTGCACCTGCCCGAGCACCGCGCGAAGATGCACCGCATCGCGCAGAAGTCGTTCGACCTCGTCTCCGCGTACGGCGGGGTCGTCGCGGGCGAGCACGGCGACGGGATGGTCCGCGGCGAGTTCATCGAGCAGTGCTTTGGCCCGCAGCTCTACGGCGCATTCAAGCAGCTCAAGGCGCTCTTCGACCCGACGGGCATCATGAACCCCGGCAAGGTGATCGACACGCCGTCGATGGTGGACCCGGCGTTCCTGCGTTACGGCGACGCGTACCGTGTGGCCGAGGTCCCCGCGAGTTTCAGCTACACGGGCCAGGCACTCCCGGGCTCGAGCAAGGCCGAGGGCTTCCGGCTGGCGGTCGAGCAGTGCAACGGGGTGGGCGCGTGCCGGAAGGTCGGGGGCGGGACGATGTGCCCGTCGTACATGGCGACGCGCGACGAGGAGCACACCACGCGCGGCCGGGCCAACGCGCTGCGGATGGCGATGTCGGGCCAGCTCGGCGACAACGACCTGACCAGCGACCGGATCAAAGACGTGCTCTCGCTGTGTCTGTCGTGCAAGGCGTGCAAGACCGAGTGCCCCAACGCGGTGGACATGAGCAAGCTCAAGGCGGACGTCGCGCAGATGCGTTACGACAAGAAGGGGACGCCGCTGGGCGCGAAGCTGATCGGGCGGATGCCGGACAAGGCGCATCTGCTGGCCGGGCCGATGTCCCCGGTGGTCAACTTCGTGCAGAAGCTCGGGCCTTACAAGTGGGTGTTCGAGAAGCTGTCGGGGATCGACCGCCGTCGCCCGATGCCGGCGTTCGCGAAGCAGACGTTCATGAAGGCGATGAGCGGACGCCCGTCCGCCGACCGCCCGGCACCGCTGGGCGAGGTGGCGCTGGTTGTGGACACCTGGTCCAACTGCTTCGAGCCCAACGTGGGCCTCGCCGCGGTCGAGCTGCTCGAGTCCTGCGGCTACCGCGTCACGCTCGCCAACGCCGGCGATGCACAGCGGCCACGCCTGTCGAAGGGGCTCGTGCACGAGGCGAAACGCAACGGCCAGCGGGTGCTCAGCAAACTCGACGCCGTGGGCGACACACCCGACACCCCCCTGCTCTGCCTCGAGCCCAGCGACTGCTCCGCGCTGACCGACGACCTGCCGGACTTGATCGACGACAAGCCACTCGGCGAGCGGGTCGCGTCGCGGGTCAAGATGATCGACGTGTTCCTCGCCGAGGCGTTCGCCGCCGGGGACATCAAGGGCTTCGAGCTCGCCCAGAACGCCAGCCCCGATATCCTCCTGCACGGCCACTGCCACCAGAAAGCGCTCTTTGGTACGAAGTCCATCCACGCCATCCTCAACAGCATCGACGGCGTGACCTGCAACGAGGTCGACTCCGGCTGCTGCGGGATGGCGGGGTCGTTCGGCTACGAACACTACGACCTCTCGCAGAAGATCGGCGAGGACCGCCTGTTCCCCGCCGTGCGCGAGGCGCAGCAGAAAGGCCAGACGCTGGTCGCCTGCGGCATCAGTTGCCGACACCAGGTACACGACTTCCTGGACGTCAAGGCCAAGCACTTTGTCGAAGTCGTGCGCGGCGTGGCGCAACCCAAGTCGTCATAAAACGATCGTGTGCCACACTACTGCCTTGCTCTGAGGGCTGCTGTGTGGCATCCGATTCGCTTCTCATCTCACTCGCCCGGGCCGGCCTGCAGCACGATGTACCTCGGCTCGTCGGACCTGGGCAGGTGCGCTTCGGTTTCGAGCACTCGGCCATCGGGCAGGGTCGCGGTGATGCGGTAGCGGCCGGCGAAGACGTCCGCGCGGGCGTTGCCGATGTCGTCGCTGGGCAGCGTGAGGTCGGTCCACCACAGCCCGCGGAAGAGCCCCTCGACGACCTGCCCACAGGCGGCGGGTTCGCCGGCCTGGTCGATCAACGCGCTGGCGGGCTCGGCCAGGTCATCACCGGCCATCCCGGCGAGGTAGATGCCGTGGATGTTGGGCGTCGCAAACAGCAGGCGCAGCACGGTCTCGAGGTTGATCGCGGCGGCGACATCGGACGAGCCGGCGACGTTGAGGTTGGCGATGGTGATGCGTGTGTCGAGCGGCGCGATGCGGTCGTTGAGGATGCGCTCGAGGGAGGGCGCATTGACCGTGCCCGGGAAGGACTGGTCGATCGTGACGGCGTCGAAGTGGACCTGCCGAACCCCGAGGGCGCGCATGCGTTGGCGGAGCTGTGCCGAGCGACGGGTGTCGAGCCCATCGCGGACGCGCAGGCAGATCGCGGCGTCAGGCCGGCGCGCCCCGGCGGTGTCGTAGAGCATGTTGAGGATGCCGGCGCCCAGGCGGTCCTCGAGCAGCGCATGGCCCGTCAGGTCGGCGTAAAGATCGAATCGGTCGACGCGGTCGCTGACCTGGAGCGCCCGCCCGACGCGTTCGTGGACGGCCGAACGCAGCGGCGACGTGTCGAGCGACAACACACGCTCAGGGATCCGCGCCGCATCGGCAGAGAGCACGGGCCCGTAGCTGACCTCGACCGGGTCCAGCCAGTCGTGCCATTGCTCGGCGGCCGCGTCCACCTCCTGCGCCGGCGTCGGCGGGTCGATCAGCCAATCCGTGAGACGGTCCAGCGCCAGCGCATTGAAACAACGCCAGACCGGGAGCTCGCCCGCGTCGCCGGTCGGCGGGCCGGCGTCACCGACGGCGATCCCCAGGACAAAGTCGTGCCGGACCTGCTCCAGGTGGACCTGCGCACCTTGGATCGGGCGGTCGTTTTCGTTGAGCACGACAACGACGACCTGGGTCTTGCGGTGCTCGTCGATCGACTGCTGCGAACGATCGACCCACTCGCCACGCAGGATCTGCCCGTGGGCCGGCGACACGGCGAGAACGGCCCAGGCGATCAGGGCAGGCAACGCGCAAGACAACAGCTTTCTGGCAATGCTCGGCATACCCGTTCTATCGGCCAAGTCGGGCGGAAGGGAATGGAGAATTGATGGATGAATGGTGGCTAGTGGCTGGTGGCTAGGCCAATCGTTGATTGACAGGCACCGAGAACAAGGCCTCTATATCCATCAAGCTATCGTTGATGATCGATTCGCTGTTATCCCAGATGCTCCAGCGCCTGGCCGAGGGTTTGGACGGCGACGAGGGTGGTGCCTTTGGGCGGCTTGGCCGGGGTCTTGGGTGCGAGGATGCGGGTGAAACCCAGGCGTGCGGCCTCGCGGATGCGCTGCTCCATCTGCTGAACGTGGCGGACCTCGCCGCCCAGGCCGATCTCGCCTACGGCACAGACGCCGGTTTCGAGCGATCGGTTGAGCAGCGACCCGCTGATCGCGAGCGCGAGGCCGAGGTCGGCGGCGGGCTCGGCGACCTTCATCCCCCCCACCGCGCTGGCGAAGATGTCCTGGTCCGCGAGGCGCTGCTCGGCGTGCTTCTCCAGCACCGCGATGAGCATCGCGAGGCGCGAGCCGTCGAGCCCGCTGACCTTGCGTTTCGCGCTGCCTAGGAACCCGGTCGCGGTCAGCGCCTGCATCTCGACCAGGAGGCAGCGCGTGCCTTGCAGCACCGGACAGACCACGCTGCCGGGCCGGCTCTGGTACTCGTCGGCTAAGAGCCCGCGGCCGTCCTCGACCTGCCTGAGCCCGCCGTCGGTCATCTCGAAGAGCCCGACTTCGAGCGTGGTGCCAAAGCGGTTTTTGATCGCGCGGACGACGCGGTAACTGTGGTAGCGGTCGCCCTCGAAGTAGAGGACGGTGTCGACCATGTGCTCGAGTAAACGTGGGCCGGCGAGCGCGCCTTGCTTGGTGACGTGGCCGACCAGCAGCAGCGCGGTGCCGGTGAGCTTGGCGTGGTAGACCAGTTCGAGGCAGCAGGCGCGGAGCTGGGTGACGCTGCCGGGCGCGGCGGGGAGGTCGCCCTTGTAGAGCATCTGGATCGAGTCGATCACAAGCGCGACGGGCTTGATGCGTCGGGCCTGCTCGAGCGTGCGTGCGAGGTTGGTGTCGGCGAGGACATAGAGCTCGTCGGGCAGTTCGCCGCCAAGCAGACGCGCGGCGCGGAGCTTGAGCTGCTGTGCTGATTCTTCGCTGGTGACGTAGAGCACACGCCGGCCCTGGCGGGCGAGGCCCGCGGCGGCCTGGAGCATGAGCGTGGATTTACCGATCCCCGGGTCGCCGCCGATGAGCACGGCCGAGCCGGGCACGAGCCCCGCCGCGCTGTGCGCATCACGCGTGCCTGCGTCGGCGACGGTGTCCGGCGTCAGCCCACCCAGCACGCGGTCGAACTCGTGGATGCTCGTCGAAACACGCTCGACCGGGCCGCTGCCCGCATCGACCTCGGCGATCGGCATCGCCTGCGCCGCGGCCTCGTCGCGCGGCACGACGGACCCGCCAAACGGGTCTTTGCCCGCGGCTTTGCCGGCCTCGCGGAACTCTTCGAGCGCGTCCCACGCCCCGCAGTCCGGGCACTTACCCATCCACTTGGGCTGGACCGCGCCGCACTGGTTGCATACGAAACTTACTCGGGTCTTGGCCATGCGGGCAGGATAGCGGATCGTGTACACCCTGGAACCCCCGCCGGGCCGGGCCCGTATCATGTTGATATGAGCCAGTCACGCTACGAAATCACTAAGGGCCACCGTATCGTCGGGGAGGTCGCGCTACTGGGCGTCGTCCTCGCGCTCGTGCTCAACATCGCGTACTACGCCTGGGCCCGGCCCGGCGGGATCATGCGCAACCTCGCGCCCGTCGCGAGCGTCCGCGAGGCGCTGCTTCAGGGCTACGTCGACCCGCCTGCGGACGACGCCCTCGTCGAAGCCGCGATCCGTGGCATGGTCGATTCACTCGGCGACCCGCACACGACCTACTTCAGCGCCGACCAGCTCGCGACCTTCAACGAACACGTCACCGGCTCGTACTCCGGCATCGGCGCGGAGATCGACCTCCAGGAAAACCGCCTGCGCATCGTGCAGCCCTTCGTCGATTCCCCCGCGTGGAACGCCGGTGTCTTGCCCGGCGACATCGTCTTGTCCATCGACGGGTTCGACACCCAGGACATCTCGATCGAAGAGGCGCAGCACCGGCTCAAGGGCGAGTCGGGCACGCAGGTGCGCATCGTCGTCCGGCACGTCGACGGCACCACCAACACCTTCGACGTCACGCGGGCCGTCATCGAGGTCGCGACCGTCCGCGGGTACCGCCGACTCGACAACGGCGGCCAGGCGTACATGATCGACCCGGACCACGGCATCGCCTACGTCCAGCTCACGCAGTTCGGCGAGAAGTCACTCGAAGAGCTCACCACGGTTTTACGTCGGCTCAAGCAGCAAGGCCTACGGTCCCTGATCCTCGACCTGCGCAACAACGGCGGCGGGCTGCTGACGGGCGCACAGGGGGTGTGCGACCTGTTCATGCCCGGCGGGCAGACGGTGGTGACGATCCGCGGCCGAGACGGTGCGGAGGAGGTGCTCAAGTCCAGCGATACGACGCTGCTGCCCGATACGCCGCTGGTGGTGTTGGTGAATGAGCAGAGCGCGTCGGCGTCGGAGATCGTGGCGGGTGCGCTGCAGGACAACGGCCGGGCGCAGATCGTCGGGACGCGGACGTACGGCAAGGGCAGCGTGCAGGTGGTGATGCCGCTTGAGGATGGCTACGGCGCGCTGAAGCTGACGACCGCGCGGTGGTACGTGCCCTCGGGCCGGCTGATCCACCGCGTGCCGGACGCGGAGCGATGGGGTGTTGACCCGTCGCCGGGGTCGTATGTGGAGATGACGATCGATGAGCAGCTTGAGATGATCCGCCGGGCGCGCGACGCGGTGAGCGACAGCCCGTACGACGACCTGGAGGGCCCGGTGACGCCGGCGTGGGTGAGCGCGGAGTTGCTGGACATCCAGCTCGCGGCGGCGCTGCACGCGGCGCAGGCGCGCGTATCGCAGGGGGCTTGGCCCAACCTTGGCGGGGATGACGCGGACGCGATGGTGCGGCAGACGCGTCGGCATGTGCTCGAACGCCAGCAGGCGCAGCTCGAAGAGGCGATCGCCCAGGTGGAGCGTGAGCTGGCGGCGCTGACGCCCGCGCCGGTGATCGACGACGAGGCGAGCGACGCGCTGCCCAAGCCGGATGCCTCGTCGGCTGAAGATGCGGGTAACGACCAAAGCGCGGCCGACAACGAAGGCGTGCTGCAGGAGACGCCGTAGCATGCCGGTGATCCTCGGGCTGGAGACGAGCTGCGATGAGACGGCCGCGTCGGTGGTGGGCGACGGGCTTGTCGTGCGTAGCAACGTGGTGAGCACACAGCACGAATTGCACGAACGCTACGGCGGGGTCGTGCCCGAGATCGCAAGCCGGGCGCACCTGGAGCGGCTCTGGCCCGTGGTGCGTGCGGCGCTCGACCAGGCGGGCATCGCGCTGAGCGACCTCGACGCGATCGCGGTGGGCAACCGGCCCGGGCTCGTGGGCTCACTCATCGTCGGCGCGAGCGCCGCGAAGACGCTCGCGTGGTCACTCAACCTCCCGCTGATCGGCATCGACCACGTGCAGGCCCACCTCTATGCGGCGGCACTTCGCGAATCCACCGTGGACAGTGAGCCACCCACAGGCGATGCATCGACCAAGTCCACAGCCATCAATCATCAATCACCAATCATCAATCCCCCGTCCTACCCCGCGCTCGGCTTGGTCGTCTCCGGGGGCCACACGTCGCTGTTCAATGTCGCCTCCCCCACCGCGATGACCTGCATCGGCAAGACGATCGACGACGCGGTGGGCGAGGCCTACGACAAAGCCGCCGTCATCCTCGACGCCGGCTACCCGGGCGGGCCCAACCTCGATCGGCTCGCGCAGCAGGGCGACGCGACCGCCGCCCAAACACCTAAGCTCCCGCGACCGCTGCTTGGGCCCGGCTCGCTGGACTTCTCGTTTTCCGGGCTCAAGACGGCGCTGCTCTACGCGACGCGTGGCACGCCGACGGGCCGGGGCAAGGCCCGCGCGTTCCCGCGTGAGGTCGCCGACCTGAGCGAGGCGGAGCGTGCCAACCTCGCGGCCGCGTTCCAGTCGGCGGTCGTCGATACGCTCATGACCAAGCTCAAGCGTGCGGTCAGGCACATGGATCAGCAGGGCCAGCGCCCCGGGTGCATCATCGTCGGCGGCGGCGTCAGCGCAAACTCGCTGCTGCGGACGCGCGTCGTCGCGCTGGGTGAGAAGCTGGGGCTCGCGGTCTTTATCCCGCCGATGTCGCTGTGTGTCGACAACGCCGCGATGATCGCCGGGCTCGCGCACGCCAAGCTCGCCGCGGGTCAGGCCGACGACCTCTCGCTGCCCGTCATCGCGACGACGTCGGTTGGGCTTGCATAAGCAGCCGGATCGCCTCGGGGAACGCCTGCTTCTCCAGCTCAAACACCCGCGCCGCGAGGGTCTCGGGCGTGTCGTCAGGTAGCACGGCGCAGGACTTTTGCAGGATGATCGGCCCGGTGTCGTAGGACTGGTCGGCGTAGTGCACGGTACAGCCCGAGGTGGTTTCCCCCGCCGCAATCACGGCTTCGTGGACGTGCCGGCCGTGCATGCCCCGGCCGCCGTAGGCCGGGAGCAGCGCGGGATGGATGTTGAGCACGAGCCCGGCGAAGTCGTCAGGGATGCGCAGCTGCGACAGGAACCCGGCCAGCAGCACGAGGTCGGTGCCGGCGGCGCGGAGGTGGTCGAACACGACCCGCGAAAACCCGGCGATGTCGAACGCGCCGTCGTGCATGTAGTCCTTGCGGCGGACCAGGTGCGTCGGCGGGCCCGGCACCTTGTGCGACACCTGCTCACGGGCCTTGTCGTTGGAGCAGACCACCGCGACGAGCTGCGCGTCGAGTTGCCCCGCCGCGATCACGTCGGCCAGGTTCTTCACGGTCGTCCCCCCGCCACTGACCAGCGCGGCCAGACGCAGCGGGCGGCGGGTCGGCAACGGCTTGAGCTCGGGTCGTGTCGGCATCGCGGTACGATAGCAGCTTGCACGACCGCCGCCCGACCCCCGCACCCGCACCCGCATGCCCGACCGACCCAACCCACCCACCACGCGCCTCGCGCCTTCCCCCACCGGCGCACTGCACCTGGGCAACGCGTACGCGTTCCTGATCAACTGGGCCCTGGCCCGCAAGCTCGGCTGGCGCGTTGTCCTACGCATCGAAGACCTCGACACCCCACGCAACAAGCCCGGGTCCGACCGGCTGACACTCGACCTGCTGCGGTGGATGGGCATCGACTGGGACGACGGGCCCCACTACCAGAGTGCCGACCTCACGCCCTACCGCGATGCACTCGAACAGCTGCGAAGCCAGGGCGACATCTACCCCTGCGACGCGACACGCAAACAGATCGAGCAGGCGATGTCTGCGCCCCACGCGAGCGATGACGAACGCCGATACCCCGGGCCCGAGCAGATCGCGCAGGCGCTGCGTGAGATCGGCGAGCGGCCCCTGCCCCCGCCCGATGTGCATGCGGTCCCGCTGCTTGAGGACGATACCTACGCCTGGCGGCTGCGCGTACCCGATGCCGACATCCCGTTCCACGATGCGCTGCATGGCGAGCAGGCGCTCAACGTCCAGCAGCACGTGGGCGACTTCGTGGTCGCGACCAAGGCAGGCCACCCCGCGTACCAGCTCGCGGTGGTGGTTGATGATGCGCGCCAAGGCGTGACGCAGGTGGTCCGCGGCGACGACTTGCTTCCCTCGACCGCGCGGCAGGTGTTGCTCTACCAGCGTCTGGGCTTGGCCGACCACCTGCCGGCGTACCTGCACCTCCCCATGGTCTACGGCACCGACGGCCGACGCCTGGCCAAGCGCCACGGCGACACGCGGCTGACGCACTACATGGATGCCGACACCGACCCGCGCCGGGTCGTCGGGCTCGTGGCGTACTGGGCCCGTGTGCAGGGCCGACGCGAGCCGATGTCGGCCGTAGAATTAGCCGACGTGATCCGCATCGATCAACTCACAACCGATCCGGTCACCTTCACCGACGAGGACGAAGCATGGCTCCAGCAAAGAACGCCCTAACGATCCTGGCGGTCCTCGCCCTCGCGGCCGGCGGGTACATCGCCATCGCCCCCAGCTGTGCCGCGCCGGGGCCGACCGTCTCGCTCCCGCCCGAGCCCGCGCCGCTCAGAGCCCGCCAGTCGGTCGAGATCAACGGCCGAACATTCGACCTCGAGCTCGCGCTGACCAACAGCGAACGGTTCCAGGGGCTGTCGGATCGGCGGTCGGTGGATGCGGACGGCGGGATGCTGTTTGTGTATCCGTCTGAACGTTCTCTAGGGTTTGTGATGCGTCGGTGTCATGTGCCGATCGACATCATTCTGCTGGACGCGGGTGGCCGGGTCGTCGCGATGCACGAGATGCCGGTGATCGAGCCGATCGGCAGCGAGGCGTGGTTCTACC
This sequence comes from Phycisphaerales bacterium JB063, assembly GCA_044439905.1. Taxonomy (GTDB): domain Bacteria; phylum Planctomycetota; class Phycisphaerae; order Phycisphaerales; family Phycisphaeraceae; genus JAHQVV01. The sequence goes on along the minus strand of JBITAC010000156.1, from coordinate 17,608 downwards.
CGGACCAAACGTACTCGAGCGACGAGCCGGCCCAGATGGCGATCGAGTTCAGGGCGGGGACGCTGGACGCGCTGGGGCTTGAGGTGGGTGACGTGATCGCGTTGCCGTTGGAGGAGCTCAAGGGCCGGGCGAGGCGTTAAGACGAAGGCCCAATAATCCGATGGTCTGCGTAGCTGGCGGTTTTCGTCGGCGACGGAGGCGTAGATGGGCCAGCTATTATTGATACGAGACACCGATGCCGAGCCGGCGTCGCAGACGGTGCCCGCCGGGGTGGAGCATGTGCTGTCGCTTTGGCGTGGCGACGACCCGCCACGCGTGCGGACGGCGACGCTGCATGAGGTCCTCGCGGACCCGGCGATGCTCACCGCGGTCGAGGCCGCCTGGCTGATGCTCGACCGGCCCGCGTCGGGCGACCTGTTCGCCATCGTCGGCGAGCTGCAGGAACGCCAGGTCCCCGCGCTGCTCACCCGCCCCAACAGCGGCGAGCAGCTGGGCCAGACCTACCAGGACGGCATCATCGCCTGCCCGCCGGGCACCGAGCCCGAGCAGGCGTGCGTCGCGCTGCAGGCGCTTGTGAGCCAGGCCCCGGTCGTTGCGCTGCTCCGCCGGGAACGCCGGATGCTCCGCGCCCAGAACGCCGGGCTTTGCGAGCAGATCGGCAAACTCGACGAGGAGCTCCGCATGGCGGCGCAGCTCCAACGCGAGTTCCTCCCCGCCAAGCTGCCCGAGGTCGGCGACGTGTCGTTCCATGTGCTCTACCGGCCCGCGGGCTATGTCAGCGGCGACATCTACGACGTCATGCGCCTCGACGAAAACCACCTGGGCTTCTTCGTCGCCGACGCCGTGGGCCACGGCGTGCCCGCCGCGCTCATGACCATCTACATCAAGCGGTCGCTCCGCAGCAAACGCATCGACCCCGACGCGCCCAACGGCTACACGCTGCTCTCCCCGGGCGAGGCGATGGCCAACCTCAACGCCGACATGATCGCCACCCAGTCCGGCAAGGTCCGCTTCGCGACCGCGTGCTACGGCGTGCTCGACATCCGCACGCTGAAACTCACCATCTGCCGCGCGGGCCACCCCTTCCCCATGCTCCTGCGCGACGACGACGAGGTCCAGACCCTTGAGCCCGAAGGCGGCCTGCTGGGCGTCTTCCCCGACGAGGTCTTCGAAGAACATGTCGTCCAGCTCCAGCGCGGCGACCGGCTGCTGCTCTACAGCGACGGCTTCGAGTGCGCCTTCCCCGATGATGAGCCCGGCAAGAACGGCAAACGCAAGGTCGCCAACGAGAACTACGCCCAGGAGTTTTTGGACCTCGGCAACGGCGACCCGTCCCAGGCGATCGGCCGACTCGAAAACAAACTCGATACCCAGGCCGGCTCGCTGAACCAGAAGGACGACCTCACCATCGTCTGCCTCTCGATCAAACGCGAGGCGGGTGAAGAGACGGCCCAAGGCGAAAGCGAGAACGCCTCGGCAACCGCAACCGACAGCCAATCACGCAAGGCCAAGCCCAACGCAGCGTAGCGACGAGTATGCCACGCCCAACACGCGCGACGTTTGAACAACACAAACACGCGGTCGCGCCGCCCGTTGGGCGACGGCTCAACAGCTAGGCACCTGGCGACGTCTCGGGTAGAAACCCCGCCTGCGCAAGCATCGCCATCGTCACGCCTTCACCCGTCGGCTTGCCCGTGCCGTGTTGCATGCGCTGCATCTGGTGCACCACCGTCTTCGCGAGGATGTCGGCCTCGATGTTCACGGCATCGCCTACCACGAGCGTGCCCAGCGTCGTTTGCGACAGCGTCTCGGGGATCAGTGCAACCTCGAACCCCGCCGCATCCACCCGGGCCAGGGTCAGCGAGACGCCATCGATCGCGACCGAGCCGCGCGGGATGATGAAGTCCATCAACTCGGCGTATGGGGCCTGCGGCGTGAACGCGATGCGGTACCCGCCGTCGTCGGTGTGGATCGCGGTGACCTCGGCGAGCCCATCGACATGCCCCTGCATGAAGTGGCCGCCCAGCGGCTGGCTGGGGGTCACGGCCGGCTCGAGGTTCACACGATCACCTACCGCGCGTTGGCCCAGCGAAGTCTTCAGCAGCGTCTCGGGGATGACATCGAAACCCAGCCGATCGTCGTGGATATCGACGGCGGTGAGGCAGACGCCCGAGACGCAGACCGAGTCGCCCTGGGTCACCTCCCCGCGGAGCGTGTTGCGTTCGACGGTCAAGCGTCGGCCGGCGGGCGTCGGGTCGGAAGCGAGGATCGCGGCGGTGGTCTGGACGATGCCTGTGAACATAGGGTGTCGCTAGGGGCTAGGGCCTAGGGCCTGGGTTGGAACTCGAAACCGTGGGGTAATGACGAACCTGGCCGAGATGGTGAGGTTTGTGGGATTTCGCCCGAACTATGGATGGTATCATGCTCGGCCCACGACGTGCCGCAACTGGACCGCACAACCTTCCGCCTAGGCCCAAGGCCCTAACCCCTAGCGACTCCCCCATGACCCCACGCACCCACCACTGCAACGAACTCCGCCCCGACCACGTAGGCCAAGAGGTCTCCCTCGCCGGGTGGGTCAACAACTACCGCGACCTCGGCGGCGTGCGTTTCATCGACCTGCGCGACCGCGAGGGCATCACGCAGATCGTGTTCCATCCCGAAGCCAAGGAGGCGCACGCGATCGCCCAGCGGCTGCGGCGTGAGGACGTCATCAGTGTCAGCGGCAACTGCATCAGCCGTGAAGGCGGCGCGAACCCGAAGCTCGAGACCGGCGAGGTCGAGGTCGACGCGGTCCGCGTTGAGGTATTGGCCGACGCCGAGACCCCGCCCTTCATCCCCGACGAGGCGCACAAGGTCGGCGAGGAGACGCGCCTGCGGTACCGCTACATCGACATGCGTCGGGCACGCCAGCTCGACATCCTCAAGACGCGTCACCGCGTCGCCAAGGCCATGCGCGACTACTACGACGAGCAGGGCTTCTACGAGATCGAGACGCCTTTCCTCTGCCGATCCACCCCCGAAGGCGCACGCGACTTCCTCGTCCCCTCCCGCCAGCAGCCCGGCGAGTTCTACGCCCTGCCCCAGAGCCCGCAGATCTTCAAGCAGATCTGCATGGTCGGCGGCGTCGAGAAGTACTTCCAGATCGTCCGCTGCTTCCGCGACGAAGACCCCCGCGCCGACCGGCAGGCCGAGTTCACCCAGCTCGATATGGAGATGAGCTTCGTGAACCAGGAGGACGTGCTCCGCGTCAACGAGGGCATGATCCGCAAGCTTTGGAAGGAGATTGCCGGCGTCGACATCCCCAACCCGATCCCGCACATGACCTACGACGAGGCGATGGAGCGGTACGGCAGCGACCGGCCCGACCTGCGCTTCGGCATGGAACTGGTCGACGTCTCCGAGCTCGCGGGCAAGACCGACTTCAAGGTGTTCAACGGCGCACTCGACGCGGGCGGCTGCGTCAAGGCGATCCGTGTGCCCGGCGGCGCGTCGCTGACACGCAAGCAGACCGACGCGCTGGCCGAGTTTGTCAAGCAGTTCGGTGCCGGCGGCCTGCCCATCACCAAGGTCGAGGGCGGCGGCTGCGCGACGGGCATCGGCAAGTTCATCGAGGGGATCGCGCCCGACCTGGTCGCCAAGCTCGGGGCCGAGGACGGCGACCTGATCTGCTTCGGCGTCGACGCGAAGAAGGACACCGTCCACCGCGTGCTGGGCGAGCTGCGTATCAAGCTCGCGCACGACCTGGACATGATCGAGCCCGGGCAGTGGGCCTGGGTCTGGATCGTCGACTTCCCGATGGTCGAGTGGGACGAGGGCGACCGGCGCTGGTACTCACTGCACCACCCCTTCACCGCCCCCAGCGCCAGCGACCTCGACAAGCTCGACAGTACGGACAAGGCCACGATCGCCTCCATCAAGTCCGACGCCTACGACCTCGTGCTCAACGGCAGCGAACTGGGCGGCGGCTCCATCCGTATCCATCGGCAGGACGTGCAGTCCAAGGTGTTCAAGCTGCTGGGCATCGACGAGGAAGAAGCCCGCGCCAAGTTCGGCTTCCTCCTGGACGCACTCAGCTACGGCGCACCGCCCCACGGCGGGATCGCGTTCGGCCTCGACCGGATCGTCATGCACCTGTGCAACACCACCAACATCCGTGACGTCATCGCCTTCCCCAAGACCCAGGTCGGCGCCGACCTCATGACCCAGGCCCCCAGCGCGGTCGACGACGCCCAGCTCAAGGAACTCCACCTGCGCACGGTCGTCACGCCCAAGACCACGCCGGTGGGGTAAGCCGCCCGCGAACCCGGGTACATACCTGCCCCAACGCACCGATCCATACCTCTGGAAACAACACATGATGCGCCGTGCCACCGCCCGCCTGCTGTCCGTCCTGCTCCTGCTCGTGTCCACACACGCACACGCCCAGGCGCTCAATGAGGACCAGGCCCAGGCAGTCGAATCGGCTGTCGCACAGACCGGCGGCGGACTCGCGGAGCTCAAGCGTTTTGAAGCGGACCTCGGCCTGCCCACCGCGCTATCGCAGCAGCAGACCGAGGCGCTGACCGACGAGCTGTGGGCGGCGTACAAGCTCGGCATCGTGTCGGCGGCCAACGCCTCCGACCAGGCGCTGGGCGAGCTGCCGCCGACGCTGGCGGAACTGGTCCAGCAGGCCAACAACGGGCGGATCAACATCGAGGCCCGCGCGATGCCCCTGGGCGAGTTCGTCATGCCCTTCACGCTCATCCGCCGGGAGGGCTCGGGCGTCCCCGAGGCGGGTCGTCCGATGTTCATCTGCACCCACGGCGGCGGCGCGAACGGCAACGCCAACGGCCCGCACGCGTGGAACGTCAACTCCCGCGAGTGGCAGACCCAGACCCAGTTCGCCATCCAGCTCTACCAGCCCGAGGGGCTCTACTTCGTCCCGCGCATGGCCGACGACCGACTGGGCCGCTGGCGACACGCGCACCATCAGGACCAGTTCGAGCTCGCCATCCGCCACGCGATCCTGTTCTGGGGCGTCGACCCCAACCGCGTCTACAAGCTCGGCATCTCCCAAGGCGGTTTCGCCAGCGCCATTCTCGGCCCCTTCATGCCCGACCTCTTCGCCGGCATCAACCCCATGGCCGCCGGTGTCGCGCTGGGCAACCCCGTCGAAAACCTCCGAAACCTCCCGTGCTACACCAGCGTCGGCGAGAACGACACCATGTTCAACCGCGCAGGCAACGCCATCGCCTACCACGAACGACTCGACCAGCTCCACGCCCAGGACCCCGACGGCTACGCGCACCACCACCTCGACCTCCAGCCCGGGCGGGGGCACGGCATCGACTACCGCCCCGGCGCCCCATGGATCGCGCAGTTCTCGCGAACCCCCTACCCCGACACCGTCGTCTGGACCAGCAAGGTGCAAGACGGCCGACGACGCACCGCCGTGTACTGGCTCGAGCTCGACGGCGACGACCTGCGCGGCACGATCGCCCTCACCGCGACGCTCGACCGCGACACCAACACCGTCAACCTCACCGCCCACCAACGCTCCACCGAAACCGCGCAGGGCGACCCCACCCAGGTCGGCGAAGAAACCGCCGAGCAAACCCCGCTCGCCGGCGCGACCGTCAGCGTCCTGCTCAACGACTGGATGCTCGACCTCGACCAGCCCGTCACCGTGACCTGCAACGGCGAAACGGTCTTCTCCGACCCCGTGCAGCGCGACGCCAACACCCTGCTCGAAACCCTCGTCCGCCGCGGCGACAAGACCTACGCCTTCCCCGTCCGCATCCCGGTCGTGCTGGAGTAGGGTGGGTGGAGGCCGTCTGCGGCCGATACCCACACTACGCACTACGCACCACCGCTCTATCATGCCCCACCATGTGCGGTATCGCGGGCATCCTGCGCTTCGACGACCAGCCGATCGACCCCAAGCGGGCCGAGGCGATGCGCGACGCGCTCAAGCACCGCGGGCCCGACGGCGACGGCATCGCATACTTGGGTCGATGCACACTCATCCACACACGCCTCGCCGTGATCGACCGGCACGACGGCGCGCAGCCGATGTCCCTGCCCGACGGTTTGCTCAGCGTCGTCTTCAACGGCGAGATCTACAACCACGCCGAGCTGCGCCGCGAGCTCGAACAGCTCGGCCACACCTTCACCACCGACCACAGCGACACCGAGGTCCTCCTCCACGGCTACCGCGCGTGGGGCGTCAAACTCATGGACCGCCTCGACGGTATGTGGGCTTTCGCGCTATGGGACTCGGAAAAACAGGAGCTGTTGCTGAGCCGGGACCGCGCGGGGCAGAAACCGTTGTTCTGGGAAGCAACGCGCAGCACACGATCCCTCATCTTTGCAAGCAATCTCGCGGCACTTGTCGCGAGCCGAATCGATACCGAAGCATACGCACCACGTGCCGAGCTCAGCTTCCCGCAAGCGTTCTTACGGCTCGGCTACGCCTCCGGCGGCGGGCTGCTGCACATCGGCGTTGAGCCCCATCGGCACCATTGGGAAGTGTTCCACGCAAACGCCACACCAGAAGCCACCCCCAGTCAACGCACCGGCTATTACCAACCCCACCGCTGCAATCAAGCACGCAAGGATCAACCGCCGATCACGCGGGTCGAGTCAGCGCTTCGCCACGCGGTCGGTAGTCGGCTTGTTTCGGACGTCCCGCTGGGTGCGTTTCTCTCGGCAGGCATCGACTCCTCGCTCGTCGCCGCGATAGCGAACGCGAAGCGATTAAACGATGGACAGCCTCCCCTGCGCACCTTCTGTGTCGCGATGGACGAGGCGCTCTATGACGAGTCAGCCGAAGCCGCCGCGACCGCCAAACACCTCGGCACCGACCACATGACACTGCACGTCCAGCCAGGCAACGTGATGGACGACCTCGAAACGCTCATGCGACTAAACGGCGAGCCGACAGCCGACAGCTCGATCCTGCCGACGTACTGGCTTTGCAAAGCGGCACGCGAGCACGTCACCGTCGCGCTGTCGGGCGATGGTGGCGATGAGTTGTTCGGGGGCTACGACCGCTACCGCGCGATGGGGCTATTGGCGAAGCGCGGCCGACTCCTCGGCATGCTGCCCGCGACACGGCACCGGGAGCAGAAAACGAGGCGTGCCCGGCTAGGCCGACTCATCCGCGCCGCCCGTCAAGCAAGCCCGGCCAAGCAGTACCTCTCGATGATCCAACTCTTCGACGACGAACAAATCAATGCACTTCGAAAAACTAAGCCAAACCATCCAGACCACTCATACGCCAACGGCGTTCCGGACTGGCCCGACACCGGCGACCCCGTCCGTGACGCGATGACCTGGGACCGCAACCACTACCTGCCTTACGACATCCTGCGAAAAGTCGACCGCGCGTCGATGGCGGTGGCGCTCGAGGTGCGCTGCCCGATGCTGTCGCCGGGGATGCTCGCGTTGTCGGACCGACTCACGACCGAGCAGCTGCGAAAGGGCGGCAAGCCCAAGGGCCTCTTGCGCGAGCTGGCGAAGAAGCACCTGCCGCCCCACGTCGCCAAGCGCCGCAAGTCAGGTTTCGCGATCCCGATCGGGCAGTGGTTCCGCACGACGCTGGCCAAGCCGATGCGCGAGCGCGTACTCGACCCGGGGTACATGCGTCGGCTCGACTTCAGGCCCGAGCTGCCCGAGCGGATGTGCGCCGACCACCTCGCGGGCACCGCCGACCACACCCACCGCCTGTTCGCGCTGCTGCAGCTCTCGATCTGGCACCGCTGGCTGGTTTCACAAGGCCTCTGAACGCTCCGCTCACACGCGGACCCCGCCATCGGGCTAACATGCGTAACCGATCAGCCCCCCTTGGAGTGCGCCATGCACACACGTTTGTACCGCCCCGCGACCCTGCTCCCGCTGTTCCTGACCGCACTCTTCTTCGCGATGCCTGCGCTAGGCGAAGAGGTCACGGTGATGACCTACAACGTCGAGAACATGTTCGACATCTACGACGACCCCTACACCCAGGACGAAGACACCGACATCAAACGCCGTGAGGAGATCGTCATGATCGCCGGCGCGATCGAGCAGGCCGACGCCGACATCGTCGTGTTCCAGGAGCTCGAAAACGAGTACCTGCTCGAGGGCATGGTGAGCCACTTCCTCGCGGACAAGGGCTACCGCTACATCGCCGCGCAGCGCACCAACTCCAGCCGGGGCATCAACCTCGGCGTGATCTCGCGCTACCCCATCAAACGCCTGGCCAGCTACCGCTACCTCGACTTCTCCCACCCCGACGCCCCGGAACAGACCTGGCGCTTCGCACGCGACGCGATGCACATCACCCTCGACGTCCACGGCCAGGACGTCCACATTTTCAACGTCCACCTCAAAAGCAACAGCAGCCGGCCCGGCGACGAGAACTCCAAGCTCTGGCGCACCGCCGAGGCGATCATGGTCAAGTCGCTGATCCGTGACGTGCTCGCCGGCGACCCCGACGCCTACGTCCTGCTCATGGGCGACTGCAACTCCAACTACTGGGTCGACCCACGCCAGGACCGCCCCTGGCCCGCGACCGCGCACCTCCGCGCCGCCGAGCCCGACGGCAGCCACCTCCTCATCGATGCGCACGAAGCCCTCTCCCACGAAGACCGCGTCACCATCCCCGGCGACGGCCGATACCCGCCCGCCACCTTCGACTACGTCTACGCCTCGCCCGCGCTCGCCCAACGCATGGTCCAGGGCAGCGCCTTCATCCTCCGCGACCCCGCACTCACCGCGGGCAGCGACCACCTGCCCACCGGCGCGACGTTCGACATCGGCGAGTGAGCCTGCGGCGGAGATAGGGTCTAAGGTCTACCGCTGTCTTTGATAGTCTGCGTGGAAGCGCCCTAACGACATGATGACCGAATCACCTCTCCCTTCTACATCGTCAAACCATGACGGTATGATGAACACAGCATGTACCCGCACACAGCGCGCGGCTCTAGCCCCTAGCCCTTAGACCTTAGACCTTAGCCCCTAACCCAAAGAGAAAACCACCATGGCCGAAAACGCCCAGCAGAAACAAGTCCGTATGCGTATCCAGGACAACAACGCCCGCGCGACCTACGCCAACGCATTCCGCCACAACGCCAACGCCAACGAGCTCATCCTCGACCTCGGCGTCAACATCGTCACCCCCCACCCCGACGCCAAGGGCACCGCCGAGGACCCCTCCGCCGACATGCTCTTCCAGGTCGACTCCCGCGTCGTCATGAACTACGCCACCACCAAACGCCTCGCCGGCTTCCTCAACCAGCTCGTCCAGGCCCACGAACAGAAGTTCGGCGTGATCAAGACCGACGCGTAAACAGACCCCCCGCCCAACCCACGACAAGCCCTCATACGAAACAACCGGCACCCCGGGGTGCCGGTTGTTTTGATATCCACCGTTTGGCAGGCAGCCCGCGGGCACATCGCGCGGCATCACGCGGGACACCCATCCACTACGAACAAACAATGCACCCGGCAGGGCTCGAACCTGCGACCTTCGGTTCCGGAAACCGACGCTCTATCCAACTGAGCTACGAGTGCAACCGGCGCGGCACGTAGGATAGCACGGCTACGCCCCCGCACAACCCGCCCGAAGCCGGGTGTTGAAACCGTGCCGATTGAGGGCGATCCGCCCATCGGCAACTACCGCGCATCGCCCAGCACCAGCGTGCTCCCGCGGTTCATCTCGACCTCGATCTCGACCTGCACCCCCTGCCCGGGCACCTCGCCCGCGACCAGGAACGCCATCTCCATCTCCACCTCGTGCCGACCCTTGTGCAGCGCCGGGTCGATCGGCAGCATCCCGCTGCCCTCCATCTCGATATACGACTCCTGCATCTCCATCCACTCGGGGAAGTCGTCGCCCGTAAACGTCACGCCCTCGGTCCGCATGGTCAGTTCGATCACCGCCATCGCAGTGCCAAAGTCGTTGTCTTCGTTGACCTCGACAAAGTGGACCTCGCTCTCGATCCGGTCGGGGTCCAGCGCGATCTGGCCGTCCTCCCGCGCGCTCTGGACCATGTAGTCGTGGCCCATCTCCCACCGGTCGCCGGGCGACTTGGGGCCGTCCAGGTTCATCGTCTCATCGGCATCGCCGGCGCTGCCCTCATCGTCCAGCAAGTCGTCCAGGAACATCTCAAGCAGCTCGCCAAGCTCGTCATCGATCGCGTCCCCGTTCTCGTAGTGGAAACGAGCGTCGTCGCCCTCCACCGTGCCGATGATGCGTCGGTCGGCCTGGAGTTCGACACCGATGTCATTAATCTCGATGTCGTACTCGCCCACCGTCAACGCGAGCTGCGTCACGCCGCCGGCCGCGTTGACCGCGAGGATATCGACGACGCCTTCGAGGTTGACCTCGGAATGCGTAGACTGCTCCTGCATCGTGTCGCCGTTGACACGCTGGTGCATCTCCTGCGAGATGTAGGCCTCGCCGGCGACGCTGTATCGTGCGCCGACGTCGTGGGGCCGATCAAACACCAATTCGTACGGCTGCGCCTGCGACAGCGTCGGCATCGCGAGCGAGAGCAGCAAAGCGGTAGCGGGAATGAACGTGCGGGCAGCGATCGACATCACAATCTCCTTGAAGTTTCGTTGGCTCGGGCAAACAGCACGGCCATAGCGTACCACAGCAAGGGGGCGTGACCTAGGGGTTCGCCATGCGTGATGGGGCTGTGTGAGCGGCCGATTAGCGCTGGGGCCGCATGCACTCGGCGATCAGGGCGGTCCAGCCGGTCTGGTGGCTGGCGCCCAGGCCGCGGCCGGTCTCGGCGTGGAAATACTCGTGAAACAGGACCAATCCGTCGAACCCGGGGACATGCGCCAGCCGGTTTTCCTCGCCGTGGCATGGCCGGGCCCCTTCGCCGTCGCAGACGAACAGTCGCGAGAGCCGGCGTTTGATCTCGATCGCGGCCTCGCCGAGTGTGACGTAGTTGCCCGAGCCCGTGGGGCACTCGACCTTGAAGTGGTCGCCATAGAAATAGTCGTAGCGGTGAAGGGCCTCGATCAGGAGGAAGGTGGTGGGGAACCAGATCGGCCCGCGCCAGTTCGAGTTGCCGCCGAACATCGCGGTGTCCGACTCGCCGGGCTGGTAGGCGACGGTATGCGTCTGGCCGCGCAGGTCCAGCCGGAAGGGCTGACGCTCGTGGACCTTGGACATCGACCGGATGCCGAAGGGCGACAAAAACTCGTCCTCATCCAGCAGGTAGTGGATCACGCTCTCGATTTTTTCCCGCGAGGGGATGGCGAGCAGCAGCGCATCCTCACGCCCTTGCTCGGCCGTCATATACGATATCGCGTTCGCCAGGTCATTCCGATTATTTAGGAACCAATCCATGCGTCGCTTGAAACCGGTGAGTTTCTCGACACGTTTTTTATCAATGACTTCAACGGCGATCAGCGGGAGCAGGCCCACCAGCGATCGGACGCGGAGCTCGGTGCTTGTGCCGTTGGTCGTGAGTTGGTCGTAGTAAAACCCGTCCTGATGGTCCCAGAGGCCGGTGCCGCCCAGGTCGTTAATCGCGTCCGCGATCGCGACAAAATGCTCGAAGAACTTGCTGGCCATATCCGAATAGACCGGATCGCTCTCCGCGAGCTCGAGCGCCATCGCGAGCATGGTGTTGCAATAGAAAGCCATCCACGCGGTCGCGTCGGCCTGGGTCAACGTCAGCCCGTCGGGCAGGTTGCTCCGGTCGAAGACGCCGATGTTGTCGAGCCCGAGGAACCCGCCGCCAAAGACGTGTCGGCCGTGCAGGTCTTTGCGGTTGACCCACCAGGTGAAGTTGATGAGCAGCTTCTGGAAGCACGACGCGAGGAAGTTCAGGTCGCGCCGGCCCCGCGGCCCGGTCATCTTGTACACACGCCAGACCGCCCACGCGTGTACGGGCGGGTTGACGTCGGAGAAGTTGAACTCGTAGGCGGGGATCTGCCCGTTGGGGTGCATGTACCACTCGCGGAGCAGGAGCGAGAGCTGTTTCTTCGCGAAGGCTGGATCGATCCGCGCGAAGGGGATCATGTGGAACGCGAGGTCCCACGCGGCGAACCACGGGTACTCCCACTTGTCGGGCATCGACAGGATATCGCGGCTAAACACGTGCTCCCAGTCCGCGTTGCGTCCGTCCTTGCGCTCGCTGGGCGGCGGGGGCATGTTCGGGTCGCCGTCGATCCACGCGTCCACCACGTAGTGATAAAACTGCTTGCTCCACAGCAGCCCGGCGTAGGCCTGCCGGGTCACCAGCGTGCGTTCCGCGTCCAGCTCGGGCTCGATCGTCGCGGCGTAGAAGGCGTCGGCCTCCTCCGCGCGTTTAGCGAAGACCTGGTCAAACCCAGCGCCCAGCGCGTCGGCCGGCGCTTCCTCGACGTGGTACAGCCGCAGCTTCACGACCCGTGACTCGCCGGGCTCAAGCTCAAGCACGTACCACGGCGCGGCCTTGGTCCCCACCCCCCGGCGGTTCACGGCGTAGTGGTCCTCGCGGATCACCGCGTCATGGAACGCGTCTTTGACGTAGGGGCAGGTGCTCGGCGTGCTAAAAATCCGCTCGTTATTCGTCTCGTTTTCGGTAAACAGCACGATCGGACCGTTCTCGTCGACCCCCTCTTTGCCCCATGTTGGGCCGGCCTCGAACTGCATCACCATCCGGCCCAGCGTGTCGTGCGTCGCGACGAGGGTGTCGCGATCGACCTTCTCGATCCGGGGTTTGAGCCCCGAGCCCTCCTGCTTGTTGCCCCAGAGCCAGGTGTTGCGGAACCAGAGCGTGGGCAGCAGGTGCAGCGTCGCGGGGTCGGGCCCGTGGTTGGTCACCGTGATGCGGATCAGCACGTCGTTGGGCGAGCCCTTGGCGTACTCGGCCTGGACATCGAAGTACCGGCCTTCATCAAACACGCCCGTGTCGCTCAGCTCGTACTCGGGCTCGCCTCGGCCGCGCTCCGCGTTGACACGGACCAGCTCGTCGTAGGGGTACTCGGCGTGGGGGTATTTGTAGAGCGCTTTGCAGTAGCTATGCGTCGGCGTCGCGTCGAGGTAGTAGTAGTTTTCTTTGACGTCTTCGCCGTGGTTGCCTTCCGGCCCCGCGAGCCCGAAGAGCCGCTCTTTGAGGATCGGGTCTTTACCGTTCCACAGGGCGAGTGCGAAGCACAGGCGGTTTTGCCGATCGGTGAACCCGAGCAGGCCGTCTTCGCCCCAGCGGTAGACCCGGCTTCGGGCGTGGTCGTGGGGCAGGTAGTTCCAGCAGTCGCCGTCTTTGGAGTAGTCCTCGCGGACGGTGCCCCACTGGCGTTCGGAGAGGTAGGTGCCCCAGCGTTTCCAGTTGTGGGTGCGCGCGGCGTCTTCCTTCAGGCGTTCGTGCTCGGGGGTGCTGTGTTCGTCTAGGTGCATAGCGCGTACTCCATCATCGGCTATCGAAAGATGGCAGGCCATCCTTTACCCGGACGAAGTACGATACAGCGCGATGACACCCCCGCCCCACCCGCTCGAGCTCTACCGCTTATCGGTCCAGCACCCCTTGGCCGAGGTCGCGTTTGTCGAGCGGGTGTGGGCGCACTACCGCGCGGTCCCCGCGAACGACGGCGAGATGCGCGAGCCGCTGCTGCTGCGTGAGGATTTTGCGGGCACGTGCGCGTTGGCGGCGGCGTGGGTCCAGTCGCACCCCGAGCGGCAGGCGATGGCGATCGAGTTGGATGAGCCGACCGCGGCATGGGCGGCGGAGGCGTACCAAAGCTGCCCGCACTGCGCGGAGGACCTGCATATCGTGGCCGACGACGTGATGGCGGTCCCCGAGCCTGCGACGGATGTGACGCTCGCGCTGAATTTTTCGACACTCATTTATCACGACGAGGCGTCGCTGCTGGCGTACCTGCGCCACGCGCGGGCGTGCCTGGCCGAGGACGGTCTGCTGGTGCTGGACCTGTTCGGGATCACGCCGGATCAAGTCCCGAGCGAGCAGTCGCGCGCGATCGATCCCGATGACGCCACGACCCCGCCGTTCACGTATTCCTGGCAGCAACGCCGCTACGCCCCGGCCACGCAGCGGATCGACTGCCGTATCCACTTCACACTGGCGGACGGCTCGGCGATGCGCGACGCGTTTGTGTATGACTGGCGGTTGTGGGACATGCCAACCATGCTGCGGCTGATGCGCGAGGCGAGTTTTGCGCAGGCGGAGGCGTGGGGGCAGGCGGCGATGGATGGCGGGGGTGATGATGGCCCCGTCGACGGGCGGTTCTCGGTCCTCGACCCGCCGCCGGGCGAGGGGGACTGGGTGTGCTACCTCGTGGGGGTGTGCTAGGGGCTGCGGGGGTGGCGTCGAGGCCATATAACCGGCCGGCCGGGGGGAACCGGCGTTGGTTTCGGGCGTCTTTTCTTGAACAATCGCCGCCCCGGGCTACACTTAGACCTTGGGGATGCGCGATCGGATGAACTTCAGGACCGGCCGCGAAGGCCCGCGATCGCCGCACGAACTCTGACCAAAGGACCGCCCGTGCTGATCCTCATTATTGCCGGCGGCCCCGACAAGGGCCGGATCTACGAGCTGCTCGAAGGCAAGGACATCATCCTTGGCCGTGAGGGCGATCAGGTCAAACTCAACGACCGCAAGGTCAGCCGGGAGCACGCGAAGCTGTGGTGCGAGGGCGGGCAGTGGTACCTGCAGGACCTGGGCTCGCGTCACGGCACGCACCGCAACCACCAGGAACTCGAGAAGGGCGCGACCGCCAAGCTCAAGGACGGCGACTACATCCAGGTCGGTTCCACGGTGATGGTCATGGGCCGGATGCCTGCGGAGCACGCGGAGCGTCTGGCGATGCTCGGGATGCAGAGTGCGGACGTGCCGGGCTGGCGTAAGCCGGGCGTGCTCGTGGCCGGGGGCGTCGCGGCGACGGTCGCGCTGCTCGGTCTCACGGGCTACGGCGTGTACAAGATGGACCTGCTCAGCGGGCACAACAAGCAGAGCGACAGCCAGTTCGCGCAGCTCCAGCAGGCGTTGATCGAATCGCAGCAGCAAAACGCCGAGGCGACCCGGCAGCTCCAGGAAACCCTCGCGGCGCGCAGCCGGATCGAGGAGGCGCTGATGCACCGGCTGACCACGGTCGGCGGCGAGCTGGACGCCCACGCGGACGCCGTCGCGCAGGCGACCGACGAGCTCTACGACATCAACCGCCCGCTGCTCGCGCAGATGGAGCAGATGGAGGGCCAGGCCCGCGAGCAGCAGATCGCGCTGGAACGCATCGGCGAGATGCTGGCGCACGAGGCGCAGCGCGACAACAGCGAGGCGGTCATGGCCCTGCTCACGGAGTTGAAGACCGAGTTCGCCGGCCAGCCGGATGGGGACGAGCTGGTGCGTCGGCTGAGCATGGCGATCGCGAACAACGCCGAGGCGACCGGGCAGGCGGTGCGCAGCGCGCTGGCTGAGTTCCGCGCGGAGGATACGCCCCTGGCGGCGGCCGAGCGGACCGAGGCCCTGGTCGCGCGGGTGCTCACGGCATTGGAATCCGTGCCCAGCAGTACGGACATCGCCCAGGAAGTGCTCGCGGGGATCGGCAACCCGTACGCCGCACAGGAAGCGATGATGCGTGAGATCCTGGCGGAGTACCGCGGGACGCGCGAGACTATCGAGCAGACCGTCGCCAGCGCCATGAACGAAGACGCGAGCCAGGCCCAGCGGCTGATGGTGCAGGTGATGGACGAGCTTGGCAAGCAGCCCGATGGCGAGCAGCTCGCCGCGCAGCTTCGCGACGCGATGGAGCAGGCGGCGTCGGGCGCGGCGGACGCGGACGCGAACCTCGCGGCGTTGATGCAGCAGGTGCTGACCGAGTTTGAGAACCGCCCCACCGCCGAGCAGCTCGCCGCCGAGCTACGCGAAGCCGTGGGTGAAGATGCCCAGCGGACGCAGCAGCTCATGGCCCAGGTGCTCGAAGAACTCGCCAGCCAGCCCACCGCCGAGCAGAACGCGCAGCAGACCGCACAGATGATGCAGGCCATCCTCGCCCGTATCGACGAGCAGAACGAGCTGGCGGGGGAAGTCGCTCAGCTCCGCGCGATGATCCAGGATCGCCCCGAGGGCTCCGACGCGCTGATCGAGGCCGCGATCGCCCGGCTTGACCAGCAGTCCCGCAACAGCGCCCAACTCCTCGAAGAAATCGCGCAGCTCCGCGCGGCGATGCCCGCCGACGTCTCCGACCAGCTCGACCAGGTCCTCACCAAGCTCGACGAGCAGGTGCGCGGCGAACAGGTCGTCGCCGCGATCGAGGGCGCGGTCGAGCGTATCGCGGCCCAGCGCGACCAGGACACGTTCGATGCGATCGACGCGATCCAGCAGCGGCTCGCCGCGCTGCCCTCGGCCGAGCAGCTGGAGAGTGTGATCGACAGCCAGGAATCACTCGCCGCCCTGCTCGACACCACCGACGCCCGTGCCGCGTTGGGCGAGCTGCGTGCCGCCCTGGACCGCCTGGCCGAGGCCCAGCCCGAATCCGAAAACGATCGGCTGGACCAGATCCTCGCGATGCTCGAGGAGCGTGAACGCGTCGGGCTCATGCTCGCCGAGATGCACGACCTGCTCGCAAGCCAGCCCGAGCAGGCTCAGGCGATGCGCGAAGAGCTCCTCGCCGCGATCCGCGACGCGGGCGACGACGACACCGACCGTCTGCTCGAACAACTGCTCAGCGAAGTGCAGTCACGCCTGACCACCGACGACGCGCTGCGCCAAGCCATCCGCGAGGAGATGGCCGGCAGCATCCAGCCCGGGCGCATGGCGCTGCAGGACGGCCACGACGTCGCGGTCAACCCCGGCTCCACCCCGGGCCCCGGCCCCGCGGGCACCGACGCCGACGACCCACCCGCCGGCCAACGCCTCAGCGCCCTCGAGCAGGCCTACCGCGACGCCTTCGAGACCGGCACCCCCATCACCGTCGGTGCCGGCATCATCGACCCGACCACCGGCCAAGTCTCCGAAGGCCGACGCCTCGATCCCGCCATCGCCAAAGCCCTGGGCTACACCACCTGGCGCAACTGGTACCTCGCCGACATGCACGCCGAACGCATGCGCCTCCAGCACCAGGCCCAGCGCGACCGCAACGCCGCCGACGCCGACGCCCCCCCCGGCATCGTCACCCTCCCGGGCCCCGACGAATCCGCAGCGCCGCAGGACGACGAAGACGCGGACGAGTAAATCAATCAGTCCACCGCATCACTTCCGGAATCGGCATGGCCTAATCGATGAGTCTGGCAACTTTTTGAAGTCTCACTGCAAAGAATGGTAACGGGCATGGCTCCCAAGCTGGCAAACCCTTGCTCCGTTTACGCAAACCAAACCATGCGATCGCGATGAGAACAAAAGAGTAAAGTGCGAGTACGATCGCAACGCCATAATGCATCAAAGAAACTGGAAAGACGCGCGCGAACATATTGACGATGTACAAGACTATCGCGAGCAGTACCACCGGCACATAAAGCGTGAAGCACCACAGAACCCATGCAAGGGTGTAGGCTTGCAGATCGGGCTGCTTCTTCTCTTCAGTCATGACCGATACAGCCAGAGATTGAATCAAATCAAACTGCTTCAAAAAGATCCATATCACGAGGACAATAGCCAAAAACGCGATAAAAATCTATACTTTTCATGAA
>JBITAC010000155.1:0-130692 GCA_044439905.1 Phycisphaerales bacterium JB063 | reverse complement strand
TAGCTGGAGCCGGTGACGCGGCGGGTGCTGCCGTGCTGCCAGGCGACGGTGTTGCCGACGCCCGAGGCCTCAAACTCTACGAGGTCTTTGCGCCGGGTACGGAGCTCGGCGGTGCGGAGCTGGGCGTACGTCACCCCGACGGTGGACGCGAAGCTGGTGGGGTAGTCCCGGCCGTCCTGCTGGTAGCCCTTGGCGCAGACGCAACAAACATTGCGGGCGTAGAGGTCGTCCACGGCCTGCCCGATGCGGAGCGCGAGTGCGAGCCGGAGCGTGGACAGCGACATGTTGACCACCCCGACGTCTTGCGTGCTCAGCCAGCGGAGCGCCTCGACAAGCGCCTCGGACGAGCCCTCGCGCGAGGCGCTGAGCACGCGGATACTGATGAGTTCGCTGCCCGGCGCGATGCGGCGGATTTGCCCGGCCGCGGCGGTGCCGTGCCCGCAGACGTCCATCGGCACGGTGGGGCGGACCTCGGCCCGGCCTTCGGTGCCCGGCGAGGTGTCGGTCTCGACCACATACGACTCGGCCAGCTTGCCCCCCAGCCACGGGTGGTCGTGCTCGATCCCCGTATCGACCACCGCGACCCGCACGCCCGTGCCGTCGGCCTCCCCCATCGCATCGAGCATCCCACGCACGTCCAGCACGTCAGCCATCCCCCTGCGTGATCTGTGCGAGTTCGCCCAGGCGGGTTGTGATTTGGCGTGCCGCGTCGAGGTAGCGCTGCAGGTCTGCGTCGGTGAAGCCGTCGTCGTTGGCGCTGTTGATCGCGGTGAGTACGCCGTACTCGCGTTCGCTGTCCGAGAGGGGGACCGCCATCTGGCTGGTCGTGGTGATGCCGACTTTTGCATCCACGCTCGGGTCGTGCTGTGGGTCGTCCTGCAGCTTGTTCGTGATCGTCGGCTGCTGGAACGAAACCACCAGCCCCACCACCCCGCGCGTCACCGGCTGCTCCGTGCCCACGAGCTTATCCGCCGCGGGCGATGCGCTGAGCGCAAACCGCAGCGTTTTGCCTTGCTCATCCAGCAGCAGCACCGACCCCTCCGCCGCGCCCACCGCGCGCACCGCCTCGCCCAAGGTACGCGAAAGGGTCGGGTCGTCATGGGCCGTGTTGTGAAGAGAATGGGTCATACAAGAAGGACGCGGCGGGCTTGATCGGTTTACGAGTGAATCAGCAAGTCATTTCGACGGGATGACGGGATCGTACGAGATGAACGGGACCGCAATACCATGAACCTCATCCCGTTGATCCCGAACCATCCTGCAACCCCGTCGAGAAACTAACCCTTCCTCCCGATGATCTTCGCGTGTTCTTCGGGCAGCAGGCGATACACCTCCACCGGCTCGGGGTATTGGTTGCGGTCCTGGATCACCTCGTCGGGCTCGCGGATGTCTTTGCCGCCCGCGAGGAGCAGGCGTTTGTAGCAGTTGCGCGTCAACGCCATCCCGAAGCGTCGGCAGGTCTGGCCCGTGATGACTCGGCTGGCGACGACGATCGCGTCGGAGATGTTCACCCCCGCGACGGCACCATTGGACTGCGGGGCGTGGTTCTGGATCCCCAGGCCGTGCATCGGCATCCGCCAGACCTTGCCGACGTGCATGCCGGTCCGCAGCGAGACGTTGGCGCGGAAGCCCAGGTTGTGCAGTAGCGAACGCACGTCGTTATCGAAACGGCCCTGCACCGTGAGCGCAAAGTCGTAGATCGACCGGGCGGGCCGCTTGCCGTGCGCCAGCGCGAGGAACCCGTCGCCCGAGAAGCCCTCGACGACGACATCGGGGTGCTCAGCCGCCGCGTCGTTGAACAGCCGGTACATCGCGAGCCCTAGCCGGCGCAGGCGTTCCTCGTCGTCGACGCACTGGTAGACGAGTTGGGTGTAGCCCGACAGGTCGGCAAAGAGGATGCCAGTATCACCCAGCGCGGCGAGGGTGGGGGGGTTGTCTGGGGTCGAGGCCATGGGTCTGCTGTCAGGATCGGGACAATCGTGCGGCTAGTGTAGCTGCTAACGTCATTTAGAGGCGACGCCGGCGGGCCCATCAGCCCTCTCCGGGTTAGAATCCACGGACCGAGTCCTATGCCCCAAGAGCCGACCTACGAGTTCCGACGCGAGTACTTGCTCCGCCTGCCCCTCCCGCTGGCACAGCTCTACTCCCGCGCACACAACGCCAAGGACAACCGCTCCCGCCACGACAACTGCTACTACATCTTTGAGTCGCTCATCAAGCTCGCGACCTGCCCGCTCATCGGGTCCTACATCGACGACCTTAACCGTGGTCGGCCGCACGTCGAATCCATCGACCGCACCCTCTCCTACCTCGCGCTGCCCTCGCTGGGCCAGTGGGTCGCCATGCTCCGCGAGCTCTCACGGCACTACGGCAACAGCCCCGACCTCAAAGGCCACCCCCTCCGCAATGTCTGGCGCAAGCTCAACCGCAAGCACACCCGCGCCGACTCGCCCGCCATCGTCGCGCTGTACCGACGCATCAAGCACGGGCCCGACGGACACCTCTCGGCCGACACCACCTGCACCCTGCTCGACCTCTTCGACAAAGTCGTCCGTTACCGCAACGACGTCGTCGGCCACGGCGGCCCGCGCTTCGAGGAGTTCTTCGACAACGAGATGGGGCCGCTGATGTTCCCCGCCGTGAACGAGGTCCTCGCCGAGGGCACCTTCGACGCGCTGGGCGCCCCGGGGACCCGGCTGGTCTACCTCACCGAGATGCGGATGGTGGGGGAGGGTAAGTTCGAGGTGTCGCTGCGCGAGCTGATCGGTCTGCAGGGCGAGCGCAGTGCGCCGATGGTATTTGATGAAGATATGGCCAAGGCGCTGGCGCCGCGCTACGGCGCGTTCCCGGGGCTGGCGTTGATCTGGCCGGGCCACGCCGCGCCGCTGCGCCTCGGGCCGATGATGCGCTTCCGCGAGTCGGAGGTTGCCGACGAGGTGCTGCTGCTCAACCGCGACCGCGGCGGCCGGCAGGTCGAGTACCTCTCGTACACGACCGGCCGAACCGAACGCGACGCGGAGATGTCGGGCGCGATGGCGCACATCCTCTCGGTGGTCACGTCCAAAGAGATCACCGAGGACCAGCTCGAGGCGTTTGAAAAACTCAGCCGATCCGAGGGCGACTCGATCGAGGGGCTGGTGGGTGATAGCCGACTGGACGGCACGAGGGGGGCGCCACGGCTGGGGGATTACGAGCTGCTCGCCGAGCTTGGCCGGGGCGGCATGGGCGTGGTCTACCTCGCGCGTCAGTCGTCGCTTGGGCGTGTGGTGGCGCTGAAGACGCTGCCGGGCGACCTGTCGAGTAACGAGCGTGCGCTGGCGCGTTTTCGGCGGGAGATGCGGGTGCTTGGCAACTGCGACCACCCCAACATCGTGAAGCTGCTGGACTCGGGCACGCTCGAAGACGGGCAGATGTACTACACGATGGAGTACGTGCCCGGGGCCGACCTTGAGCAGGTGTGGAAGGAGTTGAGCCGGCAGACGTGCGAGTCGGACGTGACAGACCTGGACGAGTCGGTCTTTGCCGAGGCGCTCGACGCCGCAAGCCGGCACAAACGCCAGGACGTGACCACGCGCTACGAGCGCACGGTCAACCCGCTTCGGCGGCGCGACGAAAACGGCGACGATCCACCCCTGGCCCTCCCGCCGCTGCCTTTGCCCGAGCTGCCCGCCGCGCTGCGTGACATGAACGACCGCACAGCCTACGTCCGGCGGATCGCCGCGATGATCCGCGACGCCGCGCTCGCGCTGCACACCGTCCACGCCCAGGGCGTCATCCATCGCGACGTCAGCCCCGGCAACCTGATGGTCACGCCCGACGGCAAACGCATCGTGCTCATGGACTTCGGCCTCGCCAAGGGCGGCGGGGAGTCGGCGAGCATGTCGATCGGCACGGGCTTTATGGGCAAGCTCCGCTACGCCGCACCCGAGCAGCTCGCCTCGGCCGTGCTCGACGTCGGTGTCCCCGCCGACGTGCGCGGGCTGGGCGCGACGCTGTGGGAACTGGTAACCCGGCAGCGGCTGTTCGACGAGGCACGCGACGAACGCGCCCTCGCGACGCTGATCCATCAGAAGGATGTGCCCCGGCTGCGCGAGGTCGACCCCAGCTTTGACCGGGACCTGGAGGCCATCGTCGCACGCGCGACCGAACGCGAAGTGCCCAAACGCATCGCGTCCGCCAAGCTGCTGGCTGAGTACCTGCAGATGTACCTCGATGGCGTGTCCCTGCCGATCCGGCCGCCGACCGCGGGGGAGCTGTTTACCCGCTGGGTCAAACAGAAAAAGGCGCTGGTGGGCTCGCTGGCGTTCGGCCTCGCGGCGGTGTCGCTGATCCTCATCTTTGCCTTTAACGAGGTGAACAAGCGTGCGACCGATGCGCAGATCGCCCGCGACCAGGCCGAGAGTGCCCGCGCCGAAGCCGAGGCGAGTCTGGGCCAGACCCGCGCCGCGCTCTCGGGCATCTTCGTCACCATCACCGAGTCCGACGTCTTCCGCGGCACCGGGCTCTATGGCCCACAGCGCGAGCTGCTCGCCGAGATCGTCGGCCAGTACGAGCTCATCCTGACCGACAACCCCGACGATGCCCGCTTGAAGTTCGACCTTGCGCGAACGCTGCGCATCCTGGCGGAGACGAGTCTGCAGGTCGGCAAGGTCGACGAAGCCGAGGGCCACGCGCTCAAGGCGGACGACCTGCTGCGTGCGCTGGGCAGCGAAGACGAGGCGTATGAGTTCGAACGCGCCTCCTTGCTCGTGGTGCTGTCGCGGATCTACCTGGAGCTGGGCCCGGACCACTACGAAGAGGGGATCGCGAGCGCGACCGAGGCGGTCAATATCCTCATCCCGATCAGCGTGCAGGCGGACCGGCGCGACGAGCGTGCCGCGATGGCGTCTGCCTGCCAGAGTCTTGGCGACCTCAGCTACGCAAGCATGGACTATGTCGATGCGCTGGGCTGGTACCGTGTCGCCGCGACGACGCGCTGGCAGTTTTACGAGCTCGACGACCCGCCCCGGCGTATCCCTGCCGACGAGTTGGCCGAGGTCCAGCTTCAGATCGCACGCACGTTCGTCGCCGACGGCGAGCCCGAGCAGGCGCGTGTGATCTACACCAGTGTGATCGACATCCTCCAGCCGTTCCAAGACACCTCGCGCCCGGTTACGCAGCGCATCACCGCGCCGATGCGTCTTAAGCTCGCCGTCGCCCAGCGGTCCTACGCCAACCTGGTCAAGCCCGAGGACCGGCTCGAACGCCTGCGTGCCTCGGTCGACATCATCCGCCAACTCGCCGCCGACAGCCCCGATGTCAGCTTGTATCAGATCGAGCTCGCCCGTTCGCTGCTCGACCTCGCCCGGCTACGGACACTCGCGCCGGGTCAGGAAAGCAACGACGCCGAGTTCGCTTCTATCGAACGCAACCGCCGTGAGCAGGCGTTCGCCGAGCTCATGGGCGATGTGCTGCCCCGCCTGACGGACCTGCTGCCCAGCAGCAAGGAGGTCGAGCAGCTTGAAGCCGACACCTACGCGTCCTGGGCGCAGTTCCAGGGGATCGACTCGATCGACCCGGCTTTCGAGATTAATTAGGCAGTAACAACAAGTACTTGATAACGTCGGGTGCGTGTTGACGAATTCTCGGTAGTGGCTGCACAGGAGTGATTGTTGATGGCGAGTTGTGGATCGCAGTGGTGGCGCAGGCCTGCCGTTTTTTACGGCGTTTCTGCCGTGGTTTACCTCGCGGTGGTGACAGGCGTGAACGCTCGGCCCGAGTCTCAGGGTGCCGATGCCGCAGCTTCCAAGTCCGCTTCGTCGCCCGAGTCGCCGACGTTTTCCGCAGAGCAGTTGACGTTTTTCGAGGAGCGCGTTCGCCCCGTCTTGGCGGAGCACTGCTACTCGTGCCATTCGCACGACGCGGAGCGGGTGCGTGGGGGGATCTATCTGGACAGCCGTGCGGGCGTGATCGATTCGTTTGCCGCCGAGCCGGGCGACCCTGAAAACAGTTTGATGATCGAGGCGGTGCATTACGCGGACCCGACGACGCAGATGCCCCCGGCCGGGAAGCTCGCCGATGACGACATCGCCGCGCTTGAGCGGTGGGTGGAGATGGGGCTGCCCTGGCCCGACGAGGCGCAGCCCGGGATGATCGAGGCGTTCGACCTCGCGGCGCGTCGGGCATCGCACTGGTGTTGGCAGCCGCTGGCCGACACCGATCTGCCGGCCGTACGCCAGGCCGACTGGGTACGCAACGACATCGACCGCTACATCCTCGCGAAGCTGGAGGAGGCGGGGCTCGAGCCCTCGCCTGAGGCGGACCGAGAGACCCTGGTCCGGCGTCTGACGTTTGACCTTATCGGCTTGCCCCCGACGCAGGAAGAGATCGATGCGTTTGTGAATGATCCGGCTCCCGACGCGTATGAGCGGGTGGTGGATCGGCTGCTCGAGTCGCCTCATTTTGGCGAGAAGTGGGGCCGGCACTGGCTCGACCTGGTGCGCTACGCGGAGACGCTGGGCCACGAGCATGATTTCGACATCCCCGGGGCCTGGCGGTACCGCGACTATGTGATCCGCGCGTTCAATGACGATGTGCCTTACGACCAGCTGCTGTTCGAGCACCTCGCGGGCGACCTGATGGACCAGCCGCGTATTGACGAGGCGACGGGCATGAACGCGTCGGTGCAGGGGACGGGCTGGTACTGGCTGGGTGAACAGACGCACTCGCCGGTGGATGTGCGCGGGCACCAGTCGGACGTGATCGCGAATCAGATCGATGTGGTGGGGCGAGCGTTCCAGGGCGTGACCATCGCGTGCGCCCGCTGCCACGACCACAAGTTCGACGCGATCAGTACTGAAGACTACTACTCGCTCTACGGCGTGATGCAGAGCATCTCGTGGACGCCGGCGGCGGTGAACGACCCGCGGTCGCTGATCGAGCATGCCCAGCAACTGCGGCTTGAGCGTGAAACGCTGGCGGACACGATCAAACGCCGTGCGGACGCATCGCAGGTCCGGATTGCGCCGTACATGGTCTCGTCGGTCGAGGTGTTCCGGCAGACACGGGGGATCGAGGACGCCGCGCAGCGCAACGCGCGGATCGATGCGCTGTGCGGCGAGGTTGCTCAGCGCGAGGGGCTTGACCGCGGTCTGCTGCGCCGGTGGGTGGGTGTGACGTATGAGCCGACGCACGGCGACTGGCAGCACCCGCTGCACGGCTGGGGCGTGACGAATCACCTCACGCCCGAGGATGCGCAGCGTTGGTGGGCCGACCGGCCCGCGGATGCGCAGCGGCGCTTCGCGGATCACGGGGCGCTGCGTGATGGCGATGTGGTCCTGTACGACGGCGAGGCGGGGGCCGAGGTCCGCACGCACGGCGTCGCGTTTGGTGACGCGTCGCGCGTTGCGGCGGGCACGCTTCTGCCCGCGGGCGCTCGCGGCGCGGGCTACGGTTCGATCGCTGTGTTCCCCGGCCGATCCAGCGCCGCGCTGGCCGACCGCTACCAGGGCGTGTTGCAGACCGAAGCCGGCGCGATTGATCGGCAGTACGTCCACGTCCTCGCGCAGGGGGCCGGCAGCCGACTCAACTTTATTATCGACGGCTTCCGTATCGTCCGCGCTCCGATCTACGGCCCGATGCGGCAGGGGCTCAACGCCGCCTACCCCCGCTGGTACACCGTCCACTACGACAAGTGGCAGGGCGGGATGCACGACCACTACGTCGAGCTCTCCGATGTCACACCCAACGACCCGAGCAACGGCGGCAGCCCGGCGGATGCACACGGCACGATCTACCGCGTGATCGTCTCGGACCACGGCGCACCGCCGCCCCCAGCGTTCGCGCTCTACGCCGACATGCGTGTGCCCGGCTCGGCGGCTGCCCCCGAGGTCGCCGATGCGTTCGAGCGGATGGCCCATGACGCGTTCGTTTTCTGGCAGACCGGCGCAGCGCCTGAGTCGCCCGCCGACCACGCCAAGCTCGCGTTGCTGAGTTACCTGCTTGATGGTGGGCTGGTCGCATTGGCGGATCATGGGGGCGAGCCGCTCGATCCCGCGCAGCTCGCCGCCGACTACCGGGCCCTCGCGCGTCAAGTGCCCGTGCCGCAGATGGCGCTTGCCGCCGCCGAGGCCACCCCGCTCGACTCACCGATCTTTATCCGTGGCAGCCATCAGGTCGAGGGTGACACCGCGCCGCGCCGCTACCTTGAGGCGATCGTCGGGGCCGACACAGCTTCCCCCGATGATGGCAGCGGCCGGCTCGAACTCGCCCACGCGATCGTCGATCCGGACAACCCGCTCACCGCACGCGTCGCGGTGAACCGGCTCTGGCACCACCTGTTTGGCAAGGGCATCGTCGCCTCGGTCGATAACCTCGGCGTGCTGGGCAGTCTGCCTACCCACCCCGAGCTGCTCGACCACCTCGCCCGCACGTTCATGCAGTCGGATGGCTGGTCGACCAAGGCGATGATCAAACGCATCGTCATGAGCGCGACCTACCGGCAGCAGAGCGACCGCCGGGCTTCGGCGATCGAAGACGTCGACCCCGAGAATCTGCTGCTACACCGCCAAAACCTCCGTCGGCTGACGGCCGAGGCGATCCGCGATGCGCTGCTGCACACGTCGGGCCGGCTGGACCGGCGGATGTTTGGCCCATCGGTCATGGTGCACCTGACGTCCTTCATGGAAGGCCGGGGCAGGCCCGGCACATCCGGCCCGATCGATGGCGATGGCCGACGTAGCGTCTACATCACGACCCGGCGCAACTTCCTCTCGCCGATGATGCTCGCGTTCGATACGCCCGCGCCGTTCTCGACGGTGGGGCGGCGGAATGTGACGAATGTGCCGGCCCAGGCGTTGATCCTGATGAACGACCCGTTTGTGCATCAGCAGGCCGAGCTCTGGGCGCAATCGCTGGTGCAGGGGGAAGACTCGGCAGTGGCTGACCGGGTCGACCGGATGTGGCGCGATGCGCTTGGCCGAGTGCCCGAGCCCGCGGAGCGCGAGGCGGCGATGGCCTACCTTGCGGCGCAGGCGGACCAGTACGGCCTCGCGGCGGAGGCGGTCATGGACGATCTCCGGCCGTGGCGAGACCTGGGCCACGCGATCTTCAACACCAAGTCATTCATCTACCTGCGCTGACCCCCCGCGGATCACGCCCTGGACTCTTCATTATGAAACACCACTGCCAACGCTTCGCCCCGACGCCGATTACCCGGCGAGCCATGCTCAGTCAGGCCATCATGGGCTTTGGCGGCGTCGCGCTGGCGGGCCTGATGACCACGCCGGCCTTCGGCCGAAGCCCGCTCGCCGCCGAGAAAGCCGCCCCGAGGCTGGCCGGCCCCGGGGCGCTACGCGGGACACACTTCCCGGCACGCGCCAAGAGCGTCATCTTCCTATACATGGATGGCGGACCGTCGCAGGTCGATACGTTCGACTACAAGCCCGCGCTCAAGGAGCACGACGGCAAGAACCCCTACGAGATCATGGACAGTGTCGAGCCGACCCAGTTCGATGACATCGGCACCGTCCTGCAGTCGCCCTGGAAGTTCAATCAGTACGGCGAGTCGGGCGCGTGGGTCAGCGACTTGTTCCCGCATGTCGCCCAGTGCGTCGACGACATCGCGTTCATCAAGTCGATGACGTCAAACTTCTCGATCCACACCGCGGGCAACTACTTCCTGCACACTGGGCACGGTATCCAGGGCCGGCCCTCGATGGGCTCGTGGTTTGAGTACGGGCTGGGCAGCGAGAACGAAAACCTCCCGGGCTTTATCGTGCTCAACGGCGGGCTGATTCCGCCCGGCGGGCTGGACAATTTTAACTCCGGCTTCCTGCCTGCGGCCCACCAGGGCTCGGTCTTCAAGTCCGGCGAACAGCTTGTGGCCAACATCCACGCACGCGAGTGCAGCGACCGCGAGCAGCGGCACAAGCTCGACCTCGTGCAGTCGCTCGACCAGACGCTGATCCGCGAGGTCGGCGGCGCGGACGCCCTCGAGTCCGCCGTCGCCAACTATGAAACCGCCTACCGCATGCAGACCGCGGTGCCCGAGCTCAACGATATCTCCGGCGAGTCCGAGGAAACCCAAACGCTTTATGGCCTGGACCACGGTAACGAGGGCACACGCATCTTCGGCCGCAACTGCCTGCTTGCGCGTCGGCTGGTCGAGCGCGGCGTCCGCTTTGTCGAACTCACCTGCCCGGGCGGCGCGGGCGACCGCTGGGACCAGCACAGCAACCTGCAGGACGGGCACGGCAAGAACGCGCTGAATGTGGACCAGCCGATCGCCGCGCTGCTCAAAGACCTCAAACGCCGGGGCATGCTGGAAGACACCCTGGTCGTCTGGGGCGGTGAGTTTGGCCGAACACCTTTTGCGCAGGGCGGCAACGGCCGCGACCACAACCCGTTTGGTTTTACCATGTGGATGGCCGGCGGCGGCGTCAAGGGCGGCACGAGTATCGGGATGACCGACGATTTCGGCTACAAGGTCGTCGACCAGAAGTGCGAGATCCACGACTTGCACGCGACGATGCTCCACCTGCTCGGGATCGACCACGAACGCCTGACCTACCGCTTCTCGGGGCGTGATATGCGGCTGACCGACGTCTATGGCAACGTGCTGCACGACATCCTCGCCTAGCCCGAGGCCGTGGGTTGCGCCTGCCTTTTGGGGGTTGGATTGCGGACCAGCGATGTGCGTTGCACAGTCCGGGTTGTAAGCGGAACAGCGCCTGGCCGTCCGTTCGTTGCGGCCCGGTGGGGCGTTCGCCCGATGTCGAAGATCGACCGGGTATCATATGGGCCTGGGCGCGCGGATCGACCGTGCTGCCTGTGACACGATACGAAGAGGACCGACTTTGATGGCTAAATCGACCCCGATGTTCCGCTGGCTGGCTGTGTTGTTTGTCGCGGCGGCGGTGCTGCTTGTGTTGACGGCTGCGCCCGATGCGATGGCGCAGGCGGCGGAAGAGGGTGCGAGCGCAGCGGCAGACGGCGCGGAGGCGGCAGAGGCCGTGGCGGACGGTTCGCCCGCTCCGGTCAAGGCGGTTGATGACCCGAGCTGGCTCGCGTTCCTGGGGCGTTTGCACGTGGTAGTCCTGCACCTGCCGATCGGCCTGCTGCTGGGGGCGTTTGCGCTCGAGTTTTTCGGCATGTTCCGCCGCAGCCGGGGCTACGACGTTGCCGCGACCTGGACACTGTTTCTGGGGACGGGCGCGGCGGTGGTAGCGATCGCGTTTGGCCTGTTTTTGGAAGAGACCTCCAAGCCGACTGACTTCGAGGCGCTGACGCTGAGCTGGCACAAGTGGCTGGGCATCGCGATGGGGACGCTGGCGTTGCTGGCCTGTCTCATGAAGATCATCGCGGTGCGTGGCCAGTGGAATGAAGGGGAACGTGGCAGTGGCGGCTTCCCGCTTGTGATCGCCCGTCTATCGCTGATCGGTGTTGCGGTGTTGCTGCCTGTCGTCGGACACATCGGCGGTAACCTCACGCACGGGGCGAAGCACACGGTCGAGAAGGCACCGTTCGAGGTCCCCGGGTATGCGATGGATGCGATCTACTTCCCGCTCGATGCGCCCGCGCGCACCGCTGGTGTGGGCGGCAGTGGGGCGGGTGGCGCCGACGCGCCCGCGGCCGGCACCCTCGAGGCCCGCTGGGTCAGCGACATCCAGCCCATCATGGATCAGCACTGCACCCAGTGTCACGGCGAGACCAAGCAGAACGCGGCGCTCCGCCTCGACTCGCTCGAAGAAACGATGCGCGGCAGTGACTACGGCCAGGTCATCGAGCAGGGCCGGCCCGAGCTCAGCCGGCTGTACCAAGTCGTCTGCCTCCATCCCGACGACGACTACTTCATGCCCCCCGGTAAGCCGGGCCTCGACCTCGAGCAGATGCGCACCCTCGCGTTGTGGATCACCGACTCGGTCGACCTGGGCAAAGCCCCGCCCGCCGATGCGACGGCCGAAGGCGGCGCGGAAGGTGGCGACGCTGCGCCCGCGGGCCCGGCCTACGACACGGTCGCGGCCGACCGCCTGCTCGGCCTTGGCGCAGGCGTCTCGCCCGAGGCGCAGGGCAGTGACCTGATCAACATCAGCTTCGCCAACCAGCGCGGCCCGATTACCCCTGAGCAGCTCGCGGCGCTTGCGCCGTTGGCGGACCACATCAAACGTCTCGACCTGAGCAACTCCGGCGTGACCGATGCCGACCTCGCCCAGCTTCCCGAGATGCCGAGCCTCGAACGCCTCTACCTCAAGGACACCGGCATCACCGACGCCGGGCTGGCCAACCTGCCCGAGATGTTCTCGCTGACCTACCTCAACCTGTTTGGCACCGCGATTACCGACGCCGGCCTCGACCGCCTGCTCGATATCGTGACGCTAAATGAGGTCTACCTCTCGGAGACCGGCGTCACACTGGAGGGCGTCCAGGGACTCCGCGATGCGCTGGGGGATGACGTCGAGGTAATCTTCGATGACACGGTCGGCCTGCTCAATGACAGCAGCGATGCCTCCTCCGATGCGGGGCCTGCCGACGAGCCGACCGTGATGGTCAATACCATCTGCCCGGTGAGCGGTGAGGCGCCGGCGAGCCCCGACCACACGCTCGAGTACGAAGGCCGGCTGATCGGCTTCTGCTGTGGAAACTGCAAGGCCGCGTTCGCCGCAGACCCGGGCCCGTACCTTGCGAACCTGCCCTGACCGGGTGAGTGCGTTTGGTTGCGCGTTGTAGGGGGGGCATGCCGGATTTTGTCGGGAACATTGTCTTGCCGGCTGGGGTTCCCTAGTATGTGAGGACAGGTTCACCGTTTGCTAACCGAGGAATCGCCATGCGTTTTGCCTGCCTCTGACAAACCCGACGTGCGGCCACTGGTCTAGTGGCCCGGATGTTCCGCGCGGGTTGGCGTATGATCGGCCGCGCGATCTGCCCTGACCGGCCCGATGCCCGTGATGACTCAGCAAAACCTCACCCCGTATGCGTCCGAGTCCCCGCCGACGACCGCCGTCGCCCGTGAGGCCCTGCGTCCGTCCGCGTCTCGATCGATCCCAGACTTCGTTAGGCCACCGCTGCCATGCGGTGGCGTTGTTGTGTTACACACCCACCGCTGATTTTCAGGAGTCGCTATGCCGACCGATGCCAAACAGAAACGACTGATGGACTACGCCGACTGCGGCGGGTGAGCGGGCAAGCTTCCTGTGGAAGCACTCGCGGCGTTGCTGCGTGAACTCCCAACACCAACCGACCCGGCCTTGATGATCGGCGTCGAGCACTTTTCTGACGCGGGCATCTACAAGCTCACCGACGAGATCGCGCTTGTCCAGACGCTCGACTTCTTCCCGCCCGGCGTCGACGACCCGTTCACCTTCGGGCAGATCGCTGCGGCCAACTCGCTCAGCGATGTCTATGCCATGGGCGGCACCCCCCGGACCGCGATGAACATCGTCGGCTTCCCGGACAAGGACCTGCCGATGTCCGTGCTGGGTGAGATCCTTAGAGGCGGCGCAGAACGCGTCCATGCCGCCGGGGCCGTCGTGCTCGGCGGGCATTCGGTCCGCGACCGCGAGATCA
Source organism: Phycisphaerales bacterium JB063 (assembly GCA_044439905.1). Taxonomy (GTDB): domain Bacteria; phylum Planctomycetota; class Phycisphaerae; order Phycisphaerales; family Phycisphaeraceae; genus JAHQVV01. The sequence goes on along the minus strand of JBITAC010000155.1, from coordinate 117,150 downwards.
AGTTTGGGCTCTCGGTCACCGGCATCGTGCACCCCGACCGGATGATGAATAACGAAAACGCCAAGCCCGGCGACGTCGTGGTCCTGACCAAGGCGCTGGGCACGGGCTTTATCAGCAGCGCGATGAAGAAGGGCGAAGCCCCCGCCCCGGCGATCGCGGCCGCGACGGCCAGTATGGTCATGCTCAACCGCGCCGCGAGCGAGGCCGCGATGGCGGTCGGGGTCCGGGCCTCGACGGACATCACGGGCTTTGGCCTGGCGGGCCACGCGAGCGAGATGGCCGAGGGCTCGGGCGTCACGATCGAGCTGCACCTAGACAAGCTGCCCATCATCGAGGGCGCGATCGAGATGCAGCAGGCGGGCTATACCTCCGGCGCGAACAAGAGCAACCGGGAGTTCCTCAAGGACCGCATCGCCATCGCCGGCACCTCGGGGGGCAATGCCCGGCTCCCCTTCATCTACGACCCACAAACCTCGGGCGGCCTGCTGCTGACCGTCGCCGAGGACCAATGCGACAAGCTCCTCGACGAGCTCAGGCAGCGCGGCAATCTGGTTGCAACCACGATCGGCTTTGTGCGTGACAAGGCCGAGTGCGACCTCATCGTTCTCTGACTTCTTCTCCCTTTCCAAGGATTTGACCATGCTACGACGGACCTTTACCCAGCTCTCTTTGCTCGCCTGTGTCGGCACGCTCTCGCTCGTCGGCTGTGGCGGCAGCACGACCGAATCGGGCGACGGCACCACCGATGTCGACGTCGCCGAGAACACCGGCGAAGCGTTTACCAAGAACAAGGAGACCACCCTCCGCTTCTCCGCGATCCCCGACGACAACAACGCCGAGCTGAAGGAAAAGTTTGACCGCGTTGCCGCATACCTGTCCGAAGAGCTGGGTGTGCCGGTCGAGTACGTGCCCGCGTCGAGCTATTCCGCCTCTGTCGAAGCGTTTACCAACGGCGACATCCAGCTCGCTTGGTTCGGCGGCCTCACCGGTGTGCAGGCCCGCCAGCGCGTCGCCGGTTCGCCCGCGATCGTGCAGGGCGCCGAAGACCCGCAGTACTACAGCTACTTCATCGCCCACGTCGATGCAGGCATCGCGGAGTGGAACGGCGAAGACGGTATGGCATTCCCCGAAGACGCGCTGCGTGGTAAAACCTTTACCTTCGGCTCCGAGTCGTCGACGTCTGGCCGACTGATGCCCGAGTTTTTCATCCGTGAAAACACCGGCGAATCCCCCGAGGAATTCTTCGGCGGCACGCCCGCATTCTCCGGCAGCCACGACAAAACGATCGAGGCGGTCAATAGCGGCAACTACCAGGTCGGTGCCGTGAACTACGGCACGTTTGAGAAAGCCGTCGCCGCTGGCCAGACCGAGAACTGCGTCATCGTCTGGAAGACCCCGTACTACGCCGACTACAACATGACCGCCCACGCGGAGCTGGACGAGATCTACGGGGTTGGCTCGATCGCCCGCCTGCAGGAAGTCCTCATCGCGATGGACGATCCGCAGCTGCTCGCGGCGTTCAACCGGTCCAGTCTGATCGCCGCGAAGAACTCGGAGTTCCAGGGCATCGCCGATGTCGCCTCCGACCTGGGCTTCCTGAGTGAGTGAGCCCGCTCGCGAATCAGTGTTCGAACTCGACCAGGCCACCGTCCGCTACGGCTCATTTGAAGCCGTGGCGGGCGCGGCCTTGTCGATTGCGCGGGGCGAGCGCGTCGCGCTGGTGGGGCCCAGCGGCGCGGGCAAGACAACCCTGCTGCGCATGCTCGGGGCCTCGGTCCGGGCGACGGAGGGAAGCGTCCGCATCTTTGGCCAGGAGGCCGCGCAGCTAGACCCCGATGCGCTGCGCGAGCTGCGCAGCCAGATCGCCACGGTGCCGCAGCACCTCGCGCTGGTGCCCAACCTCCGCGTGCTGCGCAACGTCTTGCTTGGGCGTGTGGGTTCGCAGCCGCTGTGGGATTCGCTGCGTACGACCCTGCTGCCGGGCCAGGAACGCACGCTGGAGGTGCACGAGGTGCTCGAGCGTGTGGGCATCGCAGACAAGCTATACCAGCGGACCGACAGACTCAGCGGCGGGCAGCAGCAGCGCGTCGCCGTAGCGCGTGCGCTGTATCAACGCCCCAACGCGCTGCTTGCCGACGAGCCGGTGTCCAGTGTCGACCCGGCCCGGGCGCGGTCGCTGGTCGAGCTGCTCGAAGGGATCGCACGCGAACGCGCCCTGACCCTTGTCATGAGTCTGCACAACCTCGACCTGGCACGCACCTACTTCCCACGCCTGATCGGGATGCGGGCCGGCCGGATCATGTTCGACCTCCCCGCGGGCGAAATCCGCGAGGCGCAGTTTGCTTCGCTATACCAACTGGATGATCAGGAGCTGGTCGCGGATGGCGCTTGAGTCGGTCTTAGAGAGGCGGGTGCCACATAGCGCAGCGATGTGCGCTCGACATGTATCAATGTAGCGCACATCGCTGCGCTATGTGGCACCGGGCGAATCCACCGACGGAACCTACCCATCTCCACCCTGCAAACCCCAACCCGCACCCTGCCGCCGCGTCCGTTCCCGATCGGGACGCGGGCGATGGTGATGTTGTCGGTCGGCGTTGCGGGCCTACTGGCCGCGTGGTACCTCGGGCTCTCGCCCGCCAACCTCGTTCCCGCGCCTGACGCACGGGGGCTGGTCGCGGATGTGTTCGGCTCGGCCGTGTCGCCCGCGGTCGCTTACGAGTCGGACGACCTGCCACCCGACATCGACCCGCTGCTGGTTCGCGTGGCGGGGTCGGCTCTACGTACGGTGGTCTACGCCGCCGCGGCGATGTCGCTGGTCGTGGGGTTTGGCGTGGTGCTGGGCTTTTTCTCCTCGACCGCGTGGTGGGCCGACGAGCCCGTGGGGGCCGCGGGCCCTGTCCGCCGACTCTTGCAGAAGACGCTGCGCCCGGCGGTGTATGCCGTCGCCCGCGTCCTGATCGCGGTGATGCGGTCGACCCATGAGATGCTCTGGGCGGTGCTCTTCATGGCAGCGATGGGCCTGACCCCGCTCGCCGCGGTGATCGCGCTGGCGATCCCGCACACGGGCATCCTCGCAAAGATCTTTGGCGAGATGGTCGATGAGGCCCCACGCGACAGCGCAAAACAGCTCCGCGATATCGGCGCGACACCGCTGCAGCAATACCTCTTTGGCCTGCTGCCCCGCGCCCGCAACGACCTGGTGGCCTACGGCTTTTACCGCTTTGAGTGCATCATCCGCGGCTCGGCAGTCCTCGGATTCTTCGGCATCGAGACGATCGGTAAGTACATCAAGGACGCCTTCGAGAACAACCACTACCACGAGATGTGGACCTACATCTACGCGCTGCTGATCCTCGTCGTCGTCTTCGACCTCTGGAGCGGGGTTATCCGCAGGAGGTTGTCGTGAGCGATGCCCGACGCGCCGAAGTACGTCGGCTCAGACGCGCTGCGCCGCGCGACTGGGTGGTGCGCGGCAGCATACTCCTGCTCGCGGGCACGACGCTATCGGTCTGGCTTTTCAGCCGAGTATCGCTCGTGTCGTTTGGCCGAGAGGGCGTGCCGATCGGATTGAGCGAGGCGGTGACGGATACATTCAGCCCGCGTCGCATGGACAACGTGCAGCGTTTCCTGGGTCGGCTGTCGCCGCGTGTGACGGAGGCGGACGGCAGTGTCGTGGGCTGGTTTGTTCGTTTGATGACCGAGAAGGGGCTGGACGCGATGGCGACGACACTGGCGGTCGCGGTGTTCGCGATCGTCTTGGCGGCCCTGTTTGCCTTGCCGGTGCTGTGGTTTGGGTCGCGCAGCCTCGCCAGGCCCGAGCCGCTGGTGCAGGGCGGTCGCCAGCCCAGGGTGCTGTCGCGTTGGCGCTGGCGTAGTCAGGTTGCGGGGGTGCGTGGGGTGTTCGTGTTTTTGCGGGCGCTGCCGGAGTACGTACTGGCGTTCGTGCTGGTGGTGCTCGGGCCGGGGGCCTGGCCTGCGGTGCTCGCGCTGGCGATCCACAACTTCGGCATCCTGGGGCGATTGGGCTCGGAGGTCGTCGAAAACACCGACCGCGACGCCGCGACCAACGCCCGCGCGGCCGGCGCGTCTCGCGCACAGATCGCGACGCTGGTCATCTTCCCACAAACGCTCTCGCGCATGCTCCTCTACTTCTTCTATCGCTGGGAGTCGTGCATCCGCGAGTCCGTCGTGCTCGGTATGCTTGGCGTCGCGACCCTGGGCTACTACATCCAGACCGACGCCCGTGCCCGCCTGCGATATGACGAGATGATGCTCTACCTGATGCTTGGTGCGGTGCTTGTGATCGCAGGCGACCTGGTTTCTGCGCTGGTCCGGCGTTGGGTGCGAAACGCTTAGCTATCATGACACCTGAACCCCGATGACCATGCCCACTCAAACCACAACCCGCGAACTCGTCCTGGGTACGGCCGGCCACATCGACCACGGCAAGACCTCGCTCGTCCGGGCGCTCACCGGTGTCGATTGTGACCGCCTGCCCCAAGAAAAGAAGCGTGGCATCACGATCGACCTCGGGTTTGCCGAGTTGGACCTGGGCGGCACTCGGCTGGGGGTGGTTGATGTGCCGGGCCACGAACGGTTTGTGAAGAACATGCTGGCCGGGGCTTCGGGGATCGACCTGGCGATGCTGGTGATCGCCGCCGACGATTCGGTGATGCCCCAGACAAGCGAGCACCTGGCGATCCTCCAACTGCTTGGGATTCAGAACGGTCTGGTGGTCGTGACTAAGTGCGACACCGTCGAGCCGGACTGGGTCGACATGGTCGAAGACGACATCGCGACGCTGACGGACGGGACGTTCCTGGAGGGCGCGCCGATCGTCAGGACCTCGGCCACGACGGGCGACGGTATCGATGCGCTTAAGGAAACGCTGGCCACACTGTGCGAACAGGTTCAGCGCGACCCGGCGGAGGAATTGTTCCGCCTGCCGATCGACCGGTCGATGACATTCCCCGGGGTCGGTACGGTTGTGACGGGCACGGTCTGGCAAGGCGAGGCGACGATCGGCGGCCAGGTCGAGTGGCTGCCGTCGGGCGAGATGGTGCGTCTGCGCACCGCGCAGACGCATGGCCGAGACGCCGAGCAGATCCATCGTGGTCAGCGTGCTGCGGTGAATCTCGCGGGGGTCCACCACAGCGCGGTGCATCGTGGGCAGGAGCTTGCGCAGCCGGGCTATCTGAAGCCGACACGCGTGCTGACGGTGCATCTGCGTGTGCTCTCAGAGAGCCCGCTGCCGGTGAAGCATCGCGCACGCATCCGGCTGCACCTGGGTACGCAGGAGGCGATCGCCTCGGTCCATCTCTTAGCGGGCACGGTAGTTCAGCCCGGCGAGTCGGTGTATGCGCAGCTGTTTTTGTCGGAGCCGGTTGTGGCGACGGGGCTCCAGCCGTTTGTGCTGCGTGCGGAGTCGCCGGTGGTGACGGTGGGGGGGGGCGAGGTGTTGGAGCCGTGTGCGGAGCGCATCGCGCGTCGCCACCATGGGACGATCGCGGCGCTGCCTGAGCTTCATGCCCGTGACACTGAGCAACGCGCCTCGGCGGTGATCCGTGGCTACGGCCGGTCGTCCTGGACGGAGCTGGACCTTTGCCGTGACGCGGCGGTTTCTCCTGCCGAGGCGGGGCAGATGATTGCGGAGCTGGTGAAGTCGAAGACGCTGCTGCGTTTGCCGATGACGGCTCAGCGCGACGGATTGATCCACAGCGAGGCGGTGGCCTGGATGCAGGAACGCGTGCTCAGCACCTTGTCGAAGATGCACGCACAGTCCCCGTTGGCCGCCGCGTTTCCCGTCGACCAGCTTTTCGCCCGGCTGGAGTACCTGGGCTCACCGGCGCTGCTCTCGGCGCTGCTCGAGCGTATGAACAAGGCGGGCGATGTCGTCGGCGGCGAACGACTGGTAAGTCACGGCGAACGAGCCCCCAAGCTGACCCAGGCCCAGCGGCGCATGAAGCAGCAGCTTGTCGACGCGATCGACGCGGGCGGTCTCGCGCCGCCGACGCGTAAGGAACTTGCCAAGGCACATGCCACGGGCGAAGCCGCAATCAAGCCGATCCTCGAACTCGCGGTGCTGGAGGGTGAGCTGCTGCACCTGGATCAGGATATGTACATGCACCACCGCCACGAGCCGAGTCTCCGCGAACGCGTGTCGGAGATCGCATCACTCAAGACGTCCGGCGCGACCGTGAGCGAGGTCCGTGAGGCGCTGGGGGTTTCGCGGAAGTACACCATGCCGATCCTGCAGTACCTCGATCGGATCGAGTTTACGCGTAAGCAGGGCGATGTTCGGTTCTTGGCTGCGAAGCCGGATCAGCCGATAGAGGATGCAGACGCCGACACGGCCAGCAAGGAAGACCCATGACTAGCACCGCCAAAAGCACCCAGGCCTTGATGCGGTCGCTCCCCGGTGTAGATCGGCTGGCCGCCGACGCGGCGTTTGACCCGTGGCGTGAGCGTTTGCCCGCAAGCGTGATGAACACGGCGGCACGCGACGCGATTGACGCTGTTCGTGCATCGTTGCTTGGCCGGACAAACGCGGCGGATCACGCAAGCCCCCCCCCCTCCGCCGAGGCGCTGCACGCCATGCTCGTGCAGCGCGTGGTTGCCCGGCTTGATGTCCTCGCGCAGCCCCCGCTCGCTTCGGTCATCAATGCGACAGGGATATTGATCCACACCGGGCTTGGCCGATCCCCGCTGGCGCAGCAGGCGGTGGAGGCGGTCGCGGATGTCGCGGCGCACTACGCTCCCGTCGAGCTCGACATGTCCACGGGCTCGCGCGGCCAACGCAACAACATCGTCCGGGGCCTGCTCTGTGAACTGACCGGTGCCGAGTCCGCGATCGTCGTGACCAACACCGCCGCCGCGATGCTGCATGTCCTCTCGGTCGTCGGTAAAGGCCGCAATGTCCTGCTCTCGCGAGGTGAGATGGTCGAGATCGGCGGCAGCTTCAGGATGCCCGATGTGATGGCCGCGGCCGGCGTTACCCTCCGCGAAGTGGGGACGACCAACAAGACCCGGCTCAGCGACTACGCCAACCACATCGACGACGAGACCGCGGGTTTGCTCAAGGTCCACCCCAGCAACTACCGCATCCAGGGCTTCACCGAGCAGGTCGAGATCGAAGACCTCTGCAAGCTGGGCCAGGCGCGCGGCGTCGCGGTGATCGACGACATCGGCTCGGGGGCCATGTTCGATTACACCCCCTGGGGCCTGAGTGACGAGCCGGTCGCCCGGCGGTCGGTGCAGGCCGGCGCGGACCTCGTCTGCTTCTCCGGGGACAAGCTTTTAGGCGGGCCGCAAGCGGGCATCATCGTCGGCAAAAAACACTGGGTCGATCGCTGCGAAAAACACCCGCTGATGCGCGCTCTGCGTGTTGGCAAGTTGACCCTCGCCGCGTTGGGCGCCACCCTTCAACTGCACCGCGACCCGAAGATGGCGGCGGCGCATATCCCCGTCCTGCGTGCGCTGACCACAACCTGTGAGGCCTTACGCGGACGGGCCGAGTCGATTGCAAAACAACTCGCGGAAGATACGGGTATCGCCGTAGCGGAAGTGGTCGATACAGAGGCCTACATGGGCGGTGGGTCGAACCCGGCGCAGGCGGTGCCGAGTGTCGCGGTTCGTTTGCGGGCGGCGCAACTTGGTGAAGACGAATTCGCCAGGCGCTTACGCACAGCCAAGACGCCGCTGCTCCCGCGTGTTGCCGACGGGGCGCTCCATCTCGATGTACGTACTGTTTTTCCCGAGCAGGACGCGCCAATGGTGCAGGCCGTCCTTGATGTGGTAAATGCTTGAACCGATCGGATATCATGGCCGTATCAATGTTTCTCGATTTAAACAGGGAGTGTCAGCACGACTGGTGTCGGCCACGGTCTTCAAAACCGCTGTGAGGTCTGTAACCCAGGTCTCAGGTGGGTTCGATTCCCATCCACTCCCGTTCGCGTCGTCGCTCGACGATGCACCGACTCAACGCCCCGCGCCGACTCGGCTGCGGGGCGTTGTCGTTGCGATATCGATCCGGGGGCAGGCATCAGCGAGCGGCCGACCCGTTGCTTGAACGCTCAAGGGGCGAGGTGTCGAACGACGCGGAGAGGAAGTCGATGCAGTCGTCGAGGGAGTCCTGCAGTCGGCTGATCTTCTCTTCGCAGCCAAGGTCCGGCGAATGCTCCAGGGCCTTGGCCGCCTCCGCCAGCGAGCCCGCCCGGGCCTGTAGGGCGCAGCCCGCGATCGTATGCGCGAGGTGCGAGACGTCGGCCTCGGGTGTATCGCTTCCACAGCCGTCCAGGTCCGTCTTGAACTTCCGGAACTGCTCGTCGATGAGCTGGAGAAGCGCGGTCATCCGTTCCGGGCTGCCCGGGTACAGTTTTTGGATCTCGGCCAGATCGATCGGGTCGGTGTCGGGCGGGTCGCCTAACTCGACGCGTGGGTTTGCGTCGGCATTGACGTGTGCGCGGACAGATGACACGCCAGCTGAAGACGCTTGGAGGTGCGGGGCTTTATCCAATTCCCGGCGGATCTCGTCGGCGTCGATCGGCTTCGCGATGCACGCATCCATCCCCGCGTCGAAACACGCCTTGATCTCGTCGTCCATCACGTTCGCGGTCAACGCGACGATCCGGCTGCGTGCTCGGGCATCCTGCTGCGCCTCGATCGCTCGGATCTTCCGCGTCGCGCCGTGCCCATCCAGGATCGGCATCCGCACATCCATAAAGATCAGCGCGAAGGCCTGCTCCGTCACGGCATCGACCGCGGCCTGCCCATTGGCAACCGCCGTCACCGAAGCGCCGCTTCCCTCAAGCAGCTCCGTAATCAGGTAGCGGTTGACCGGGTTGTCTTCCGCGAGCAGGACACGCGTGGCGGACTGAGTCGGCACACGTTTCGGGGCAGGCTTTTCGGCACAGGCCGGTTCGTGTGCGTCTTTGCGGTGTTCGGGAAGCGGGCAGGACTGTAGCCGAAGCGAAAACCAGAAGTCTGAGCCGCTTCCTGATTTAGATTCAACGCGGACCCGCCCGCCCATCTCCTGTACCAGACGCATCGTGATGTTCAGGCCAAGGCCCGTCCCGCCACGCAGCAGGTGGCTGTCGTTGTCGGTCCGCGCAAAGGCGCCAAACAGTTTCTGCATCCCCTCGTCCGAGATGCCGATGCCGGTGTCGCGTACCGAGAAGCGGACGCGATCGTGGTCGATCGGATCGGGTGTGATCGAGACGGTAACACGGCCACGGTCGGTGAACTTGATCGCGTTGTTGACGAGGTTGAGCAGCACCTGCCGAAGACGGGCGGGGTCACCCACATAGCCGCCACTGACCAGCGGCGAGATGTCGGATACCAGTTTGATCGGCTTGCCATCGATCGCGGGCTCGACGATCGCGAGCACCTCATCGACTACGGACGACAACGCCATCGGCCGCTGGGCGAGTTGGATTTTGCCGGCCTCGATCGCTGAAAGGTCGAGCAGGTCGTTGATCAGGTTGAGCAGCGCGTTGGCGGAGACCCAGCCGGCGTGGGTGATACGCTGCTGTGACGGGTCGAGCGGGGAGCGTCCCAGGGCGTGGAGGGTCCCGATGACGCCGGTCAGCGGTGTGCGGATCTCGTGGCTCATGGTGGCGAGGAAGGCCGACTTCGCCTGGCTGGCTTGCTCGGCCTGCTCCATCGCCCGACGCCACTGGTCGGTCCGCTCGTGCACCTGGGCCTGGAGGTTTTTGTTGAGCCCGATCAACTCACGCTGGCTCGCCGAGAGACGCCCGGCCATGTTGTTGTAGGCGGCGATCAGGAAGTCGACGTCGCGATTGCCAACGATCGGGATGGGCTTCGCATTTTCCGGCTTGGTGGTTTGTTGAATTGAAGCGTAGAGCAGGCCGAGCCCACGCTGCCAACCCCGCATCCTTAACCCAAGCACCGCGAGACCGAGCGTGCCCGCGGTCGCCGCGCCACCGGCCAGGACGCCGAGGGGCGCAGCCAGCGACTCCAGCGTCACGAGAACCGAACCCCTGCCTGTCAGCGCGTCGTACGCCTGCCCACGCCAGGCCTCGACCAGGACAACCGCCAACACCATCGTCACGAGCACCTGCGCGAGTAGGATGCCAACAGTCCATTTCACCAAGGTGAGATGGATGCGACGGCGCGGGGGTAGTTCGGGTGCGACGTGTGAGTGTTTCTGGTTCCAATCAATCGTTCCGGGTATCACGCGCGGGCTCCGGTTATTCGTCGTTCCAGGACTGGATGGTGGCGGCCGACGCTGAGCCGTCTGAGAGGACGACGGCCTGGGTGCGGTGCGTTGTCCCGCCGTACTCGGCTGTGGCGGTGAGCGTGATCGGTATCTCGCTTTCACGCGTAAACCTGACATCGTCAAAAAAGACAGAGGACAAAAGGCCCAGCGTCGATGCGGCATATAGTTCGATGCGAAACGGGTCGGTCGGCGGGGTGTCGCCGGTGCTGAACCGAAGACAGTAGGTTTTGGTGTCGCCGCTCAAGTCGAGCACCGTGAGCAGCGTCGCATCGGAAGACGAGGCGAGCAGTGTGGCCCCGCACCAGATACGGACTTCGACCTCCGCGAGTACGTTCGCGACGCTGAGCTTCCCGACGGCGACACGTAGGGCGTAGCAGGTATTGGGGGTGGGGGCTTCGGCGAGTGTCTGCGAGAAGCAGATCGTGCCAAGAATGGCGAGGCCGAAGTGGGCTTTGGCGACCTGGCTCTGATCCGTCGCGCCGATGAATGGGCCGATGCTCGCGTTGGGCACAGTCAGCCCGGTGAGGAACGCCAGCGGGCTTGTACGCGTCACGTCCCATCCGCCGATCGTTCGGCTCAGGGGCGGGAACAGCGCGGGGTTGGGGATGGCGTCTTGGTCGTCTTCAAAGCTCCAGTCAATCAGGGCCAGCGGGTCTTTCGCGGCATCCAGGTCGAAGTCTGTCTCAAGCGAGATCGTTCCGCCCAGCAATGGCTCGCTGTCCACCCACAGGCCGGGCTCGCGCAGCATCCAGGCGTCGGGCTCGCGTTCGATGTACGCGATCCCCAACTGCATCCCTGCGTCGGCGATCAGCCGGGCCTGCGTGTGGTTCTCGATGTTCTCGGTGACCTGGGTCGAGCGGGTCGCCGTCGCGAGGTAGGTCATCCCCAACGTGACCCCGACAGTGATCGCGACCAGCACAATCACCATCGCGGTGCCGCGACAACGGGCGGGGGATCTAAACGCTATCTCTTGTACTTGTTTCATGGCATCTCACTTGCGCGTGGCGCAATGGCGATCTCGATCCCGTGCAGGGCTTCCATCTGCGCGTACCGGATCGTGAGGCAAAAGAGGTCGGGCCGATCGGGTGTCCCGCCGACGCCGTCGATCGTGAACGTGTCAAGGTGCTCTTCGGTGAAGATGCACGGCAACGTCGCCGACCCGATCGTGCCGCTGAGCACACTGGCAAAGTCGGCGGATGGGTCGTAGCCCAAGTCGTCGACCTCCAACAACGTGCCCGGGGCGGCATAGGTCCGAAGGATGCCGGCGTCCGGGTCCCACTGCCAGACCGCGGTTTCGGAGAGGTTGACTTCGTTATCCATGTTCCGGTCACCTGTCCAGAGCACCGCGGTCTGTGTGTCGAGATGAAGGACCGCAGTCGTGGCACGAAGGGTGGCGCTGAGTCGTTGGGCAAGGACCGTTCGGCGGACGTGGTGCCCGCGGAGCTCGTTCTGGTACTCAGTTGCGCTGAGGACCCCGCCGATGAGCGAGAGCACGCCCGCAGCGAGGAAGCCGCAGATGCCAAGCGCCATCACCGTGTCGGCCAGCGTGAAACCGCGCGAACGTCGGGCGATCCTGCTTGGGTGGTTTCGATCGGTCATGGTGTGTAGGGCTCGACAATGATGGAGTTCAGCTCCGCGCTGGAGCTGGTCTGGTCGGAGACTGTGACACGCACGCGACGCACCGGCAACGCTATTGAGTCCAGCCCCGACAGTGCGACCGTGTCGTCTACGACCTGTGCGGTGCGTTCGAACCCCTGAAAAGCATCGGGGCACAAGGCGCCAGTCGCGTCGCGCAGATCGCCGGGTGTCTCGGTCAGGCCGTGGTAATCGGGTAGGCGGTAGTCGCTGCGTGTTGCGCCCGAACCCTGGTAGGCGCGCGACCGGGCCTCTTCGAGCAGCAGCTCCGCGACACGGACCGCGTCGAGTTGCACGGCACTGTTCTGCATGTGCTGATGCCCCGCGACCGTTGCGTGCAGAACCGCCGTCATCACCACCGAAAGGATCGTCATCGATAGCATCGACTCGGCCAGGGTCAGCCCGGATTTTCGCCGCGTCGCGCGTTTCGTCGGAGTGGGTTTGTGTGGAAGCATGGACGGCCTCGTGTGTGTGGGGCGGTCGATCAGCCGGCAACCAGTGCGCTGGTCTTGAAGAGGGGGAGCATGATCGACGCCGCGATAAACCCGATCAGCAGGCCCATCACTAAGATCATGCACGGCTCGATGAACTGGGTCGCCGTCTTCACCGCTTCCCGGAACTCGTCTTCGAGGTGGTCCGCGAGGTGTTTAGAGACCATCCCGAGCTTGCCCGAGCGGTCGCCGCAGGCCACCATCTGTCCGACCTGTTCGGGGACGAGCGGCGATTCGAGGATCGGGGTTGCGATGGATTCGCCATGCAGAATCCGGTCGCCGACGTCCTGCCAAAGTTTCTTGAAATGGGAGTTGGGGATCGCCTCCCGGAGGATCGTGGTTGTCTCGGACAGGGGCACGCCCGCGTTGACCAGGACATCGAGCGTACGGAACGATCGGCTGAGGTAGAGCGAGCGGAAGAGCTTGCCCAGGACGGGCGACTGCAGCACTAGGCCGTCACACATGCGGATGCCCCACGCCGACCGCCAGATCGACCAGCCCGCCACCGCGGCGATCACGACGCCCAGCACCCAGGCGAGCCAGTGCTCGATCAGGCCGTCACTCATCGCCATCAGGATGCGGGTGGGCAGGGGGAGTGTGGCCTGCCTCGAAGCGAAGATCGTCGCGAACTTGGGAAGGATCACGGCGAGCATAAAGACCGAGACCGACAAGCACAGCAGCAGCATGAACGCGGGGTAGAGCAGCGCACCACGCGCTTTACGGACCGCGCGGCGCTCGGCGATCAGATAGTCCGCGGTCCGGTGCATCACCGTGCTCATGGTCCCGCTGACCTCGCTTGCGCGGATCAGTGAAACCAGCGACGGTGGGAAGGTTCGCGGCTGCTCTGCCATCGCCCGCGACAAGGGCTGGCCCTCCATCACCGAGCGCGTCATCGACTCAAGCACCCGGCGGAGCTTGGGCTCAGAGATCTGCCGGGTCAGGCACTCGAGCGCATCACTAAGCACGATGCCCGTCTTGAGCATGATCGACAACTGCGTGATCACCCAGGCGACCTGCTCGCGCGAGGCCCCCGGGCTGCCGCCCTTGCGAGAGGCGCGTTTGGGCGCGATTTGGTCCTCGGCCAAGCGGATCACGAACAGCGACCGCTCGGCGAGTTTTTTCCCGGCCTGCTCTACACTTGTTGCGTCGATGAGGCCCGAGATCAACTCGCCCTCGGCGTCGCGTGCTTCGTACGAAAACTGTGACATGTCATCCCCTGGATCATGGTTGCCGGTTGTTAGGTCTTGACGCTTGTGTGTGGAGTCGGAAGCGCGGAGGCGGGTTGATGCGTTGGAACCGGGGCGAGGACTTCGAGCAGGCCGTTGAGGCCGATGATGCCTTGAGCGACTTTGTCGAGGCCATCGTCAAGCATGCCGCGTTGCCCGGTCGATCGGATGACGTCACGCAGGCGATCGGTCCCGTCATCGCGTACGACGCAGGAGAGCATGGATTCGTCGAGGGTCAGTAACTCAAAGACGCCGGCCCGGCCGACACAGCCGGTGCGTCGACAGCGTTGGCACCCCGGGCTGTGGTACGCGTGATCCAGCGGCTGGCGGTCGGGGTAGAGGCGGCAGAGGATCTCGCTCTGCCCCTCGTTGAGTGCGACGGGTTCTTTGCAGTGTGGGCAGAGCTGACGCACCAGCCGCTGGGCGAGCACAGCACGCAGACTGGCGGCGACGAGGTAGGGCTCGACGCCCATGTTGATCAGCCGGGGCACCGCAGTCAGGGCATCGTTGGTATGCAGGGTCGATAAGACGAGGTGCCCGGTCAGCGCGGCTTCCATCGCGAGGCGGGCGGTTTCGTTGTCACGTATCTCACCGACCATCAAAACGTCCGGGTCCTGACGGAGCAGCGAGCGGAGGGCGGCGGGGAAGGTGAAGCCCGCGGGGACGTTGACCTGGAACTGATTCGCCCCGAGGAGCTTGCGTTCGACGGGGTCTTCGACTGTGCTGATGTTGCGTTTTTCGGAGAGCAGTTCGGAGAGGATGGCGTAGAGCGTGGTCGATTTCCCGCTGCCGGTGGGGCCGGTGACCAGAACAATGCCGTTGGGCTGCTTGGCTGCGCCGCGCAGACGTGTGAGCATCTGCGGCTCGAAGCCCAGCATGTCCAGCCCGGAAATCTTCGCGTCGCGTTCGACCAGACGCATGACGGACTTCTCGCCAAACTTGGTCGCCATCGTTGAGACACGCAGGTCCACGGCCCGGCCCTCGACGCGAACGCTCATCCCGCCGTCCTGCGGCAGTCGTCGTTGCGAGATGTCCAGGCCCGACAGGATCTTGATCCGGCTGATCACCGCGGGCAACATCTGCATCGGGGTACGGAAAATCTCGCGGAGCTCGCCATCCACGCGGTACCGTGTGCGGAACTCCTTGTCGTGCGGCTCGATGTGGATATCGCTCGCCCCGGCGATCGCGGCCTCGCGGATGATGCGGTTGACCAGGCGGATCACCGGCGACTCGCCCGAGCTTGCGGTGAGGTCTTCTTCGTCGAGCGTCTGCTCCTCAAGGACTTCGACGCCAAACGCATCCTCCGCGTCGGGCTCGAGGTCGGTGTGTTCGGAGTGTGTCGTGCTCACCGCGGTGGGGATGTCGATGCCGTTGCGTTCGAACACCGTGTCGCGGGCGGCGCGGATTTCTTCGCCAGCCGACGCGATGACCTGAAGCTGACAACCCGAGGCCTTCTCGATCCGCTCCAAGACGATCGGGTCGTCAAACGCCTGGACCGCGATCGTCAGCCAGCCCTCGGCCATCATGATGGGAAGGGCATTGAGCTCATCAAGCAGTTCCGGGGGCAGCACGCTCAGCGCTTCGGGTTGAACCATCGCGGGGTCGGGCGCGAGGTAGGGGATCCCCAGGTGCTTGGCCAGGGACTGGACATACTCCGACTCGTCGACGCCGCCTTCTTCGACAAGTATCGCCCGCAGCGCCGCCGGTTCCGCAGCGAGCGCCTGGGCGTGCAGGTCTGCGTTGGCCTTGAGGTCTTCGATGAGACCCTGGGCGTCGAGGCAGGCGAGGATCGCGTTGTGAGCGGGGGGCGGGGTCATAAGGAAAGCCGTGTTGGGTCGGTTCGTTAGCGTTCGAGTTCGAGTTCGATATGTACACCGTCACGCTCGAGGGTGACGCCGGTGTCCTTGATGTCGATGACCCGGAAGCCCTCGATTGTTGTGCCGTCCACGACGCGCTGGCCGTTGATGATCGCGGTGTTGTAGCGCCCTTTGATGAGGGCCTGCAGGTCGAGAAGCCGACTGGCTTCCTCGCGCAATGCAACCGGGTCGATCGCGAGTGGGGCGGCGGGCTGGGTCGGAGCCGGGGCAACCGTCTCGGGTTGTGGCGACTCAAACAACGCGCGGCCGAGGAACAAATCGTGGCCGGGGTCGTAGGGCAGGACGACGCGCATGTCCAGCGATTCTTCCTGCACCGGCGCTTCATCCGTCTCGGGCTCTGCGCCATGGCTTCGCGATGGCGTCGCGCTCCGCGTCATGTTCCACGCGAAGCTGATCAACATGATGGTCACAAGCGCCGCGAGTACCCAACGCTTACGACGGGTTTGCGCCTGGTATCGCTGTGCCCCGGCATCCACTGTGGCAGGCATGGTCCCCCCTCCTACTTCGGTTTCGCAATGATCAATTCGAGTTCGAGACGGATCTGCTCGTCCGTACTTGCGCCGGGCTTGGTCATGGAGCATCGCTCGATGAGTACGCCGTCACAGTTCAGCGGTGGGGCGCTCAGGACTTTGAAGATCGCCTCCTGCGTGCCGACCGCGTGGAACTTGACCCGAGTCAGCAGCATCCCCTCGCGTTCAATACCTACCTCGGTCGTCACGGACCGTTCTGCTAAACCCGCTTCCTCCATCGCCTGCGAACAGTGACGCAGATGCGTTGAGGTGCTGCGGTTTGCCAGGGCGTTGAGCGCGTCGTCCACGCCGTGCATCTCACTGAGGACGGGTGTTGTCGCCGGCCTGCCCGGCACATTTTCGATCTCGTGTTTGAGTTGCTTGAGTTCGCCCTGGTGCTTCTGCGAACGGGTGTAGCTCAGACCCCCGGCGACGATGGTAAGCACGACGAGGAGGCCGGTGATACCCAGACTCTGCTGTTTCGATAGGGTTTTCATCGCGACACCTCGGATTCGATCAAGGCCAGGTCGGGCATCTCATAGGTGAGGATCGATTCGATCAGGAATGCCTGGCTTCGGCCATAGACCGTCGTGTCGGGGTAGGACTCGACGATGCGTGCTTCGCCTAACGTGCGAGTTTGGTTGATGCTTTCGAGTGCTTTCGAAACCGTGACTTCATCCAGGGCCCAACCGCTGATCCGGATAGAGACCCGGGGCTCCCCTGGAACAAGCCCAGGGTCTCCATCCTCTCGGCGGTGATCAGGTCGTCCTGCGGGTGACAAGGACGTCAACGTAAACTCCGATAGCGTGATCCCCTCGGGCAGCGTCTGTGCCGCGATCGCCAGCGCAGCGTTTGGCGGGAGCGGGTTACGGACACGTCGCAGCGCCGCCAACTGTCCGAGTTTCGACTGCATGTTCTCGAGTTGTAGGGCGCTCGAATCAGGCGTGTCCGCGCTCTGTGTGAGCATCGCCCGGTGCTGTGCAATGCTTTGACTCATCGAGCGACGGTTCACGCCATCGATAACCAGGGTTGCGGCGAGCAACAGCGCCGCGACCGTCGGCACCACGAGCCGTGCGTGCGTCGCAGCGGGTGTGTCGCTGGCGGCTTTTGACGTTTGCTTGACCAGATTGAGTGTCCGGATGCCGGCGCGGTCCGCGCTTTGGCCCGTCTGCACTTCTTCCGCCTTCAGCATGGCAAGCAGGCACGCCCCGGAAGGGGTGCCGGCGTGGCGGTGAGCCGGGTCGGTGTGGTGTGCCGTCAATGCTTCTAGCAGGTCGTTCGCGGGGATCGGCGACTGTTTTTCCCATGCGCGGCAGAGTTCGCCGGCGACCTCTTTACTGGCGAAGATCCCCGCCGATTGCAGGGAGATCGGCGGGCCGTCCAGGGTGTTGCAGTAGTGTGATGCGACACGGATCGTCTGCAGGACTTCGCGGATCAGCAGGTCGCAGATGCGCGATCGACGGCCATCGTTCACACCCGAACCGGTGTGTTCGGATTCTGTCACGCCAGTGGGTGGTGTGCCATCGGTTGTTGCAGCGTGAGGCTGCCTGGCCGTCTGATTGTCGATCCAATCGCTCCCCCGGCTCAACTGACGCGCGTCGATTACCTTGCCCTCACGCACCAGCATGATTGTGGTTGTCGCGCTGCCAATGTTGATCAAAGCGAAGTTGGTTGGGGTTTTCGGTGTGCTCGATGAAGAGGCATGAAACCGCGCCAGCATCCCGGTTTCGTCGTCTATGGATTGAAGACGGGTGTCTAGGTGTTCCTTGATCTCGCGCGAACGTGCTTGCAGTTTGGCGTCCGCGATCACTGCGATTACCCGGCGGCGCTTCTTCCCGTCCTTGACCACTGTGCCGACGTTGTACAGGTCGTAGGGCATCTGTGGCGCGTTTTCGCCGGCCGACTGATTGATCTGCCAGCCGACCGCGGCGTAGAGGTCCTCGTCGGGCATGTCGGGGACATCGAACGGGCGATACTGCAGGTAATCGCTCGAGACGACCGCGTGTGTCAGGTCATGTTTGCAGGATGTTTTTGTCTGGGGATGGCGACGCGTCTTGGATTCAGGTACACAGAGATCCAGGTCGGCGACTTGTGTGTATCGCAGCGTACCCGAGCGGGTGACACTTGCCGTGGCCTTGCCAGTGTGGTGTGGGGAGATCGCGAGACAGCAGAACTGCTTCTTGCGAATCGGTAGATTAGCCAGCATCGTGAGACTCACTCTTTGCTGACCCCCCCCGGGGTCCGAGGCCTCCGCTTTCGCTTTGCCTCACACCCATCGCATCGTGTCTTTTGCATACCAACTTTAGGGCGTCGGCTTGAAAGGTGTCGAGTCGGGGCGGTGTTCAAGCGGGGCCAGCCGGATACCGATAGGTCTTGGGGTCGGGCCTATGCCTGTCTTTTCACGGGGCTCTTTATGTCTGAGATCGCAAAGAGTGCTAAACGCGTCCACGGACAGCCCGCGGGCTGCGCGGTGGGTACGGGCGGTGTGCCGGGCGGGCTGCTCTTCTCGCGTCAGCCGGTCTTTGGCCCGGACAAAGAACTCCACGCGTACGCGCTGGGCTTTCATGCGGAGGCCTCGGCGGTCCCCGACCATGGGCTGGCTGGGCCGGCTGCCTTAGAACTGATCAACTCGGTTGGGCTGGACATGTTCGCCGGCGACGCGGACTTGCTGTTCCCGTTTGACGCCGCCTCGTTGAGCGAGAAGGCCTATGCGTTGTTGCCCTCGGAGCGGACGATCCTGAGCGTATCGCTTGAGACGCTACGCGACCCGTCGGTGCTGGAGTCTTTACGCTCGGCTCGGAGTGATGGCTTCCGCCTGGCGTTGCGTTCGTCGGTGCCGGTGAGTCAGAAGCTGATCGGGGCGCTTGAGCCGAGCATCCTGCAGACCAGCGCGAAGCTGTTGATCGAGAACCCCGACTGGGCGGGCGCTTCGCCCGAGCAGTTGGGCGTCCGACTGCTCGCGACGCAAGTGGATGACCACGACATCGCGTCCAAGGCCCAGCACGCCGGCGCGACGCTTTGCAGCGGGACGTACTACTGCCTGCCCGAAACGCTCAAGGCCCGCCCTTTGGTCGGAAGCGAAACCGTACGCCTGCGCTTGCTGACGGAGATCGGCAAGCCGACGCTCGACATGGAGGCGATCGAGGCGGTATTCCGTAGCGATATCGACCTGCCCTGTGGCCTACTGCGTTACATCAACTCGGCCGCGTTGGGTTTGCGCAGCCGAATCACCTCGATCCGGCATGCGCTCACGCTGATGGGGGCCGAGCCGATGCGGCGGTGGTGTGCGGTCGCGGCGATCGGCTCGATCCGTGCGGATGCGCCGGCCGAGCTGATCCGCACGACGCTCGTGCGTGCGAAGTTCTGCGAAAATATCGGGATCCAGTCGGGCGACGCCGACCGTTCACTGGACTACTTCCTGGTTGGGCTCCTGTCGACGATCGAGGCACTGCTGGGCATCCCCGCCCAGGACGCGATCCAGGGCATCCCGCTGCACGACGATGTCCGCTCGACGCTGATGGGGCAGTCTGGCTCGGTGTTCAGCACGGCACTTGAGATCGTGCGTGCCTGCGAGTGCGGCGCCTGGGCGTCAGTCGCGGCGAACTGCACGGCGTTTGGCCTTACACATGGTGAGACTTCGGTCGCGTTTTTCGATGCGGTGCGATGGGGCGCGACCTGCGCACCATGATTTTTTGTGATAGCTGTTGGGCGTCTGCCCAGTCTTCCCCGGATAAACAGGAGTTTGTGATGCACGCAGTGGTGATCGATGACGACCCCGTGACTCGGATGATGCTGAGCGAAGAGCTGGCCGCGTTTGGGATCAGTGTGGACATGGCGGGTGATGCGGAGAGCGGGATGAAGCTCGTCCGCGAGAAGCAGCCGGACCTCTGCCTGGTGGACTGGGTGATGCCCGGTGCCTTTGGGATCTCGCTGGTCCGGGCGGTGCGAGAGAGCCCCGAGCTGGCCGACACGTACATCATCATGGTGACGGCGATGTCGCGCGTCGAAGAGCTGGCGATGGCGTTCAACGCGGGTGTCGATGACTACATCTGCAAGCCCGTGCAAAAAATCGAGCTCGCCTCACGTCTACGCGCAGCCACGCGCCTGGCGGAGAGCCGTAAGCAGGTCGCCAAGACCGTACGCGAAGTGAACCACCTCAACACACTGCTCCAGGACGCGAACACCGAGCTGCACCACTTAGCGACGACGGATGCGCTGACGCAGCTGCCCAACCGCATGGCGGTCTGTGAGGGGCTGGAGAAGGCGTGGGCGCAGTATGCCCGTTACGACGTCCCGCTGCATGTGGCGATCCTGGATGCGGACCACTTTAAGCAGATCAACGACCGCTATGGCCACGCGGCGGGGGACTGCGTCCTCAAGCAGCTCGCGAATACGATCAAGTCCGAGACACGGAGTGTCGACACCGTCGGGCGGTTCGGGGGCGAGGAGTTTGTCATCGGCATCCCGCACCTGAGTACGCAGGAGGCGATGGAGGCGGTCGATCGGCTGCGTCAGGTCGTGGCCGACACCCCGGTCGCGATCGAAGGCGGGTCGGTCCGTGTCACGGTCAGTGTTGGCCTGAGCGCGGCGAGTCCGAAGACGGCCCGGCTTGACCGCCTGCTCGCCCAGGCCGACGAGGCGCTCTATTCGGCCAAGGAGTCGGGGCGTAACCGTGTGGTGATGCACCTGGGCAGCCACCGCGTTGTCGGCGATAAGGGCGAAGCCGCGTAAAGAGAAAACCACCCGGGCGGCCTGGAGTCCGCGCCGGGTGGCAGTGGGGGACATGGGATGTCGTGTCAGCGTCGGGCCGTCTTATGCACGGCGGCGACGCAGCATGGCAAGCCCGCCTAAGCTCAGCAGGGCGAAGGAGCCGGGCTCGGGCACGATGCTCAGCATGCTGGCTTCCGAATGCCCGATGATGATGTCGGCGTTGAGCGTTTCGTCGACCAGCGGCAAGCCCAGGTCGATGCCCGAGGCGGAGATATGGATCGCGTTGGTTTCGATCATCGCGCTGGTGATGCCGTCGCCCGTAACGATCTGCTCGTTGAGGGTGATGTTCAGGCCCACCACGCCGCCGACATTGAGCAACACGGTGTTGGGGTCGGCGATGAGGAAGCCGTTGGCATCGATGTTCCCGTTTGCGCCCAGCAGCGAGACGAGGTCGAGGTCGACACCGTTCACGTTGAGCACGAGGTCCTGGATGATGGAGACGCCGACGGCGGTCAGACTGCCGAAGTCGCCGGTGACGGTGGAGGTGGAGCTGATCGTGGTCGCGCCGACGTTGAGCAGGTCGAGGTTGAGCGTGGGGATGCCCGCGACGGTGACGCCCGCGTCGACCAGGTCGAGGTCGAGGCCGTTGACCTGGCCAAAACCGGTCGTGGTCCGGCTGCCCGGAGCGCCGTCGACGTCGGACGCGGCGGAAGCGCTGAGAACACCGTCCGCGCCAAGGAGGCCGAGGTCGACCGATGTGCCCAGCACCGGGCCGATGCCCGTGCCCACGGTGGTATCGAGGGTGACCAGCCCGCTGCTGACGTTGTAGGGCGCGGGTGCCGAGCCGCCGGCGTACTGGCCGGGGGTGCCATTGAGCAGGTCGACGGAGAGCAGGTTGAGGATCTCTGCCTGCACCTGCACGCCGTAGCCCTCGCTTTGTGCGGAGACGTTTGCGGCGAAGCTCCCCGCGGCAGGGAGCCCCGCAAGCAATGCGATTGCGGCGGGCTTGATCCAACGTTGTCGTGTCTTGGCCTTCATCTCTTCTTTTCCTTTGTGTCGGTTCTCTTCTCGAAATGAGCGGACGAGAGGTGGAGGAAACGATCCTCCGGAAGTCTTGAGCCGTCGGCGATGGGCCGCTCGTCTCACTCGTTCGTATTTAGCCACAGCGACTGGCGACCGCAAGAGTGAAACACATGATTCAGAGATAATTGAGGGCTTCCACTACAACGCGAACAGTCGTCGTCAACTAAACGTGTTACGACTCGGGAGGCATTAAGTGGTGCGCCCGAAAGGTCGATGGGCGGGTAGGACAGCTTGATTTCTCGTTGTCGTCGCGGATTCCGGGAGAGCGCATGCAGCAAACTGAAACGAACACCACGCTGAAGGTCTGGTCGGTCGATGACCATCCGATCACGGGCTGCGCGCTGGAGGCGATCTTCCAGCAGTACGGCGACAACACCGAGTTCTCCAGCTTTGTCTCGCCGGCAGCGGTCCGCACAGAACTCAACCACCAGCGGGCGGACCTGATCGTGATCGACCTGCTCTACCCCAACGAGTCGGGGGTCGACCTGATTGCGCACATCGCGGCGACACACCCCGAGATCGTGACCCTTGTGTACACCGCGCGTGACGACCCCGCGTACATCCAGAGCTGCTTCAAGGCTGGGGCGAGCGGCTACGTCACGAAAGGCGATTCGGTGCCGCAGTTTCTACGCGCCGTCCGGGCGGTGCTGTCGGGCGAGAAGTTTTTGAGTGAGTCGCTGCGCGTTTCGTATGGCGAAGCGGAGGCGGGTCGCGAGCCCGACGTCGCCAACAATTGGGCCGTGCTCAGTCGACGCGAGCGCGACGTGATGATGCTGATCGGCAAAGGGCAGAAGACGCACGAGATCGCCAAGACGCTTTGCCGAAGCGTTAAGACGGTCGAGACCTACAAGGCCCGGATCAAGCAGAAGCTCGGGCTGGACAACGCGACTCAACTCGCGCAGGCAGCGTGGATCCTTTCACACGAGCTATCCAGCAAGGCGCGTTAGCGAACTTCTCTATTCATAAACAACAACCGCCCGCCGGGGAAATCGGGCGGGCGGTGTGCATTGAAGCGGAGAGGGAGGGATTCGAACCCTCGAGGAGCTTGCGCCCCCACACGAATTCCAATCGTGCGCCTTAAACCACTCAGCCACCTCTCCGGGGTGGTGGGGCGGACGTGCCGCCGAGCGGGGTATGCTATGCGATTCTGACGCGGGGGAAAAGTCGGGGGCCGGCACGCGGGCTTGTCGCGTCGGGATCGTGCGGTGCGGTGCGGCTGCGAGTGCGTGGGGCTCCGGTTGTTACGCCGAGAGGACGCGGGCCCACGGCGTTGCCGCTCGCGGGGCTCGCGTCAAAGCCGTGGGCTTGGGCTTGCTTCATCAACGTGGGTGTGGGTCGGCTCGGTGTGGGGGCTGTATTGGGCAGATTGAACGAATGCGAGGTATGGGTTTGACAGATTCTTCAGAGCAATCGGTGCCGGCGGGTCTGCTGGTGGTGGACAAGCCGGTGGGGTGGTCGTCGATGGATGTCTGCCGAAAGGTCCGTTGGGCGGTGCGTCGCGGGCTGCCGGCTGAGCTTGGCAGGCGGAAGGTGAAGGTGGGGCACGCAGGGACGTTGGACCCGCTGGCGACGGGGGTGGTCGTGGTCTGCGTGGGCAAGGCGACCAAGCTGGTCAATCGGCTGATGGGGTCGACGAAAGTTTACGAGGCGAGCGTCAATCTGAGCGGTTTCACGGCCAGCGACGATGCGGAGTTTGAGCCCGAGCCGGTCGAGGTGTCGGCCCCGCCGACGCGGGAGGCGGTAGAGACGGCGCTTGGTCGGCAGGTCGGCGTGATCCAGCAGGTACCGCCGAGCTTCTCCGCGGTGCATGTCGATGGCCAGCGGGCATACAAAGCGGCACGCGCGGGCGAGGCGGTGGAGCTGAAGGCCAGGCCTGTCCGGGTCGATGCGATCGAGTTGTTGGACTACGACTGGCCGACGCTTGAGCTCAAGATCACCTGCGGCAAGGGGACCTACATCCGTAGCATCGCGCGGGACCTGGGCAAGTCGCTGGGGACGGGGGGCTACCTCACGGGGCTTCGGCGAACCGCTTCCGGGCAGTTCACGGTCGCGGACGCAACGCCGGTGGAGCGGTTTGAGTCGCCGCTGTTGCAGGGGGACTTGTTGCCGGTGGAGGCGGCTGGGGAGTAGGGCGGGGTGATGCGTCTTGGGGATCCCGCAGCGTTGTCGCTCGTGACGACTCGCGGCAATGCTGAGGGCATCTGTCTCGCACGGGCGATCTGGCTAGAGACTATCTTTTTTGTCGCTGCCGTCGGTGGGGGACTTGTAGGTCCATCGCATCAGCAGCAAGCCAAACTCATAGAGCAGGTAGAGCGGCACGGCGAGGACGATCATGCTGAAGACGTCGGTGGGGGTGAGCACTGCGCCGGCGATGAAGCAGCCGAAGAACGCGTACTTGCGGAGCTTGCCCAGGGCGTAGGGGTCGAAGAGCTGGGTCCAGCCCATGACGAGCATGACGACGGGGAGCTGGAAGGCGATGACGATGCCGAGCATCATGATCGACGCGAAGCGGACGTACTGACCAAGCTGTGGCAGCGGGTTGATGAGTCGGGTGGAGCGTTGGTTGAGGATGCGGACATCGCCGTCCACCACGACCTTGGCGAGCCCGTGCTGGGCGTCCATCCAGAGCATGCCCTCCTCGAGCGGATCAGGGTCGGCCTCGAGCACGGGCAGGCGGATCGGTTTGGTGTCGTAGTCGAAATCTTCAGACAGTCGGCTGTCTTTTTTGTCGAGGTAGGGGCTGATGACCAGGTCGGTGACGGGGTTGGGGTTCGAGAGCTTGATGTCCGGGTACATCGTCGCGAAGTTGAGGAAGAAGGTGAGCGATACGGGCAGGAGGACGAAGTAGGTGAACAGGACGCCGAGGAACGTCATGATCGTGCTGAAGGGCGCGAGGATGTGGACGGCGCGTTTTTCGTGCTCGTAGAGCCCGGTGACAACAAACTGCCAGATCTGCCAGAGGATCCAGGGCGAGGCGATGATGGCGGCGGAGATGAGGCAGACGGGGAGGTAGACGGAGGAGAAGCCGACGGTGGGGTCGGTCTGGATGAACTGCGGTGCGAAGCCGAGGATGTCCTGGGCCTGGAGCAGGGGCTGCGCGAGCCAGGCGATGATATG
The DNA here is from genome assembly GCA_044439905.1 of Phycisphaerales bacterium JB063. Lineage (GTDB taxonomy): Bacteria > Planctomycetota > Phycisphaerae > Phycisphaerales > Phycisphaeraceae > JAHQVV01. The sequence continues at coordinate 92,262 of JBITAC010000155.1, read as the reverse complement.
GAAGCCGAAGTAGAAGGTGGCGATCGCGCAGATGAGCGTGCCGACGATCGACTTGATCAGGTGCTTTCGGAGTTCTTCGATGTGTTCGCCAAGGGGCATCGTCTTCTCAACAGCGGGGACGCGCGGGTGGTCCTGGCCGGCTCGGTCGGCGTAGGGGTCAACGTGGTCGTGCGACTGGTCCAGGGGCATGGTCGGCTGCCGAAACAGTGTGGGCGGGAGTAGGTCGGGACGGGATTCTAGCGGAACGGTTACAGGCAGGCGTGCAAACGCGAAAAAGTAGGGCGGCTGGAGCGAGTCGGCGAGCGATATCCACACTACCTCAATCGATCAGCATGGCGTCCCCGTAGGAATAGAATCGGTAGCCGTGGTCGATGGCTTGGCGGTAGAGGTTGAGCAGGCGGTCGATCCCGACGCCGGGCAGGGCGGCGACCAGGGCGAGCAGGGTCGAGCGGGGGAGGTGGAAGTTGGTGAGCAGGGCATCGGTGAATCGGAAGGTGAAGCCCGCGTCGGGCTGGATGAACAGCCGGGTGTCTGCGGTGTAGTCGGGGGCGTCGGGCTGAGTGGGGAGTTCGGCGAGGTCGGCGGGTAGGGACTCGGCCGCACGTACGGTCGTGGTGCCGACGGCGAGGATGCGCCCGCCCTGCTCACGCGTCGTGCGGATCGTGGCGAGTGTCGATGCGGGGATCGACAGGTGCTCGGCATGCATGGGGTGGTCGTTGAGGTCCTCGACGCGCACGGGTGCAAACGTGCCCGCCCCGACGTGCAGGTCCACGGCCGCGCGGCGGATGCCCTGAGACGCCAAGCGATCCAGCAGTCCCGGGGTGAAGTGCAGCCCGGCGGTGGGGGCGGCGACCGAGCGGGCGTGGTCCCGTGCGCCGGCGTAGACCGTGTTGTACCGCTCGTGATCGGTGTCGGTGACCTCCGGGCCCCCGCGGTGTTTGCGGGCTCGGCGGATGTACGGCGGCATGGGCGTGGTGCCCAGGCGGTGCAGCACGGTCAGCGTGTCGTCTTCGCCCGTGAGCTGCGCGAGCCATTGTCCGCCGTCCTCGCGGGTTTGGAGTGTGAGCGAGGCGCGGTCGTCGAGGGTTATCGTCTCGCCGGGCGTGAGCTTGCCGCGTGACTCGAGCATGACGCGCCAGGTGCGGTCGGCGGGGCTGTCGAGGTAGAGCCCGCTGACCTTGCCGCCCGTCGCGGCGCGGGTCGCGTGGAGGTAAGCAGGCAGCACGCGGGTTTGGTTGACGAGCATGAGGTCATCCCGGCCGACGACGCCGAGGTCGGGTAGGTCGCGTACCTGGGCGTGTTCAACCTCCCCGGTCGCGCGGCGAAAGACCATCAGCCGGGCGCTGTCACGCGGCTGGGCGGGCTGGGTGGCGATCAACGCCTCGGGCAGGTCGTAATCAAGCTCGGCGGTTTTCACGGGGCGACATAGTAGACCCCGGGCCACGTCCGTGTGGCACGGCGGCAACATCCCGAACAGGCGGCCCAGGCGTCATTCGTGCAAGTGCAATCCATTTCAAGATTTATAGTCGATGTATCGGTTGCGTGCCGGCTTGCTGATACCCGGGTATGCGTGTCGCCCCCCGGGCCAACCTGACCATCACCCTGCTCCGGCATCAGTCGTTTGGCACGGATCGGCTGATCGGGGTCGGGCCCCAGTCGCCGGCGGCGCTGCCACTGGCGGTGCCCGTTGAGCGGTCGGTGCGTACGGACATCGTGGAACTCAGTCCCCAATGCGCCAAGCCCGAGTTGTCGAACACGCAGCACGCCGCATGCAGCTGCCCGGCGGTACCCGTCGCGCAACCCTCGCCACTGCCCAACCGCGCCGCCGAGGAAACGCACTCGAAAAAAGACGACGTGCCGCCGCCGCCGCGACCAAACCCCGAGTACGAACCGACCGATAGTGGGGGTATCGGCCTGCTTGATCTGCTGGCCTGAGGCATGTCGTGTGGAGTCGGCCTTGCTGATCGATCTACCAACCGAACAGATGATCCTTGTCGTCGCGGAGATGTCGCGCCAGCGATGCGTCGATGAGATCGCCCGCGTCCCACACATCCCGCTGGACTTCACCGAAGGCTACCTCAACGCGCTGTCGATCGAGCAGCTGCGCCACCTCGTCTTCGCCGCGCTGCTCCAGGCCCGACGACGCGATCGCGAGATCCGCGCCGCATCCGTGACCGGCCTGCCCGCCGCCTGACCGGCCCCGCGATCGGCTATGCTCAGGCGATGGGCAAACGCCAGCCCCAGTCCGTCCACCCCGACCTCCGCCGGCTCCCGGTCGAGGCGTTTCTACGCCGCAGGCGATGGTCCAAGTCGGCGGCGCTGTTGGTTGCGTTGATCGCTTTGGTCGTCCTGGCCGTGCTCGATCGGCAAGGCGCAGGGCTCTACGCGACCGATGACCTTCGTCGGTACCACGGCCAGACCTTCGACGTGGTGCGTGTGATCGACGGCGATACCCTTGTCATCCGCGCACCCGATGGCGAACACGCAACGACGACCGTTCGGCTGTGGGGCGTTAACACCCCCGAGTTGGCGAAGGCCGATGGCAGCCGGCCCGATCAGCCCTTGTCGCAGGAGGCGACCGCGCTGGTGCGCTCGCTCGTGGCCGATGGGGCGGTGACGCTGGAGTTGGAGGCGTATCGCACGCGGGGCCGGTACGGCCGACTGCTGGCGCACGTGGTGCTGCCTGATGGTTCGCAGCTGGGGGCGCGGTTGATTGAGGCGGGTTTTTCGGAGTCCGACGACCGCTGGAGCCACCGACTGCTTTCGGTGTATGACCTGTTGGAGCTTCAGGCCCGGGCGCAGAAGGTCGGCCGATGGGCGGCGCGCGGGCCGACGAGGGATCGGCCGATAACGCCGCGTCGTTTGGCGGGGCGCGGGCACGGTGCCTACACTGGTGGGGTGTCGCGTGTGAAACTCGTTGACTCGGAAGGGACTCGCCATGGGATTTGGCCGATCAAACCGTTACGGCAAGCCGCGCGACGCCCGGTCACAGGCGATCGCGGAGACCAGCGCGTTTTTGAGCTGGGCGCTGTCGCAGGACCGTCCGCTGCCGCGGATCCCCCGCCGTCGTGTGGACCATGGGGGCTTTGCCGAGATGATGCGGGCGCCGCTGGCGCGTAAGATCGTGGCCCACTGGTGGTCGCAGGCCCTCGAACGCATCGCTGACCGATAGCCCGGGTGGGCGCTACATCCCTGAACACGAGCACAACGCAATGGCACACAAGGCAACCGTCGCTTCCGGGTATCGCTGGCGGCTGATCATCATCGGGGTCGTCATGGTCGGGTTCTCCGGCTGGGCTGTCTACGACGCGACGGTCGCGTACCCCGCGAAACAGGAACTGCGAGAGACGTTTGAAAGCGTCGTCTCCGGCACCGAGCCCGACGAGCGTCTGACACAGTGGGCGAAGTACGCTGGTGAACATGGCCTGGACAAGACCGAGCCCGAGGCGCTCTCCGAGTTCGACATCCTCACGCAGTGGCTACTCTTCGGGATCTCGTTTCCCATCGGCGCGTACCACCTCGTGCAGCTCTTCCTCTGGAACAAGAAATTCATCGAGGGCGACGACGAAGGTGTCCGCGCCAACGGCGGCATCTCGTTTACCTGGGACCAGGTCACCGCGGTCGATGCGAACAAGTGGGACCGCAAGGGGATCGCCTATATCGAGTACGACGCGGGCAAGGGCAACAGCTTGCTGGTGCTCGACGACTGGAAGATGGAGCGTGAGCCGGCGGACGCGATCTTCGCGCTGCTGCAAGAGCATGTCGATGCCGACAAGGTCGACGGGCTCAAGCCCAAGCCGGTGGCGACGGCGGCGGAAGAGACCGCGACCGTCGGCGCCAGCGCAGACCGCGCGGGCGAAAGCGAGTAACGCAAGGCCCATTGCCGGTTGTTACGCCTCAGGTGTCCAACGCCTCGCGCCACTCAACTGTCCTCGACGCAGGGTAGTCGTGTGGAACCCAAGAAATCGATACACAAAAAAACAACCCCGCACCTGGCGGGGTTGTTATGTAGACGGGTGGGTTGCCGCCGCAATTAGCGGATCGTGTTGACCGGTCGGCTGGTGCCCGAGACACCATTGGTGCGGTCGCTGTTGTCACGGTGTGGGCGTGCGCCCTGGTCGGTGTTTCGGCTGGACCGGTCGGCGGCACGAGAGCTGCGAGCGGCGGGTCCGGTCGTGGGCACGCCGATCTGGTCGTGGACGTACTGCGGGGCCTTGACCACGAGCATACCGCGGAAGTAACGCACCGAGGCGTACTCTCCGCCGTTGGCCTTCCAGATCTCGGGCTCGATCGTGTCGCGGATGATGTCGGCGATCTGCTCGGCCCGCTCTTCACGGCTCAGCGAGTCTTCCTCGGGCTGGTCGTTGTCGTCCCCAAAGAGGTCGCCACCCCCGCCGCCGCCGCCACCCCCGCCGTTGTTGCTGCCGCCGGAGTTGGTGTTGCTGAGCGCTTCGTTGAGGTCGAACTCGGGGCCTTCAAAGTTCGGGATCTCCATCAGCAGGTCGCCGATGAAATACATCTGCGTTGTGGAGTTCTGGAGGGCTTCACGCTTGGTCATGACCTGGGCGTACCACTCGGTGGTCTGGAGGATGAGCTCGTCATCGCCGATCGGGTTGGGGTTGATCTGGCGGAGCATGAGCTTGAGCGCGACGTCCGCGGGGACACGGCGGAGCTGGAGCGTAACCGGGGCCTCGGGGTCGATGCCCGCCTCTTCGAGCGCCGCCCAGTTGATCACCAGCGGCACGTTGGTCTGGACGGACCACATCTCCAGCGCGAGCTGGGCGGGGACCTGGTCGAGGTCGACGTTGGACATGACTTCACGCATGAGCCGCGCGGGCGAAGCGGTCTGTTCCTCTTCGATCATGCCGTTGACCGACACGGACGACGCGAGCAGTTCCGCGATGTCGTCGGCACGCTCGGAGCGCGACTGGGCCTGCGCAGGGAAAACGACGGCGAGCGTCACGGCAGCCGTTGCGGCGAGGGGGCGATACTTCACAAAGAGCCCTTTCGGTTGGAGGGGGAAGGCGGGGCGGGCCTCGGAAGGACCCGTTCACTGATCATAATCGGCAGGTCGGGCCTGAGGCAAGGGAAAAACGCCTGATTTTTCGTCATTCCTCAGGAACCACCGCCGATCCGTCACACGCCGGCAGCCCCATCACAAGGCGCAGACACCGCAAAACGCTGCCCGTTGGGTTACCGGGCCGGCTTGCGCTAGGCCGAGCCCTTCTGCGTCAGGTCCGGCGGGTTGGCGGCGAAGGCGCGGGCCTTGGGCAGCAGCACCTCCTGCGACAGGATCTTGATACACGCCGCCGCCGGGATCGCCAGGATCATGCCCAGGATGCCGAGCAGTGCCCCGCCGGCGAGCACGACGAGCAGCACGGTGAGCGGGTCCATCCCCGTCGCCTTGCCCTGCACCAGCGGCTCGACCACCCAGCCGTCCAGCGACTGCGCGAGCACATAGACCAGCGTTGGCCAGACCGCCGCCCAGACCAGCGTCATCCCCGAACCGCCGTCGGTCGCCGCGTCCAGCACCGCCAGTCCGACCGCCAGGGGCCAGGCCACCACCGCCGCGTAGGGCAGCAGGTTCAACAGCCCGCCGAGCACCCCGAGCAGCAGCCAGTACGGCACGCCCGCGATCCACCAGCCGATGCAGAGCACGACCATCACGCAAAACGACTGGATCAGCCGGCCGCGGATAATCGCCGACACCGTCTGGTCCATCAGCCCGAGGATGCGCAGCGTCTCCTTGCGGTAGGTCGTGGGGATCAGCGGGACGAACCACGCCTTGAGCGGTTCGAACTTCCATGTAAAGAAGAAGAAGCAAAAGGCCGTGACCACGCCGGCCATCGAGAAGTAGCCAAGCAGCGAGAGCCCGGAGAAGACGACGCCCGCGCTGACGCCCAGGGTCTTGCGGACCGCGGTGGTGTTGATCGATGTCCAGTCGAAATTGGTGATCCAGCCCTCGATACGCGTCTGGGCTTCGTCGGCCTCGACGTTGGTCCAGCCTAGCACGGTCTCGGCGTACTCGGGCGCGTTCTCGACCAGGGTGTTGCTCTGCTCAATCGCGGGCTTGATCATCGCGGCGATGCCGCCCAGGACGACCAGCGCGACCAGCACCAGCATGATCGCCGCCGACGCAGGCCGAGGCAGCCCGTACCGACGCTCGCACCACGTCACCAGCGGGTTGAAGATGTACGCCAGCCCGAGCCCGAGCAGGACAGGCGTGAGGATCCCGCTGACGGCGGTGAGCAGGTAGTAGATCGGCGGGATGACGAACGAGAGGAACAGGAAAAAAACGATCAGCCCGAGCACCCATTGGAACCAGAGACGCTGCCAGACGTATCGCGCCGGCGAGGCGGGCTTCTTCACGGCCAGGCCGTCGGTCGCGGCCTCCTCAGCGCGGGTCGTGGCGACCGCGTCGGCGTCGGACTGGACTTCGGGCGTGGTCTTGTTGGGCTTCGCGGTCATCGGTGGCGTCCCCTGAGAGATGGCAAAGACGCCATAGCATCGCAGCGCCGCGCGGCGGTGTCGAATACAGCGACGCGAGGACGAAGTGTGTGAAAACTAAAAGCCCGGCCGAGGTCCCCCGACCGGGCTTTTTCACACAAGGCCTGGCTACACCACCGACGCGATCGCGTCGCAGAGCGCGGGGATGTTCGCCTCGGTCATGCCGGCGACGTTGATGCGCCCGCTGCCGACGATGTAGATCGAGTGGCTGCTGCGGAGTTGTTCGACCTGTGCCTGGGTGATGCCGGACATGGTGAACATCCCGTTTTGCTGTTCGATGAAGGCGTTGTCGCCGTTGCCCAGCGTGACGCCGCGCTCGTCGAGCGAGCTGCGGAACAGGCGGCGCATCCACGCGACGCGCTCGCGCATCGTGGCGAGTTCTTCGAGCCATTGTGTGGTCAGCTCGTCGCTGCCGAGGATGTGCTCGACGACCAGCGCGCCGTGGGCGGGCGGGTTGGAGTAGTTCCGCCGGATGCACGCCTTGACCTGCGACTGCACGGCCTTGGCGGTCTCGTTCGTCTTCGCCACGACCGTCAATGCTCCCACGCGTTCGCGGTAGAGCCCGAAGTTTTTGGAGTAGCTGTTGCAGACGAACAACTCGCCGCACTGCCGGGCCAGGGAACGCAGGCCGGCCGCGTCTTCTTCGACCCCCGTGGCAAAGCCCTGGTACGCGAAGTCGACCAGCGGGATCGCGCCGCGTTCGTTGAGACGCTCACCGATCAGGGTCCACTGCTCGGGGGTCGGGTCGACCCCGGTCGGGTTGTGGCAGCAGCCGTGGAGCAGGACGACGTCGCCGGGCTGGGCCTGCTGCAGGGCGTCCAGCATCGCATCAAACGCCAGCGCGTTGGTGGCGGTGTCGAGGTACGGGTAGGTCTTCACGCCCAGCCCCGCGGCCCGGAAGATGCTCGGGTGGTTGGGCCAGGTCGGGTCACTCAGCCAGACGGTTGCGCCGGCGTGGTTGGAGGCGAGGTAGTCGGCGGCGTTGCGTAGGGCACCGGTCCCGCCGGGGGCCTGGAACGTCGCGCTGCGCCCGCCCGAGCCGGCGTCCTGCGCCAGTGCCTCGCCTTTGCCAAAGAGCAGGTCGCGCGTCGCCTGCCCGTAGCCCGGCGAGCCGTCGATCCCGAGGTACGCCTTGCTGGGCTCGTTGTCGAGCAGCCACTGCTCGGCCGCGCGCACCGCCCCGAGGGTCGGCGTCTTGCCCTGTGCATCCTTATAGACACCTACCGCCAGGTTGATCTTCGTCGGGCTGGGGTCGGCCTTGTACGCCTCGGTCAGGCCGATGATCGCGTCGGGCGGGGCGGGTTGAACGCTGTCGAACATGGTCGGGCTCGTCGGGTAAGGGGCGGGGTGTGGCAAACGCAGTAGTTTAGAAAAAACGCAGCGCCCTGCACCGGGGTAAGGGTTGAACCGGGGCGCGTCATCGGGCAAGGTCGCCGATCCGCCCTGAAAGAAGGCAGCGACAACGCTACATTGCTCTTGTGAATAAAACCACTCCCTCTAGCGCAAGCCAACCCGTCCGCCTCGGCATCATCGGCTGTGGCGGGGCGATGGCCCGGTTCCACGAATCCTACCTCCGCGACGTCGAAGGCCTGGCCTACGCCGCCGCGACCAGCCGACGCGCCGAAGCGGTACAGCAGAGCGTCGAGCAGCATGGCTGTGTCGGCTACGACTCCGCCGAGGCGATGATCGCGTCCGGCGCGGTCGATGCCGTGCTCATCGCGACGCCGCACACCACGCACCCGGCCTATGCCGAACGCGCGTTCGAGCACGGGCTGCACGTGCTCGTCGAGAAACCCCTGGCGGTCACCGCACACGAAGCCCAGGGCACGATCGACGCCTACGAGGCCGCTCGAAAAGAACGCCCCAACCTCGTCTTCGCCGGCATGTTCCAGCAACGCACCTTCCCGCAGTGGCAACACGTCAAACGGCTCTGCTCTGACGGCAGCATCGGCGATGTTCTACGCGTGAGCTGGACCATCACCGACTGGTTCAGAACCCAGACCTACTACGACGCCGGCGGCTGGCGCGCGACCTGGAAAGGCGAAGGCGGCGGCGTCCTGCTCAACCAGTGCCCGCACAACCTCGATCTGCTGTGCTGGTTCGTTGGCCAACCGGCCCGCGTCACCGCCTTGGCCGAACTGGGCAAGCACCACCACATCGAGGTCGAGGACGACGTCACCGCCATCCTCCAATGGCCCAGCGGCGCGGCGGGCACCTTCATCACCTCCACCGGCCAAACACCGGGGATCAACCGGCTCGAAATCGCAGGCAACCACGGCACACTCATCGCCGAGAAAAAACCCGGCGAAACCGAACACACCGTCACCTACTACGCCACCGCCCAGCCCGTCCGAGAGTTCACCGCGAACTGCCCCGAACGCTTCGACGAGGTCGCTGTCGAGACCTTCATCACCCAGCCCGACGCCGGCCCGGACCGGGACAAACGCCCACCGCACCAGCGCATCATGCAGCAGTTTGTCGACGCCATCCGTCACGGCACGGGCCAACGCGACCTGCTCACCCCCGCCCCCGAGGGGCTGCTCGGCCTCGAGCTGGGCAACGCGCTGCTGCTCTCGGGCCTCGACCAAACGCCGGTCGACCTGCCCATGCCCGCCACCGGCGATCGCAGCCGACAGGCCTACGCCGAGCGCATCCAACACCTCGCGGAGACCTCGACGTTCGTGCGCAATGAAGTCAAAGCCAGCAACCCCGACATGAGCGCTTCGTTTTGATGCGAGGTTTTTTCATTGCCTCGTTTAGACATAGTTAATCAGCAATGAAGTAGGCCATTGAGCGGTACGTCATGGCTTTCGGTCGGCAGTGCTTCGATGAGTTGTTCGCGGAAGCTCAGGCCGACCGTTATGGCAGCGGGATGTCTTGCGAGGTAACGGTCATAGTACCCACCGCCGTAGCCCAGGCGTGCGATTTTTTTCGGCGTCAGTGCCTGGAACGCGACGCCGGGGACGAGGACGAGGTCGGGGTGGAATCGGGTTTCGGGTGCCGGGTCTGGGGTCTCGGGAATCGGCGGCGAGGGGATGCCCATGACGCCGGGGGTGAGTTCGTCGCGGGAACGGATCGGGACGGCCAGCATCCGCCGGTCGGGGTCGTCCTTGCGTGGCAGGATGAGCGGCACGGCGACCTGCTTGCCGGCGTCGAGTAGTGCATCAATGATCGGGTGTGTCTCGACCTCGCTGCCGTGGGAGACGAAGGCGAAGACGCGCTGGGCGCAGGCGACCTGCGGGAGGGCGAGGACGTCTTGCAGTAGTAATGCGCAACGCGCGGCGCGGTCGGCGGCGGGGATGGCGTCGCGCTGGTCGATGATGCTTGCGCGGAGTGCGGCTTTTGCGTCGGTGTGATTCATGTCATCAGGATAGCCCGATGGGTGCCATCCACTGCTCAATCGCTCGTCGCGTACAGCGCCGCCTCGTCCGCCTCGGCCGCGTGCTCCGCCGACGGGTCGATGCCGAGGTAGCCCTTCAATAGATAGACCGCCAGGTAGATCACGGGCGTATCCAGGGCCGCGACGATGAATTTGAACGCGTACCCGGTCGCGATGAACAGCAGCAGGTGCGTCGCGAGCGACTGGCCTTCGGGCCGCTCGGGCAGGGCGTTGGCGTAGAAGTGTGTGATCAGGATCACCGCCACCGTATCGACCAGCTGGCTGACCATGGTCGAGCCGTTGTTGCGCAGCCAGAGCATGCGCCCACGGGTCAGGCGTTTCCACAGATGGAAGAGTTGGACATCCACAAACTGCGCCACGAGGTAGGCGACCATCGATGCGGTTACTGCGCCAAACGCGGCGGTGCGGATGGAGAAGAACGCGTCCTCGATCGGGCCGCCCCCGGGCAGCACGCCGCCGAGCCAGAGGATGGACATCACCCAGAGGTTCAGCACGAGCCCGACCCAGACCACGGCGTTGGCCCGGCGTCGGCCGTAAAACTCGCTGATCAGGTCCGTACACAGGAACGTCATCGGGTAGGGCAGCACGCCGACCGCGAGCGCGAAGCTGACCTCGCCCCATTGGCCCCATTGCCAGCCCTCGTCGCCGCCCATGCTCGCAAGCACGAGGAATCGGCTGATGCCCAGGATGTTCAGCATCGCCAGCGTGCCCAGGAACAGCCCCGCCAATAGCAGGAACACCCATTCGCGCCGGCGGTGGAGCACCTCGGCAGACGGCGAGCCGGCAGGGATGGGGCGGGGGGGCGTGTCGGGCATGGCGGTCGGGTCGTGCGGGGTGGGTGTATCCTAACCCGTGCCGACCCGGGCGGTTGGGTCGGTCGGGTGGTCCGTGCCAACTCGGCTCGCCCGCGACGATCCGCAGCGTATACTATGGTTAGGGACTGGCTAAGCCGGTACCAGGGGCTTGGTGAACGCGGCTCGCCCCGCGTTGGAGACAGACGACGATGCCGATGAACTCCGAGCTGATGAATGTGGTCCAGTCGACGCGGTACCCGCTCGACGCGTTCCTGTTTATCCAGCGCGGGCTCGACTTCACCGTCCGCCGGATGCATGGCGAGATGGACCCGCTCGAAGAGGCCTTTGAGGGGGACGACGAGCCCTCCAGCCGGCACGTCTCGGGCCAGGACCTGTGCCGTGGCCTCCGCGACTTCGCGATCCGGGAGTACGGCCTGCTCGCCCGCACGGTGCTCGGCCGATGGCACATCACCAGTTGCCGCGATTTCGGCGAGATCGTCTTCGCGATGGTCGATGGCGGGCTGATGCACAAGACCGACGACGACACCATCCGCGACTTCCTCAACGTCTTCGACTTCACGACCGCCTTCAGCCCCGGGCTGATGCTCAGCGAAGGCGTCTGACCCCCGACCCGTTTATGTTTCCTCGAAGCCCACGGCCGACCGCCGTGGGTGTCTTGTTACCCACCCGCCGCGCCCCGTTACAATCCCCCGTATATGCACGAAAATATCCCCAGCATCCTGAGTGAACTGGCCCAGCGCGTCGGCGCGATGCGCGACTCGATGCGTGTCGAAGAGCGCGCGGTTCGGCTCAAGGAGCTTGAGCAGAAGATGGGCGAGCCGGATTTCTGGGACAACCAGGAAAAAGCCAACGCGGTCATCAGTGAGCTCAAGTCGATCAAGGCGCGTATCGATCCGGTGCGGGACGCGATGGCGGGGGTCGAGGAGGCGCAGCTCCTCTGGGAGATGGCGGACGAGGCCGACGATGACGACACCCGCAAGGAGGTCGATGCGCTGCTGGACCCTTTGCTGGCGCAGCTCGATAAGCTCGAGACCGCCTCGCTGTTGTCGGGCAAGTACGACGAGCGCAACTGTTACCTCACGCTCCAGTCCGGTGCCGGCGGGACCGAGGCCGACGACTGGTGCGAGATGCTTATGCGCATGTACCTGTTTTACTGCGAAAAAATGGGCTGGGACATCAGCGAAGTCAGTAAGACGCACGGCACTGAAGCGGGGATCAAAGAAGTCACGCTCTACATCAAGGGCGCGATGGCGTACGGCTATCTCTCGGCCGAACGCGGCACACACCGCCTCGCCCGCGTCAGCCCGTTCAACGCCGAGGGCAAACGCCAGACCAGCTTTGTCACTGTCGACGTCGTCCCCGAGTTCCCCGACACCGGCGGCGACCTCATCGACGACCAGTACCTCGAAACCACCAACTTCGCCCGGTCGTCGGGCCCCGGCGGGCAGAACGTGAACAAGGTCGCGTCGGCCGTCCGGCTGGTCTACAAAGAGCCGGACATGGCGTCGCCCATCATGATCGTCTGCTCGGTCGAGCGGAAGATGGAGCAGAACAAGCGCATGGCGATGGCGATGCTGCAGGGCAAGCTCGAGCTGATCGCCGAGGAAAAACGCCAGGCCGAGAAAGACGCCGCGACCGGCGGGAGCGTCGACCGCGGCTGGGGCTCGCAGATCCGCAGCTACGTCTTCTACGACAACCGCGTGAAAGACCACCGCACGAACTTCGAGAAGCCCAATCCGCAGAACGTGCTCGACGGCGACCTGCAGGGGTTCATCGACGCCGAGCTCCAGCGTCGTGCCAAAGTCGCCGCTGCGGCGGATTAGGATTGTCTTGCGTAGGGTGGGTGGAGGAGTCCGCGACGATACCCACCGGACGCTGCGAACAGGTTTCGGGGCGCGCGGTGCGTGTCGCTCGCAAACTCGCTGCCCCCACCTTGCTTTTGGAAGCACTTTTCACGCCCGCTTTGACGCTTTGACGATATGACAAGACCCGAGGCCCGGCGGTGGGTTTCGCTCCCACGGATGGAGTCTGTGGGTTGGTTTGATCGTATGGAGCGACACGGATGTCACAAGCGGTGTTGAGGCAGGGCGACGCGGCGCGGCTGGGGACGCCGCCGGTGAAGCGTTACAAGATCGGCGAGCTGGCGCGGCACACGGGGCTGACGAGGCAGACGCTGCACAACTACACCCGCTGGGGCTTGATCGCCGAGGCCGGTTGGACGGCCGGTGGGCATCGGCTGTACGACGAGTCGGTGTTCCCGCGTTTGGCGCGGGTGTTGGCGCTCAAGGCCGACCATACCGTCGAGCAGGTCCGCGCGTTGCTGGACGATGAAGCCGTGGCCGACGAGGAAGGCGGGGTGAGTCATGGCGGATGATGCGCTGCAGGTCGGGGACGCGGCCGAGATCGAGGTCGGTGCGCCGGAGATGGCGTGGTCGCAGGTTTGGCAGATGCCGGTGCTGCTGCTCGGGCTCGGGCTGCTGGCGGTCGGGGTGTACTTTGCGTTGCCGAAGTATGTGCCGATGGACTATGACAAAGAGCTCGCGAAGATCGAGTCGCTGGTCACCAAGAATCGTCTGGAGGAGGCGGAGGGCCGGCTGATCGCGCTGAGCGAGACGGACGACTTTGTCGAAGCGGTAGACGACCCGGTCGAGGGGTATTACTGGCAGCTCTACGGCGATCTGCGCTTCCGCCAGCTCGACACGCGGGTCTGGCAGGGTATCACGACCGAGGCGGGGCAGGAAAACCTCGGCCAGATCGTCGAGTTTTACCGCAAGTCGCAGAAGCTGGGCCACGAGATGCCTGGCAGTGCGCTGTGGCGTTACGCGCAGGCGCTCGCGGCGATGGGCGATGACACGGGGGCGCTGGGGGTCGTCGATCAGATGCCGGAGGACTCGGCGACGCGTCGGCACGAGATCGTTCGCAAGCTGGTCGAGCGCGCGATACAGACCGACCCCGACCCCGCGTCGGAGAAGGTCGCCAATCTGCTTCGCCGGTTCGAGGCGGAGTTGGAGTCTGAGCCGGATGTCGCGGTGCGCCGCGGGGAGAAGATCTGGGCGATGCAGCAGCGGGCCGAGCTTTCGCTACGAGCCAAGGACGAGCAGGCGGTGATCCGGATGCTGGTCGAGGGCGGGCTGATGCGGCTCAGGCAGGGCGGGGCGAGCGACGAAGATATCGCGCCGCTCAACGTGTTGTTGGGTGAGGCGTACGCGATGGAGGAGAACTTCGCCGACGCCCGCCACCGTTTCAGCGAGGCCCGGGACCACTTGGAGGAGGGCCACGCGCTCTTCCCGCGTGTGCTTGTTGGCTTTGCCGACATCGAGCTGGCGCAGAGCGAGCAGGGTTACATCGAGCGGGCGTTCGGGCTCTATCACCAGGCGTACCTCAGTGCGCCGCAAGGCCCGTCTTCGATCGATGCGAAGATCGGCGAGGCGCACACCGAGGCCTACCGCGAGGACCGATTTGTCGAGGCGCTTGAGGCGTTTGAGGTCGCCGCCGAACGCCTTGCGACCGAGCAGGCCCCGGTCTGGGACCCGCGCCGCGAGAAGCTGGAGCACTACCTCGGTGTCCACATCGCCCGAGAGTATGAGAACAGGCAGTACGAGAACGCGCTGGCACTGCTCAAGGTGGTGGAGCCCCTCACCGAGCGCGGCGACAGCGCAGCATTGGCGCGCCAGTTCGCCGAGACCTACCGCCACCTGGGTGAGCAGGCCGAACAGGCCGCTAAGGCATTGGAGCCCGACCCGGCCCGGCCCGAGGAGGACCCGCACCTGGCCGCCCGCCGGATGCACCACCAGGAGGCCGCGGTCTACTTCGAGCAGGCCGCGGAGGCGTATCTGCGTGAAGCGAAGCTGCTCGAGGCCGAGACCGACGGCCACGGTGTCGCGTTGTGGGCGGCGGGCGAGCACTTCGCCAAGGCGCAGCTTTGGGAGAAGGCCGTGGCGGTCTATCAGGACTTCCTCGCGACCCGCGGCGACAGCGGCAAGCGCGAGGAGGCGATGTTTCGTCTCGGGCAGGCCTACCTCGCCGACCGTGAATATGGTGCCGCCCGTGACCAGCTTCGCGCCCTGATTGAAAGCACCGACACCAGCCAGTGGGCGATGCGTTCGTACGTCCCGCTGTCTCGTGCATTGGTGGGTCTGGATGAGTGGGACCAGGCCGAGCAGTGGCTGCGGTTTGTGGTCGAGGATCACCGCGCGATCGGCCCCGACAGCCCGTTCTTCCGCGACGCGTTGATTGAGCTGGGCACGCTCTACTACCGCCGGGGCAGTCTGGACGACACCTACTACGCCCGGGGCATCGAGGTGCTCGGCGACGCGGGCGGCGCGGTCGAGCGTTACGCCATGGACCGTGGCGACGGCAACTACGTCCCCGAGATGGAGGCGAAGCTGCGCTACATGCTCGCCGACTGCCTCCGCCTCAGCGCGATGGGCCTTGGCCGGCAGGCGGCGGAGGCGCCCAACCAGTCCGACCGCCTCGCGATGCAGGCCGAGCGTGTCCGCCGGCTCAGCGAGGCGAAGATGTACTACCAGCAGGTGCAGGAGCTGCTTGACGATCGCCACCCGAGCTCACTCTCGCGTGTGGAGCGTGTCTATCATCGCAACGCCTACTTCTATCAGGCCGACTGCGCCTTCGAGCAGAGCGACTTCGCCAATGCGATCCTTCTGTACCAAGACGCCGCGATGCGTTGGCAAGACCACCCGGCCTCGCTCGTCGCCTGGGTTCAGATCGTCAACTCTGCCGCCGAGATGAAAGACTACCCCCGCGCCCGCGCCGCGCATCGCCAGGCCGTTGAGGTCTTTAGTAAACTCGACGACAGCGTGTTCGAGCATCCCGATTCGTTGATGACCCGACAGCGCTGGGACGACTGGCTGCGGTGGTCGACGGAGCTGGACCTGTACCCCGAGGACAATGCCACTGCCGGGGTCGACACCGGGAATTGAACGCGCATCACCTTATGTGAGCGATCTTTAACGCTCAGCGTCCGGCCGGCCGATAATCCCCGTGGACAGGCCGGTGGGCCGATCCGCGCCGCAGGATGCGGCGATTCTCTAGCCAGAAAGGTCATGGATGACCGCAGACCACGCTACCTCTCCCGCGCCGACCGGTGCCGAGCCCACGCCGTCGCCCGAGAAGCTCATGCAGCTCCTCTCTCGGCAGCGCGACCTCTATCAAAACCTTAAGGCGCTGAGCGATGATCAGGGCCGGCTTATCGCCGACGGTGAGACCGAACAGCTTTTGTCGCTGCTTGCCCGTCGTCAGGGCGTGATCGAGCAGCTCAGCGCCTGTTCGCTTGAGATCTCGCCTCACCGTGCCGCGATCGCGGCGCTCGCCGGCGAAAGTGAGTCCGCGACCGCCCGGCAGGTCCGCACGCTGGTCGACGATGTGCGTGAACTTTTGGAGTCCATTATCCAGCAAGACGACGCGGGCCGGCGCGAGATGGAGGCCGCCCGCGACGAGATCGGCAGCCAGCTCCGGCAGACCGCCGCCGCCCCCAGTGTGCTGGGGGCCTACGGCAATACCGGCGCAGCCCGCAAGGGGTCGGCCGCTCGATTCACCGACCAGCGGGGCTAAGGCAGATGCAGGACAGCGAAGCGACAGCCAGTGCAGCGATCGAGTCGTCGCCCCCCGGCGGCGGGGCGGTCAGCGCGTCTGACTTGGCCGGGATCATCGAGGCGTACAACGGCCTGACCGAAAAGATGCAGGCCAGCCATGAACGGCTGCAGGGTGAAGTCGTCCGCCTCCGCCGTGAGCTGACGAGCGCGAACGCGCAGCTCCAGCGGTCGAAGCGGCTCTCGGCGTTGGGCGAGATGGCGGCGGGGATCGCGCACGAGATCCGCAACCCACTGGCGGCGATCCAGCTCTACGTGAGCATGGTGGTGGAGGACCTTGCGTGCCCGGTGCCGCAGGCCGGCGAGGCGTTGGAGAATGCCCGTAAGATCGCCTCGGCAGTGCAGGGGATGAGTGCGATCGTCAACGACGTCTTGAGCTTTGCCCGGGGGATTGAGCCCGACCGGCGGCCGTCGTGTGTCGCCGAGTTGTTTGATCACGCTGTGACCGCGCACCAGCCGGCGATCCAGGCGACCGAGGTCCATGTCGTGCGTCGTGACCTTGCCCGGGGCCCGGTCGAGATCCTTGCGGATAGCGGGCTCATGCAGCAGGCCATCCTTAACCTGGTCCGCAACGCCGTCGATGCGATGGCGCAGAGCGAATCGCCGCGTCGGCTTGTGCTCGACGTCGAGCCCGATGAGCTAGGCTATGTCTTGGTTGTCGCCGACTCGGGGCCCGGGATCGATGACGACCGCATCGACCGCATCTTCAACCCGTTTTTCACGACGCGCAGCACGGGCACCGGCCTGGGCCTTGCGATCGTGCACCGCATCGTGGATGCGCACGGCGGGTCGGTCTCTGTCTCCAACGACAACGGGGCCGTCTTCCGTCTCGCCCTGCCGCAGACGCCGGCGGAGCATGAGCATCGCAATGATTCACCCTCGGCCGCAGACCGTGCGGCGCTGACAGCAGGAGCCGCCGCATGAGTACCAAGGTTCTGGTCGTTGATGACAAGCAGATGATGCGTGACAGCGTCGGCGCGACCCTCCAACGCGCGGGCTACGTCGTCGTCGTCGCGTCCAGCGGGGAAGACGCGCTGGCCAAGGCGAAGAAGCATCGCCCGGCCGTCGTGGTCACCGACCTGCAGATGCCGGGGATGTCCGGGCTCGAGCTACTCACCGAGCTGCGAGGCTTTGACGCCGAGTTGCCGGTCGTGCTGATGACGGCTTACGGCACGGTCGCCGACGCGGTCCGCGCGATGCATGACGGCGCGTTCGACTTCGTGCAAAAGCCCTTCGAGGGGGACCAGCTTGTCATGGTCGTCCGCCGTGCGGTGGAGAACCGCCGCCTGCGCAAGGAAAACGATGCGCTGCGGAGCGAACGCGCCCCGCGCGACGCCGGCCCGGAACTCGTCGGCGACTCGCCCGCGATGCAGGCGCTCACGCAGCAGGTCAAGCAGGTGGCGGCGTCCAGTGGCACGGTGCTCATCCATGGTGAGTCGGGGACGGGCAAGGAAGTCGTTGCTCGGGCCGTGCATGCCCACAGCCCCCGCCACGACAAGATCATGCTCTGCCTGAACTGTGCCGCGCTGAGTAGTTCGCTCCTCGAATCCGAGCTGTTTGGCCATGAAAAAGGCGCGTTTACCGGCGCGGAGCAGCTACGCAAAGGGCGGTTCGAGTTGGCTGATGGCGGGACGCTGCTGCTTGACGAGATCAGCGAGATCAGCCCGCAGCTCCAGGCCAAGCTCCTGCGTGTCCTGCAGGAAGGCCAGTTCGAGCGTGTCGGCTCGTCCGCGACGATGAAGGTCGATGTACGCGTCATCGCCACAACCAACCGCGACTTGTCTCGCTCGGTCGCCGACGGGACGTTCCGTCAGGACCTCTACTACCGCCTTAACGTCTTGCCCCTCGCGCTGCCTTCGCTGCACGAGCGTAGCGCGGATGTCCCCCAGCTCGCGTCGCATTTCCTGGCCCAGGCCGCACGCCGCGAGGGGCGGGAGGCCAAGCGGTTCGATGCCCAGGCCGTCGCGCTGCTGCAGGCGTATCGCTGGCCCGGCAATGTGCGGGAGCTGCAGAACATCTGTGAGCGTGCGAGCGTGCTCTGCCCGGACCGGGTGATCTCGGCTGCGCTGATCCGGCCCTGGCTCCCCGCGGCGGGCATGACGCCGGCCGCGCCTGCCGACAAGCCGCAGACGGAGGCGTTTTCACCCCGCTTCGCGATGGGCAGCCCGCCGCTGCAACCGCCTGCTGTCGGGGCCGCGGGGGCGCTGGCTTCGCCCTATGACAACGCTGTGGCGGCTCCCCCGGCCCCGTCGATCCGCCCGCTCGAAGAGATCGAGCGAGAGCAGGTCCTCCACGTCCTGGGCCAGTTCAGCGGCAACCGCACCCGCGCCGCGCAGGCCCTGGGCATCGGCGTCCGCACGCTCGGCCTCAAACTCAAAAAATGGAAGGAGCAGAACCTCGTTGCCGCATCCGTCTGACACCCCTCTGACACAGGCCCCCGGCACCGCCGCTGCCGCGCAAATCCTGCGCGGTGGGGTCGGCTTTGGCGCAGTCGCTTTCCGTGAAACAGCGGGCTGCGTCGTCGTCGAGGGCTCAGCCGATGGGCACGCGGATTGCTCCCCAAGCTGGGCGTGGCTGGGTGAGTGGTCGTGGCGCGACCCCGAGCCAGGCGTGCCAGATAGTAAGGAGGCGTCGCGATGATCCAAGGCATGTTCGATAGTGGGGCGATGCCTGCCCTGGAACGCATGGCCCAGTTCACCGGCGAGCGGAACAAGCTCATCGCCGGCAACATTGCCAACTTCACGACGCCGTACTACAAGCCCGTCGACATGGACCCCAAGGCGTTTCAACGCCAGCTCCGCGCCGCGATCGACGACCGACGCCAGGGCGGGCAGTCCCAACGCGGGCCGCTCAAGCTCGGGTCCCATGGCCCCGCGAAGGTCGCCGCCGACGGTAAAGTCACCTTCCAGGCGGCGCAAGCCAATGAGAACATCCTGTTCCACGACCAGAACAACCGCGACCTCGAGCGCACGATGCAGGACCTGGTCGAAAACGCGCTCGTCCACCGTGCGAGCATCGACCTCATCAAGAATCAGTTTGATATGCTCGAGATGGCGATCCGTGAACGCCTCTAAGAAACCCCGGCCCTTGGCACGCCCGTTGCGATGCCAGCTAGATAAGAGCGAACTATGTTTGGAGCACTCGACACCTCAACCTCCGGCCTCGTCGCCCAGCGGACGCGTGCGAACGTGATCACCGCCAACCTCGCGAACGCGAACACGGTCCAGGACGCCGAGGGCAAGAACAACCCGTTCCGTCGCCGCCTCGCGGTGCTTGCGCCGGGCGACCCGACGACGGGCAACCCCAATGGTGTGCACGTCCACGAGATCGCGATGGACATGCGGCCGTTCAATGAGAAACGCGCGCCCGGGCACCCCCTGGCCGGGCAGACGGCCAGCCGGCCCGACCATATCCAGACGCCGAACATCGACCCGATGACCGAGCAGGTGAACATGCTCGAAACGGCTCGCGCATATGAAGCAAACATTACGGCCGCAGAGGCCACTAAGACGATGATGCAGACATCCCTCCGCCTGATCGCTTAGCGCGGCGGGTGATTGATTGGATTCGGCTATGAACGACCCCTTGGGACACATCCAGCAGAGCCAGGCCGCCTCGCCGCTACAGTCGGTGAAGCTGCCTAACGCCTCGTCCGAAATCAAGGGCCCGGATTTCGTGCAACACCTGCGCGACAACATTAGCAAGGTGAACGAGCTTCAGGGGCAGGCCGAGACCGCGATCGAAGACCTGGTCGCCGGCCGACGGGATGATATGGAAAGCGTCCTGATGGCGAAGCAGAAGGCGGACATCGCCTTTCAGATGATGCTGCAGGTACGCAACAAGTTGATGGATGCATACGAAGAAGTGAAGCAGATCCGCGTCTAATCGGCGACGGTCTTGCGTCTTTAGGCCTGAGCAGGAAGCGAAGCCCGGAGACACCCGCAGAGCCCAAGGATACGAGACACAATCCCGCGGTGGAGCCGCGAACGGCATGGAGGCCGACCCATGGATTTTATCCGACGCAACTGGACCCAGATCCAGGCCCAGGTGGGCGACTGGAGCTTTACCACCAAGTGGCTGATCGTGTCCCTCGCGATCATCCTGCTGCTGGTGGGAGGTATTTTTGTGAAGCTCGCGGCCGCACCGCAGATGGTCCCCATCAGCCAAGTCGCCGAGGGCGGTGCCGCGCAGATCGTCGCGCACCTCGATACCGATGGCATCACGAATGAGCTTCGCAATGGCCAGGTCTATGTCTCGGTCAGCGACGAAAAACGCGCGATCGCGACCCTCGCCGCCAATAACCTCATCAGCCAGAACGCCTACGCCGCGTTCGATCAGCTCGTCAGCTCACAGTCGTGGATGACCACCAACCGCCAGAGCGACCAGCAGATGCGGATGGCGACCGGGCGGTTCCTCGGCACGGTCATCGGCGAATTCCCGGGCGTCGACCACGCGTACGTCGTCATCGACAAGCCCGACACTGTCGGCATCGGGCTGGGCTACGTCCCCCCCTCGGCGATGGTGACGGTCAATATGAAGCCCGGCGGCAAGATCGATCGCCGGATGGCCGACGCGCTGATCTCGCTCGTACGCGGGGCGGTGGCCGACCTGCCGCCCGAGAATGTGATGGTGATTGATGCGAGCAATCGCCGGGAGTTTACGGCTCGCGACGCCGAGGGCATGGACGCGGGCACGCAGCTTGAGCACCTGGTCGCGCAGGAGCGTATGCATAAGCAGAAGATCGAAGACGTCCTGAGTAGCTTCCCGGGCGCGACGATTGCCGTGAAGATCGTGCAGAGCCAGGTCGTCAGCCGCCGGGAAAACCGGATGGCGTATGACAGCCCGGCGGTCAAACGCGAAAGCACCACGGAGATGTCCACGACCAACGTCGCACGCATGGGCGAGCCCGGCGTGCGCCCCAACACCGGCGCGAGTATCGACGGCGGCGGCGCGACCGGGCAGGAAACCACCAGCAACACCTCCGAGACCGAGTTCAGTGCGCCGCTGCAGACACTGGCATCGACCGAGTCGATCGCCGGGGGCACCATTCGCCTGATCAACGTCTCGGTCGCCATCCCGCGCAGCTACTTCGTCCGTGTGTTCAAGGCCCAGAACCCGGATGCCGAGGCCCCCAGCGACGAAGAACTCGCGGCCTTGATCGACGCGGAAAAGCAGAAAATCACCCAGCTCGTTCAGCCGCAGTTGGTGGCGATGCCGACCGAGGGCGAAGACGAAGAGATCCGCCCGGGCACGATCAACATCGCGATGGTCTACGACCAGGCCTACCTCGAGCCCGTTGAGGCCGGCGCGGGTGGCGGGCTGGGCGCGGTGATGAGTTCTGGTTGGGCGCCGACCGCGATGGTCGCTGGGCTCGCGGTGATCTCGCTCGTGCTGATGCTCGGCATGGTGAAGAAGGCAACCCGCACCGAGGAGATGCCCTCGCTTGAAGAGCTCGCGGGTGTGCCTCCGACGCTGCCCAGCGACGACGACCTGATGGGCGAAGTCGATGAGATGGACGGCGGCCTCGCGGGTGTCGAACTCGAAGAAGGTGAGCTGCGAAGCCGACAGATCGCCGAGCAGATCAGCGAGATGGTCAAGGCTAACCCCGAAGAGGCGGGCGGCCTGCTGAGCAAGTGGGTCGGCACCGAAAAACTCTAACCCGACTCGACTCACGGCAACCGAGAACAAAGACCCCGGCACGCAACCACAGCAGACCCTGGTATGACCGCGACACAGCAACCTGAACCCCGGGAACAGGAACTGACCGGCCTCAAGAAGGCGGCGGTGCTGTTGCTCGCGCTTGACCAGGAGGCCGCTTCGCTGATCCTCAAGCAGTTGGGCCAAGCCGCGGTCGAAGATGTGACACGCGAACTTGCGAGCATCGGCAGCATCAAGAAAGAGCTGCGTGACCAGGTGCTTCAGGAGTTTTACGACCTCGCCGTCGCGCATAGCTGGGCCCGGGAGGGTGGTCTCGACTACGCCCGTGCGCTGCTCTCGCAATCGCTCGACCCTGCGGACGCCGAGCGCATCATTCAGCAGATCAGCCAGCAGGTCCGCAAGACACCGTTTTCGTTCCTGCAGAAGGCCGAATCGAGCAACCTGCTGACGTTTATTCAGGACGAGCACCCGCAGACGATTGCCTTGATCGTCTCGCACCTCGCGTTCCACAAGGCCTCGGAAATTTTGGCGGGGCTGCCGACGCCGAAACAGATCGAGGTCGTCAAACGCGTCGCGAACATGGAGCAGACCAACCCCGAAGTGATCAGCGAGGTCGAGCGTGGGCTCGAGTCGCGGCTCGCGAACATGCTCAATCAGTCGTTCGAGAAGATCGGCGGTGTGGACTCGGTCGCGGAGATGCTCAACCTCGTCGACCGCACGACGGAGAAGGGCATCATGGAAGGCCTCGAGGCCGACGACCCGGACCTGGTCGAGGAGATCCGTCGGCTGATGTTCGTCTTCGAGGACATCCTGCTGGTCGACGACAAGGGCATCCAAGCGGTGCTCAAGGAGATCGAGAACGACGAGCTCGCGCTGGCGCTCAAGACCGCGAGCCAGGAGCTCAAGGACAAGGTCTTCAAGAACATGTCCGAACGCGCCGCCGCGATGATCGGCGAAGACATGGAGTTCATGGGGCCTGTCCGGGTGAGCGATGTCGAGCAGGCACAGCAGCGCATCGTCGATATCGTCCGCCGGCTCGAGGACGCGGGCGAGATCATCATCGCCGGCCGAGGCGGCGAGAAAGACATGATTGTTTAGAGAAGAGCCAGGAGACAGAGGCGAGACGTTACAAGTCACTGTCAGCAGCATTCGCGCAACGACTAGCCACTAATCACCAGCCACCACCGTCACCATGCCCGTACTCAAAGCACAGCTTGCGCCGCCCGCGATGAAAGAGGCGATCGTCCTGGACCTCGGCGACCTTGGGGCGCAGGCGGCGAAGATCCGTATGCGTGCCGAGGCGGAGGCGGAGCGTCTGATCGAGGAGGCGCACGCGAAGGCCGCGTCGATCGTTGCCGAGCGTGAAGCCGATGCCGACGCCCGCGGGTACGCCGCCGGGCTCGAACGCGGCCGCGCGGAGGGCCAGGAGCAGGGCAAGGCCCAGGCACTCACCGATGCGCAGGAGGAGATCGCCCGACTGACCTCCGCCTGGTCAGACGTCTCGACCCAGTGGGAGTCGCAGCGCGTCGCGATGGAGCGTGATGCTCGCCAGTCGGTGACCGCGTTTGCGTTGCGTGCGGTCGAGAAGATCGTCCACCGTGTCATCGAGACCGACCCCGACACCGTGACCCGCCAGGTCGGCGCGGCGCTGGAGATGGTGCTCTCTCAGCACGACATCGTCGTCCGTATCCACCCCGACGATCGCGTGCGCATCGAAGACACACTGCCCCGGCTCGTCACGAACATCGGCGGGCTGGGGCACGTGCTGATCGCCGACGACCCCGACATCGGACCAGGCGGCTGCGCCCTCGCGTTCGGCAGCGGGCACATCGACGCGACCATCGAAAAACAGCTCGAACGTATCACCGACCTCCTGCTACCCGGCACGAGCGATCAGGACATCGACGATCACACCGGCGAAGACCAAGCCGTCGAGCGAAGTGACGCCACGACCAAGCACGAACAAGCCGGCGCACCCGAACAGCCCACACGCGACCCGGCCGACCCGGCTGGCACACCCGACCCTGTTGAATCGTCCGACCATTCGTCGCCGCCCACGGAGCCGGGCGCATGACGATGCTTGGCGACCAGCTCGGCCTGATCGACGACGCGGTGACGGTGGAGGTCAGCGGCGCGGTCGCGGAAGTGCGCGGGCTTTCGGCGCGGGTGACCGCGCTGCCCGTGCCCATCGGCACACACGTCACGATCGCTACCCGTCGGGGCCGGGGCCCGACGCTTGACGGCGAAGTCGTCGGCTTCGCGGGCGATCAGGCCGTCGTCATGGCGCTGGGCCCGCTCACCGGCGTGGGGCCGGGCGACCGTGTCACCGCCGGCCAACACGCGCAGCAAGTCCGCGTCGGCTCGTCTTTGCTTGGACGAGTCCTCGACGGCATGGGCCGACCCATCGACGGCCAGGGCCCGCTGCGAGACACCGTCCCCCGCCCGCTCAACCCCAAGACCGTCGACCCGCTCACGCGGCCGCTCATCGAAACACCCCTCGCCACCGGGGTGCGCGCGGTCGATGGCATGACCACCCTGGGCAAAGGCCAGCGCCTCGGGGTCTTCGCCGGGCCCGGCTGTGGCAAGTCCACGCTCCTGGGGATGATGGCCAAGCAGACCGAGGCGGATGTCAGCGTGATCGCGCTCGTCGGTGAGCGTGGCCGAGAGGTGCGCGACTTTATTGACAACGTGCTTGGGCCCGAAGGCCTCGCGCGCAGCGTGGTCGTCTGTGCGACGGGCGATGAACCGGCGCTCCTGCGTGTGCGTGCCGCGTTGGTTGCCACATCGATCGCCGAGCATTTCCGTGACAGCGGGCTCGATACGTTGCTGCTGGTGGACTCGGTGACGCGTCTGTGCCAGGCCCAGCGGCAGATCGGCCTCGCTGCCGGCGAACCGCCCGCGACGCGCGGCTACCCGCCCAGCGTGTTCTCGCTCCTGCCCGAGTTGATGGAGCGCAGTGGCCGAACACCCCGCGGCTCGATCACTGCGCTCTACGCCGTGCTCGTCGAGGGCGACGACCTGACCGAGCCGATCGCCGACGCCTGCATGGGGGTCCTCGATGGCCACGTCCTGCTCTCCCGCAAGCTCGCCGACCGAGGCCACTTCCCCGCGATCGACGTGCTCGGCTCGATCAGCCGCATCGCCCCGGACGTCACGCCGTCCGAACACCAGCACGCTCGGCGGGAGATCTTGCAGCTCGTTGCCGCCTACCGCGATGTGGAGGACCTGCTCAACATCGGCGCCTACGCCGCAGGCAGTAACCCGACCTTCGACCTCGCGATCGCCGCCAAGCCGATGCTCGACCAGTTTTTCCAGCAGGGCCGAGGTGAGGGCACCTCCGCCAAAGGCGGCCGCGCCGACCTCCAACACACCCAGGCCCAACTCGCCGCGATCGTCAAGAGTCTCCAGCAGGCGGGGGCAACCCTAGGCACGCAGACAGCCCAGCGATAGAATGGGGTAATGGTTCTGAACACGCGCAAACTGATTGATCAGATCGAGTCTCTTCCGGTCGAGGGCCGGGTCGCGATCGTGGACGCGCTGCTACGTTCGCTCAACCAGCCCGACCCGTCGGTCGACGCCGATTGGGCCAAGGAGGCGAAACGCCGGCTCGATGACCTGCGCACGGGACGGGTCGAGGGCATCCCGGCGGACGAGGTGTTTGCGAAAGCACGCGAGCGGTTTGGCAAGTGAACATCCGGTTCCACCCAGAGGCGGACCAGGAGTTCCTCGACGCGATCGACGTCTACGAGTCGCAGCAGCCCGGGCTCGGTGAGGACTTCCACGCGGAGGTCATGGCGACTGTCGCACGTATCACCCACAGCCCGCTGGCTTGGCCGGTACTGCAAGGCGATGTTCGGCGTTGTTTATCACACCGATTCCCCTATGGTGTTTTGTACAGCGTCGAGTCCGATGTGATCTACATCCTCGCCGTCATGCACCTGCGCAGGCGGCAGGGGTATTGGAAACATCGTGAAGAGGATGAGAGGTGACCTGCGGGACGCCAGGCGATATGTCAGTCTATGTTTTCGTTATGGATGGATTTCTGCCGCCAGTGGTAGGATGCAACTGAAGAATGCGTGTTCAAGCGCAAAAACGACTGATTACCGTGGTGTACTTCACACTCGGCGTGTTGGCCAGTGCTGCGATCGCCTTCTTTGGGACACTCTTTGTAGTGATGTCGATTGCGTCTTATGCAACGCGCAATCAAGTGGGACCGAATGACGGTGAATTGATGACAGCCGCGATAGTTAGTTTGCTCATCATGCCGCTGGTTTTTGTAGTTTGTCTTGTAGTGATGGGGTTGTGTTGGGTTGGGGTTGTACGGCCTCGTTTTGCACCGTCACACGAGGGATGCTGCAAAGGCTGTGGCTACAACCTCACTGGAAACATAACGGGCGTTTGTTCGGAATGTGGCGCTCCTGTTTCTAGCCGGGAATAATCCCGCGAGGCCCCGAACTGGCCGGCGCATCCCATGAACCTCCGGCACCGCGTAGCGATGCGACTATTCAAAAGCAGGGTCGTTGTTGGCATTGCGTCGTGCCGCCTTCCTTCGTGCCCTTCGCGGCTTCGCGGTTGTTTTTTCCGGACCCTGCCCGTGCTCTTGCCGATGTAGCGGTAGGCCCGGTGCTTTGCCGGGCGCAGGTGCAAGGAGGCACGTCATGGCTCAGTTTTTGTTCCGTTACCAGTCGATCCTGAACCACCGCGAGAAGGCGGAGCAGGTGTGTCAGCGGGCGCTGGCGGAGTTGATGCATGAGCGCAACGGGCTGATCCAGAAGCTGACGACGATGCAGCAGACGATCAGCGCCGCCAAGCGTGACGCGGCCGAGGGATTGCAGGGGCGCATCGACCTGCAGGCGGTGGCAGGAATTGCGCGGTACAGCGCAAGATGTACCGCGGAGGGGCACGGGATCGTCCGGCGGGTCGCGGAGCTCGAAAACCGCGTAGAACAGGCACGAAAACGGCTACTGGAGGCGTCGCGCGAGCGTCAGGCACTCGATTTGCTCAAGGAGAAGCAACACGAGGCCTGGACGCGGGAGCAGCGACGCATGGAGGCGAAGCGGCTCGATGACCACACCGCCCAGGTCTATGCCCGAGAGACCCAGGCGGAGCCGACCCCATGCGAACCCTCTTCACCGCGTTCATCCTTGTTGTCGTCATCAATGTCTTCGCCGCGGTCGGCCTGATCGGCTGGCTGGGGTCGAGCGGTCGGCTGAGCAAGGCGCGGGTGCACGCGGCGGTCGATGTGTTCCGCCCGACGATCACGGAGCAGGCGGCGAGTGAGGAGGAGGCCGCCGCGGCGCAGGCCGAGCAGGAGGCGGTCGCGGCGACGGCGTTGCGGATGGAGCAGGTCGCGGGCGGGCCGCTGTCGCCCGAGCAGGTGCTCGCGTCGGTCAACGAGGTTGATGCGTACTACGACCAGATCATCAAACGCCGTGACGCCGAGGTGGCCGCGATCCAGCGCCAGCTCGACGCGACGCGTGAATTGGTCGATGCGCAGTTTGCCGAGTTGCAGGAGCAGCAGGCGGCGTTTGATGCGCTCAAGACGAAGTGGCTAGAGACGCAGAGTGATGCCGATTTCCAGCAGGCGGTCGCGATGCTGGAGGGGGTGCCGCCGCGTCAGGCCAAGCAGATCATGCAGCAGCTCCTGATCGATGGCAGTGAGGATCAGGTCGTCGCCTACCTCGCCGCGATGCAGGAACGCAAAGCGAACAACGTGCTCAAGGAATTCAAAGCCCCCGACGAGGTCGCGCAGGCCGCGCGTCTGATCGAGCAGGTCCGCCTGCGCTCGGGGGTGGCGTTAGCAGAGGCAGGGCTCTAATGATTCAGGCGATCCAGTCGTTGTTTACCCCGGATGTCTCGGCCGACCCCGCCGGGGGTGCGCTTACGTCGGGTGCGGTGGGGCAGTCGTCGGGTGCGTCGTTCCGTGAGACGTTGGCGGCGCACACGCGTCAGGACCGGGAGCGTGTGAGCGAGTCGCGTTCGGATGCGAAGGGGGACACGGCCGATCGTGATGCAAAGCCCGATGAGGCGTCGGCGGCGCGGGACGAGCCCGCGAAAGACGCGGTGCGCCCGGCAGACTCGGCAGAGAAGCCCGGCGTCTCGCGTGAAGAACAGGAAGACCAGCCCGCACAGGACGTCGAGGCCGCCGAGGGTGAGACGCCCGAGGAAGCCGTTGCATATGAAGGGGCCAAGGCGGCTGCCGAGGACTCGGAGGCGGGGCGTTTGGCCCAGGCCGAGTTGGCATCGTCGTCGGGCGAGGCAGCGGAAGACGCGGCGGCGCTGGCGGGCGAGGCGGTGCGGGAGGGCGGGAAGCGGGGGGCCGAGGCGGCGGCGAGCACATTGTCGAGCGAGGCCAAGGCGAAACTCGAAAGCGCGAAGGCCCAGCAGTCGGCCAACCCGTCATCCGCCCAAGCCAAGACGGCCGAATCGGCCTCGACCACCACGGCGTCCAGCGACTCGACGGCCTCGCAGCAGCCCTCCACGACAGAGGGCCCGGACACCAAACCGCTCGCGGTGCAGGCCGGCACGAACACGGCCGCGACGCGGGCCGACCCGGCGGTCATCAGCCAGCCCGCATCGACGCCCGCGAGCGCGCTGCCCGCTGTGGAGGGGGCACCCGCGGTGCCGACGCCGATCGCCGCGTCGGGCGATGCCGCAGCCCAACGCGCGGATGCCGCCGCGGCCCGTGAGGCGGACTCGGCCTCGGTCAATAGTGCACGGCTGACGCGCGGCTTGGCCTCGGCCGTGAACCAGCGCGGCGGTGCGGTGACGCTGCGTCTTACCCCGCCCGAGATGGGCACCGTGCGCATCCAGATGCAGCTCACCGGCGCAGTGCTCTCCGCGTCGCTGCATACCGAGACCGCCTCGGCACACCAGTTGCTTACACAGCAACTCGGGCAGCTGCGCACCTCGCTCGAGTCGCAGGGGCTCACGGTCGAACGGCTGCATGTCCAGCCGATGCAACACACACAACAGAGCAACACGAGCGACCAGAACAACGACGGCGATCAGCAGCCACGCCAGCACAACGAGGGCCGAAGCCGCGGACGACAAGAGGGCGGCGGCAACCACCAGGACTCAGGCCGTGGCCGTGACACGGCTCGCGACGAACGGCCTGCCCCGCAGACGTTCAACGAACACCTAGACCCATCCCCGGCCGACGCGGCCGCGTGAATCAAGCATCTTGGAGCACACTATGTCTTCAGCCATCGGTAGCGCCTCGGCGTATGCCCAGGAAAACACGCAAAGCACGGCCGCGACCCGCAACGCCTACGCCGACCTCGAGTCGGGCGAGTTCCTGGAGATCATCCTCTCCGAGCTCACTAACCAGGACCCGCTGGCGCCCAACGACACCGGCGCGATCCTTGAGCAACTCTCCAGCCTGCGCAACATCGAAAGCCAGGCGTCGCTTGAAACCAAGTTCGAGGCGCTCGTCACACAGAACGCGATCTCCACCAGCGCGAACATGATCGGCAAGCATGTCGAAGGGCTGAACTCGGCCAACAACACGGTCACGGGCATCGTGAAGTCGCTGGTGATCGAAGAGGGTAAGCCGGTGCTCAAACTGTCCGATGGCTCGTCGCTTGAGGCCGAGCGTGTGACGCAGGTACGTGATGCGGACGATGTGGCCGACAGCTTTGGTGGTCTGCTTGGCGGGATCGACCCGGAGTCGGTCGTCGGCATGATGGTCGCGGGGAGTGACAGCACGGGCGAGACGGTGGCGGGTGTTGTGACGGGGATCCGCTTTGAGGAGGGCTCGCCGTACTTCGAGCTGGACACCGGCCGGGCGATGCCGTTCTCCGGCGTCCGTGCGATCCGTCCGTACGACGAAACCGCCGCGGGCTGATCGAACGCACTAAGTAAAAGGTAGCGAATCACGTGAGTTCTGACCCGTCGACATTGCTGCGGATGCTTGAGCCGGCCGTGAGGCCCGGCGGTGTGTCTGGAATTGCGCCCCGCCGCGCAGGCGATGCGCCGTTTGAGAGTAAGCCGTTCGACCAGCTGTTGCAGGAGGCCGGGGCTCAGCCCGCCGCCGCGACTCAAGACGACGCCGAAGCATCGGCGAAAACACCCGACCCCCTCGCCGCTTTGGCGGGCATCGTGCGGATCGAGAACGTTTCGCTCCGTGAGCACATCGAGAAGGCCCGCGCCGCGGCACCGCATTTGCTCAACGTTTCACCCGAGAGTCCATCCACCCCGGAGTAGGTCATGCCGCTCACCACATCATTGTTCACCGGCCTGACCGGGATGCAGACCAGTTCGCAGATGCTTGACGTCGTCGGTAACAACATCGCCAACGTCAACACCACCGGCTACAAAAGCAGCACGATCAACTTCCAGACCCAGGTCTCGCAGATCCTCGCGAACGGGTCGGCCCCCAGCGCCCAACTCGGCGGCAGCAACCCGGCCCAGATCGGCCTCGGGGCACAGCTCGCAGGCATCACCCGTAACTTCTCCGACGGCGGGCTCCAGCCGACCGGCGTCTCGACCAACGCCGCGATCGAGGGCGACGGCTTCTTCATCGTCGAGCAGGGCGGCGTCCAGCGATTCACCCGCGACGGCACCTTCACACTCGACCGCGACTTTAACCTTGTGACCTCCGGCGGCGCACGCGTCCAAGGCAACGGTGTCGATGGCGACTTCAATGTCATCCAAGGCTTCCTCCAGGACATCAACATCCCCATCGGCGTGCTGACCATTGCGGAGGCGACCGAGAACGTCAACTTTGCGGGCAACCTGAACTCCGACGGCGACGTCGCCACCCTCGGCTCGATCTCGACCTCCGCGCCCATGTACTCCGATGCCGGCGCAACCACCCCCGCGACCGCGGGCGATGCGCTCGCGTCACTCTTCGACGGGACCGGCGCTTCGATGTTCAACCTCGGCGATGTCCTGACGTTCACCGGCCTCACCCGTGGCGGGGCGGACGTCCCTGACAAGACCTTCGAGATCGGGGCTGCAAACACCACCGAGTCCGACGGGTTTGGGACTACGCTCGCCGACTTTATGAACTTCCTGCAAAGCATCACCGGCATCGACACGACCCAGGCCGGCACCCCCGGGGTCAGTGTCTCGGCAGCCGGTGAGATCGTCGTGGAAGGCAACCTCGGCACAGGCAACGGCATCGAGATTGAGACGACCGACATCATCGTGAATCAGGGCACGACCAACGGCCAGCCCTTCACCTGGACCCAAACGCAGGACGCCACCGGCGAAACCGCGCGGACCACCTTCGTCGCATATGACTCACTGGGCTCGCCGCTTGAGGTCGACCTGACGGTCGTGCTTGAGGCGTCGACCAATGCCGGCACGACCTGGCGGTTCTACTCACACGCCGAGGACGACACCGACCTCGAGACCTTCATGGGGACGGGCACGCTGCAGTTCGATACCAGCGGGCAGCTCGTCTCGTCCTCGAACCCGACGTTCACGATCGACCGGGCCAACACCGGGGCGTTCAACCCGCAGCCGATCACGATGAACTTCACCGACCAGTTCGGCTCGGTGACCTCGCTCGCGGACCAGGACAGCCGGATCTCATCGATCGGCCAGGACGGCACGCCGATCGGCACACTCGCGGACTTCAGCATCAGCCAGGACGGCACGATCGTCGGTGTCTTCTCGAACTCGCTGCTCCGTGACTTGGGCCGAATCTCGCTGGCGACTTTTTCGAACAACGAGGGCCTGCTTGAGGTCGGGGGCAACCTCTACAGCAACACGTCTAACTCCGGCACGCCGCAGATCGTCGACGCGGGCAGCGGCGGGGCGGGCCGGGTCATCGGGCGTGCGATCGAGTTGAGCAACGTCGACCTCGCGAAAGAGTTCATCAACCTCATCAGCGCACAGACCGGCTTCAGCGCGAACTCGCGTGTGATCTCGACGAGCCAGCAGCTGATCCAGCAGCTCCTGCAATCGATCTAGTGAAAGGGTGAAGGCCGACGCATGATCACCATCACCCGACTCAACGGCCGCAAACTCGTGGTCAATGCCGAGCTCATCAAGACCATCGAGTCCAATCCGGATACGACGATCAAGCTCACGACCGGCGACATCATCATCGCCAAGGAGTCGCTGCAGGAGGTGATCGAGTTAGCGATCGATTACGGCCGATCGTTGCGGAAGCTGCTCCCGCCGACGTGAGCACGCTCGGCGTCAGGGTCCGGTAATCGGCCGCGACAGGGGCCGCGATGGCGGTGCGGCGTGCGAGTGTTTTGGCCTTGTTTCCGGTGGCTTTTGGCCGGCCGATTTTACAAGCCGATGCAAGAACCCGACCGATAAGCACACAGACTGACACCCCAACCACGGTATGGACTCATGGACCTCGGCGTACTCTTTGGACTGATCGGCACCTGGCTGTTGATCATCGCGACCCTGCTCATGGGGGGCAGCATCAATACGTACATCGATATCCCCTCGGTGGTCCTGGTCTTTGGGGCATCGATCACCGTACTCTTCTTCGCGCTCCCGGCCAAGTACGTCAAGGGCGTCGTCGGGGTGATCAAGAAGGCCTTCCTCTACAAGCCCGCGCAGATCGACAAGCTCATCGAAGACATGGTCTCCTTCGCGGAGATCGCTCGGCGTGACGGCATCCTCTCGCTCGAAAACGCGGTCAAGGACATCGACGACCCGTTCATCGTGCAGGGTATCCAGATGGCGGTCGACGGCACGGACCCCGAACTCATCGAGCAGGTCATGCTCAACGACCTGGAGAACCTCACCGAGCGCCACGAGACCGGCAAGTTCATCTTCGACACCATGGGCAAGTACGCCCCGGCGATGGGCATGATCGGCACGCTCATCGGCCTGGTCGCCATGCTCGCCGACCTGTCCGACCCCGCCGCGATCGGCGCGGGCCTCGCGGTCGCGCTGCTGACCACCCTGTACGGCGCGATTGTCTCGAACGCATTTGCCGGCCCCATCGCCGACCGCCTCGCGAAGCGGTCGGCCGAGGAAGTCATGTACAAAACGATCATCGTTAAAGGCGTCATGGCGATCCAGAGCGGCGACAACCCCCGTGTTGTCGAGCAGAAGCTGCGCACTTTCCTCCCGCCGTCGCAGCGGGCGCAGGAAGAAGAGGCGGCATAAAAAGCCCCGCCTTCGTCGAGCGCGGCCTGATGGGGTCGCGCATCGCCACGAGCTTTCATCATGGCTAAGAAGACCTGCAAATGTAAAGAAGGCGCTCCCGAGTGGATGACCACCTTCGCGGACATGGTCACGCTGCTGCTGTGCTTCTTCGTGCTGATCGTGTCGTTCTCGGAGATCAAGAAGGACGACCAGTACCAGGCGGTCGTCGAGGAAATCCGCAAGGCGTTTGGTATGCGAGGCGGGGGTGGCAAGCTGCCGACCGACGACGACCCCGCGCTGTCACTGATCGAACGCCTGGAGGCGATCCGCATGCAGCAGGAGCGGATTCCCAACCGCTCGAACGTGAAAGACCCGGGCCAGGTCGGCCGAGAGTCGCGCGTCACGACGGTGCGTGAGGGCACGCAATACGCGATCGGCGGGGGGGTGCAGTTTGAGCCCGACTCCGACGAGCTCACGCCCGACGGGATGGATGGGCTGGTCAGTCTGATTGCGAACAACAACCTTGCGGGCTCGAAGAACAAGATCCACATTACGGGCCACGCCGCGGCGATGGAACTGATGATGCCCGGCGGCGAGCGGTCCGGCGACCTGATGGACCTCAGCTATCGGCGGGCCCAGGCGGTCTACCGTTACATGACCGGGCCGGATATCCCCGACGAGTATCGGCTCGAGCCCGACCGCTTCCGGGTCTCGGGCAGCGGCGCCAGCGAGCCCATCAACGCCCGGACCTACACCTCGGGCGAGGCGCGGGTGAATCGGCGGGTCGAAATCATTGTGACCGAGGATGTGGTCGAAGACTTCCAGGACGGCCCGCCGCCCGGCGCGGTGGTCCCTTGAGTTTGAGCGCCGTTCGCGGCCGGTTGAACCCGCCGCGCAATTTTTGCCGATCGGCTTAGGCCCCGTACGGTGTTCGGCCGATAAGTTTGTTGTGTATGCGGGCCCACGCGCCCGGCGTTTTGAGACCCATCATGGCTGACGACCCGACCCCCGAAGCAAACGACGCCGCCCCGGCCAAGAAGAAGCTGCCGCTGAAGACCCTGATCGTCATCCTCGTGGTGATGATTGTCGAGGGCGCACTCTTTGGTGGGCTCTACATGGTCTTTGGCAACTCGCCCGGCAAGGCCCAGGCCCAGGAAGCCGTCGATGACACGCTCGCCGCTGAGGAGGAAGAGGTCGAGATCATGCTGATCGCCGACAAGTTCCAGAATCGACGCCAGGGCTCGCAGTCGTTCCTCTACGACACCACGATCTTCGTGCTGGTCAAGCGGAAAAACCTCGGGACGGATGAACAGATCGAGGCGGGGGAGGGGTTCGAGGCAACCGTCGAGGGGAATCTGGGCCGGGTGCGGGCGGAGCTGGTTTCGATCTTTGCACGTGCCGAGCCCTCCCACCTCAACGAGCCCGAGCTCAACACGCTGCGCCGTCAGATCCTGGACGCGATGCGCAAGCGATTTGGCAATGACCCGGACGGCGAGCCCTACATCCTCGACGTGGTGATCAGTGACTGGAAGCGTTACGACTCGGACATGTAAGCGATAGACCCCACGCGTAGTGGCGGGAGCAGTGATGAGTGATGAACAAACGGTCGTCGATGATGTCGTAGCCGAGGCCCTGGCCGAGGCACAGTCGCAGGTGTCGAGTCTGCAGGGCGAGGTCGACGCGGTCGCGGGTATGGACGCGCGGGCGCAGACAGGGATCGACATGCTCGGGGATGTTGACCTGCAGGTCACCGTTGAGCTTGGCCGAACCGAGATGCTCGTCGAAGACGTCTTGCGTCTGGGCAACGGCAGCGTCGTCGAGTTGAACAAGCTCGCGGGCGACCCGGTCGACGTGTTTGTCAACGGTCGTCTTGTGGCGCGGGGCGAAGTGCTGGTGCTGAACGACAACTTCTGCATCCGCATCAGCGAGATCATTTCAGGCGCGGAGGAGGTCCTGCCCGAGAGCGCGAAGGCGGCGGTATCCGGGGCGATCGAGGGCGGCTGATTTTGTGGATAATTCCCAGGCGTCCGATAGTCTGGTACGCTTTGGGCCGTAACAACTGATGGCTGGGTGGTTTGTGTGGGCAGGATGCCGACGCGGCCGCGAGACAACCGGCCGATGACCGCGAGCGAGAGGCCATGGAGGGCCGTGCGTGCGGATGAGTAAATCGCCAATTTGTCGGCCGTGGTTGCCCGTCGTTTGGATGGTGGCGATCGCGGTTTGCTGCGTCTGGGCCTGGCCGGCTTGGGCGCAGGATGACTTGGCCCAGCGCATCGCGTCGCAGCGCGACCGTGCCGCCGAGCAGGTGCCGCACGCCGAGCACGCGAGTGAGCCGCCCGCGCCTCGTACGCAGGATGCGGGGACACCCACGGCGTTGCCGGGCTCGACGACAGATGCCGCGCCTGACCCGGCGGATGAAGAACTCTCGACGATCCCCCCCGCGGTGAACCCCGAAGAGTTGCTGCCCCTTGGCCCCAGCGAAGCGGACGCGGGCGATCGCGCGGCGGCGCGTCGGGAGGCGTCGGGGGCGGGCTGGGTGATGAACACGATCGTGGCGCTGGGCGTGGTGATCGCGCTGATTTTTGTGGTGCGCTGGATCGCACGGCGTGCCGGCGTGGGCGGTGGGGTGCGCGTGACCTCGAGCCCGATCGTTGAAGTGCTTAGCCGAACCACCGTCGCGCCGCGGAATCATGTTGTCCTGCTGCGGGTTGGCTCGCGCATTCTCGTGGTGAATGATGGCACGTCGGGGATGCGCACGCTCGCGACGATCGAAGACCCCGAGGAGATCGCGGGTTTGCTGCAGTCGGTTCAGGCCGAGGCCGAGTCGAGCATGAGCAACAGCTTCGGCAAAGTGATGTCGAAGCTTTCGGGCCAGTGGTCTGCTGCGGAGGTGGCCGAGGAGCTGGGCGGTGACGACTCGGAGGCGGGGGTGGACCGCGCACGCGGCGCGCTCGCGGGACTGCGCAGTCGGCTCGCGCTGGCCTCGGATACGCGGGGCGGGGGTGGCGCATGACCCGCGTACCCCACTGGTTTTGCCTGGGTTTCGTTGCGGTGTTGCTGTGCGGCTGGCCGGTTCAGTCGGCCGCGCAGGGCGCGAACGCGACAGGCGTCTCCGTCGGCGACGCCGCGGGGGCAAACCCCGGGGGCGATGCCGCGCAAACGCCCGAGGTGGTCGACCCGGCTTCTGCCTTTCAGGAAGCACTTGAGCAGACGCGTGGCGAGACGGGTGTCGACCTCGAAAACCCGATCTCGATCGGGCTCCACGCCGCGGGCGCGTTCTCCGGCATGATGCGGCCGACCCAAGGCGTCACCAACGACGATGTCCTTACCGCGGCCCCCGCGCTCCCGGCCGGGGGCGTGGCGCCGGGCGGCATCGACGCCGGCGGTAATGTCAATGAGCAAAAGGGCCTGAGCACAACGCTCTCGATCCTGCTGCTGCTCACCGTGCTCACGATGGTCCCCGCGATACTCGTGATGTGTACGAGTTTCACGCGCATCATCGTGGTGCTCGCGCTGCTGCGTCAGGCCCTGGGGACGCAGCAACTGCCGCCCTCGCAAGTCATCACCGGCCTCGCGTTGTTCCTCACGCTCCTGGTCATGGCCCCAACCCTTAACGAACTCAATACGCATGTCATCACGCCCCTGAACGCAGGCGAAATCAATGAGACCGAGGCGTGGGAAAACGCGAAACGCCCGCTCCGGCATTTCATGTTTCAGCAGATCGATCGCTCGGGCAACTGGGGCTCGGTCTACACGATCATGGAGTGGCGCGAGCCCGGCGTGACTGCAGAAAAAGCGAATCTCAAGCGTGAAGATGTCGACATGCTCACGCTGGTCCCGGCGTTCATGATCAGCGAGCTTAAGGTCGCGTTTTTGATGGGTTTTCGGCTGTACCTGCCTTTCCTGGTGATCGACATGGTGGTGAGCAGCGTGCTGATTTCGATGGGCATGTTGATGCTCCCGCCGGTGATGATTTCGCTGCCGTTCAAGCTGCTGTTGTTTGTGCTGGTGGATGGATGGAATCTGCTTGTGGCGAATCTGCTGACGAGTTTTGACATGTCGCCGATGCCTGCGCCGACCTAGCGCGGGTGTCTGGCGTCGCGTGCGGGTGTGTGATGGTTGTGTTGGGTGATGGAGTACCGCTGATGATGATGGATAACGCGATCGATGTGACCCGTGAGATGCTGGTGCTGATGCTGGCGTTGAGTGCGCCGATCCTGGGTGCGGCGTTGGTGATCGGCCTGGCGATCAGCGTGCTCCAGGCGGTGACGCAGATCCAGGAGCAGACGCTGACGTTTGTGCCCAAGATCGTGGGGATGGCGCTGGTGACGGTCGTGACCCTGCCCTGGCTGATCGGCCGAACGCTGGAGTTCAGTGCGAAGATGTTTGGCCCGTGGATGGCGGGCTAGCGGGGTGTGTTGTAGTGAACCAACCGCGGCTTGGCCGCATGGATCGAGTGTGACGATTGCCTGTCGACCTGACACCGCTGCTGCCTTACGTGCCTGTCTGGCTGATGATCCTCTTCCGCCTGACGGGGATCTTCGTGTTTGCGCCGGTGCTGGGGAGCCAGGCGATTCCACGGCTGATCAAGGTGTTTCTGGCGCTGGGTTTGTCATTCGCGGTTTGGCCGATGCTCTGGCGCGACCCGGCGGTGGCGGAGAACCTTGGCACGGCGATGGGCTCGTTGAACCTGTGGTCGCTGGGGCTGCTGATCGGGTTCGAGCTGCTGGTGGGCTACCTCATCGGTTACGCCGCGTCGCTGCCCATGGTCGGCATGCAGCTTGGCGGGCACATGATCGATCAACAGATGGGGCTCGCGGTCGGCGCGATCTTCAACCCGGAGGCGGGGACCGAGTCGGCCGCGATGGGGCAGCTTCTCTTTATGTTTGCGCTGGCGCTGTT
Organism: Phycisphaerales bacterium JB063; assembly: GCA_044439905.1. Classification (GTDB taxonomy): domain Bacteria; phylum Planctomycetota; class Phycisphaerae; order Phycisphaerales; family Phycisphaeraceae; genus JAHQVV01. The sequence continues at coordinate 54,307 of JBITAC010000155.1, read as the reverse complement.
CGTCATGGCCGGGGGGCTCGAGGTCATGCTGACCACGCTCGCGCAGTCGTTTCGCACTGTCCCGCCCGGGGGCATGACGCACCACGCGCAGATCGCGCAGTTCGTCGTCGGCCTGGTCACGGTGATGTTCGAGCTTGCGATCAAGGTCTCCGCGCCCGTGCTTTGCCTGATGTTCCTTACCAGCGCGGGCATGGGCTTCATCATGCGAACCGTCCCGCAGATGAACATCCTCAGCGTCGGCTTCTCGGTCCGTATCCTCGCGACCGTCGCGCTGATGGCGGTCACGGTCGGTGCTTTGTCCGGGGCGTACGAGGACAGCGCGACCCTCACGTTCCACCGGCTGATGCGGTTTTTTACGATCACACCCCCGACGTTCCGCGTTGGGCCTTGACCTCTTTGACGGAGTAGCACGACACCGTGGCAGAGACAACGGGCCAGGAAAAAACCGAAGCCCCAACCCCTCGTCGCCTGCGCCAGGCACGCGATGAGGGCAATGTCGCGCGCAGCACGGACCTCACGGCTGCGTGTATGCTGCTCGCGTCGATCCTGCTGCTCTACTTCCTGGGCGGCCGAATCCTTGAAGGTGTCGCGGCGTCGCTCAAAACGATGCTGCTATCGACGCACTCGGCCAACCCGACCCGGGCGGACGACCTGCAGGGGACGCTCGCCTACCTCACGAACATCCTGACTCTCACGGTTGTCCCGCTCCTCCTCGCGACGGCGGTGGTCGGCATGCTCGCGTCGGCGGGGCAGGTCGGCCTGATGCTGACGGGCAAGCCGCTGATGCCGAAGTTCAGCAAGATCAACCCGCTTTCGGGGGTCAAGCGGCTGTTCGACGCCCGCGCAGGCATGCGGCTGGTGATGAGTCTGGCCAAGGTTTGCATCATCGCGGGGGTCGCGACGTGGATCATCATGCTCGACATCGAGACGATCGCGGCGCTGCCCGCGATGGATGTCTCCGACGCGTTCTTTGCTTCGGCGCACATGGTCTTCATGCTCGCGCTCAAGCTCGCGGCGCTGCTGATCCTCCTCGCGATCGCGGACTTCTCGTTCCAGAAGTGGCAGCACACGCGCGACCAGCGCATGACCAAGCAGGAAGTTCGCCAGGACATGAAGGACATGGACGGCGACCCGATGATGAAGCAGCGCCGCGCCCGCGTCGCACGCCAACTCGCGATGCAGCGCATGGCGCAGCAGGTGCCGACCGCCGACGTGATCTTGACGAACCCGACGCACCTTTCGATCGCGCTCAAGTACGACGCCGAGACGATGCGTGCGCCGCGGGTCGTCGCGAAGGGCGCGGACTTTATGGCGATGCGTATCCGGCAGATCGCGGTCGCGAACGATATCCCCCTGGTGGAACGCAAGCCTCTGGCGCGGGCGCTGTACGGCGTGGTCGAGGTCGGCGATGAGGTCCCAGAGCAGCACTACGCGGCTGTCGCGGAAATACTGGCGTACGTTTACCGGCTCAGCGGCAAGATGGCGGGGTAAGCACTAGACAGGCATGGCAAAGACGTCTTCCATCGCGATCCCCGACTGGGTGCAACGGATCAACGAGAACCGTGCGCTGATGGTGCCGATCGCGCTGGTGAGTCTGCTCTGCGTCATCATCGTCCCGCTGCCACCGATCGTGATCGACCTGCTGCTGACGGCGAACCTTGCGCTGGCGGCGCTGATCCTGCTGACCACGATTTTTGTCGAGAGCCCGCTGGACTTCTCGGTGTTTCCGTCGCTGCTCCTGTTTACGACGATGTTTCGGCTGGTGCTGAACATCGCGACGACGCGCATGATCCTGACCGCCGATGCGGCGTCACCCGATGAGGCCACGGCCGTGGCGGGCAAGCTGATCCAGTCGTTCGCGGAGTTTGTGGCCGGGTCGCAGCCGATCGTCGGTGTGATCCTGTTTGTCATCCTGATCATCATCCAGTTCGTAGTGATCACGAAAGGCGCGACACGAATCAGCGAGGTGGCTGCACGGTTTATGCTCGACGGCATGCCGGGTAAGCAGATGGCGGTCGACGCGGACCTCAACGCAGGACTGATCAACGAGCAGCAGGCCCGCCAGCGTCGCGAGACAATCCAGCACGAGGCGGACTTCCACGGCGCGATGGACGGTGCGTCGAAGTTTGTGCGGGGCGACGCGGTCGCGGGCATCATCATCACGCTGGTCAACATCGTCGGTGGCCTGGCGATCGGCATGTTCATGAAGAACTGGTCGTTCGGCGAGGCGATGATGACCTTTACGAAGCTGACGATCGGCGACGGGCTGGTTTCGCAGATCCCGGCGTTCCTGATCGCGATGGCGGCGGGCCTGATCGTGACGCGTTCGTCCAGCCGGAGCAATCTGAACACCGAGCTGACGCAGCAGCTCACAGGCAAGTCGGCGGCGATGGGGATCACGGCCGGCTTCCTCGCGGCGCTCGCGTTTACGCCGCTGCCGACCATCCCGATGTTTGCGATGGCACTGATCGCGGCGGGCTTGTCGTACAGCACGTCACGCAAGCTTAAGCGTGTCGCGAAGCAGGCCGAGCACAAGCAGAAGCAGGCCGAGCACGCACCCGAGCCCGAGCCGATTGAGCAGGCGATGCAGGTCGATGCGCTCGAGTTGGAGGTGGGGTACGGTCTGGTCAAGCTGGTCGATACGGCGCAGGGCGGCGATCTGCTGGAGTGGATCACGAAGACTCGGCGGCAGCTCGCCGTGGAACTGGGCGTGGTGATGCCGCCGGTTCGGATCCACGACAACATGCAACTCCAGCCCAACGACTACTACCTCAAAATCCGTGGCAATACGGTAGCGCATGGCCAGGTCTACCCCGGGCAGTTTCTTGCGATGGACGGCGGGCTCGCGTCGCCGGGCAGCGCGGACCAGTTGCAGGGCCGGCACACGGTCGAGCCGGCGTTCGGCTACAAAGCGGTGTGGATCGACCCGGGCCAGAAGCAGCGGGCCGAGACATTGAACTACATGGTTGTTGCGCCGTCGTTGGTGTTGACGACGCATCTATCCGAGGTAGTGAAGTCGCACGCCGACGAGATGCTGTCGCGTGAAGAGACGAACAACCTGATTACGCAGATGCGTGAGAAGGCGCCCAAGCTGTGCGACGAGGTGCTTGGTAAGCCGGCCGGGACAGAGGCCCCGTTGCTTCGTGCGGGCGAGCTGCAGAAGGTGCTGCAGAACCTGCTGCGTGAGCGCGTCCCGATCCGGGACATGGAGACGATTGTGGAGACGCTGGGGGACTGGGCGACGCGGACCAAAGACCTTGATGTGCTGACGGAGTATGTGCGCAACGGCCTGCGGCGAACGATCTGCGGGCTCTACGTTGTCGATGAACCCGCGGACCCACTTTCGGGCAGCGATGGCGGGCAGATGACGAGCAAGCTCTACTGCGTGTCGATCGACCCCGCGCTGGAGGACCAGATCAATAGCTACATCGAACGGTCTGCCGAGGGCACGAGCATGACGATGCCGCCGCAGGTCGCGAACAAGATCACGTCGGGGATGATTGCCGAGGCGAACCGCCTGATCCAGAACGGCCGACACCCGGTGATCCTCGCCTCCCCACAGGTCCGCGCTCAGGTCCGCAAGCTGATCGAGCCGCACCTGCCCAGCGCGGCGGTGCTCGGCTACAACGAGATCAGTAAGGGTGTCGTCGTCGAATCGCTGGGCATGGTCCAGCTCGATCCACCTAAGGCCGCACCGCGTCAGAACAACCCCGCGCCCGGCGTGAACAACCCGGCCGCCAACCCCGCACCCTCTCAGCCCGTCGGGGCCGTCTAATGCCCCGCTTCGATAAGGATCCGTTTCGCCTATGAAAACCTTCACCGCACGATCGATGGCCGAGGCAATGCTGCTTGTCCAACGCGCCTTTGGCAGCCACAGCGTGATCCTGCACACACGCAGCTACAAACGCGGCGGGATGTTTGGGCTCGGCGCGAAGCCGGTGGTGGAGATCACGGCCGCGGACGGTCGCGAGCTCGGCAAACGCTACCGCCGAAACGCCGAGCAATCCCCCCGAGCCCAGGCGCTCGCTAATCGACCCGCCGCACGCCAGCCCAGCGCACTACCCGCCGCCCGGGAGCCCGCGCCGACCGTCGCGCACGCGAACGCGGGCGACCTCATCCGCCGCACCTACGCGGCCGCCCGCGCCGACCTCGGTGTCGGGGCAGGCGTCGCGACCGTGACCGTGACCGCGCCCCAACCCACCCCCCAGCCCCCGCCACCCGTCGCCGATGCCTATTCGCCCGGCTCCGTGCAGCCGCAGCAGCCGCCCGCCTCTGCACCGGCCGCGTCCCCGGTCGTGCGTGTGGTTTCGCCGCCCGCCGAGCACTACCGTGTCGCCGACGAACTCGCCGCCGTGCGCCAACTCGTGACCAAGATGATGCGGCAGCAGCAGGGCGGCAGTGCCCCGGCCCAGGGGGAGGCAGGGGATGGCGCACCGCCCGCGAACGCCGACCTGCCCGACCCGCTGGTCGCTCAGTACCTCAAGCTGCTGGAGCAGGAAGTGGCCGAAGAACTCGCCGACGAGATTGTCCGCAAGGTGGGCCGATCGCTCGGCGGTGATTTGGCCGAAGACGAGTCGGCCTGCCGACAGGCGGTGCGTGAGGAGATCGCGCGTCGCCTGCCGACCGATGAAGGGGCCGGGACATTGCGCCCCACCGAGGACGGCCGGCCGCGCATCATCGCGCTCGTGGGGCCGACGGGGGTGGGCAAGACGACCACGATCGCCAAGCTCGCCGCGACCTTCAAGCTCAAGCAGGGCAAGCAGGTCGGGCTGGTGACGATGGACACCTTCCGCATCGCCGCGGTTGAGCAGCTGCGTACCTACGCGGGGATCATCGGCCTGCCGCTCAAGGTCGCGAACAATGCGGCCGAGCTTCGCGACGCGATCAAGGACTTTGAGGTCAAGGGGGTGGACGCGGTCCTGATCGACACGGCCGGCCGATCGCAGCGGGCTGGGGACAAGCTGGACGAGCTCGCCGAGATCCTGGAGCAGGTACGCCCGCACGAGTCGCATCTGGTGTTATCATCCACGGCGAATCAGAAGGTCTTACTCGAGACCGTGGAACGTTTTTCGTGCATCGCAGTGGACAGGTTGATCTTTACGAAGCTTGATGAGGCCGTGTCTTGTGGCGTGCTGCTGAATGTAGCCCGCCGCGTGGGGAAACGCGTCAGCTACACGACTCACGGGCAGGAAGTACCCCATCAGATCGAGGCCGGCTCATCGCAGCGTCTCGCCTCCTTGGTGATGGGTGATGAAAGTGGGGACCGATGATCGCGGATCAGGCACAGCAGTTACGGGGACTTGTCGAAGCACACCGCGCCGCCGAGGCGGCCAGCCAGCCCGATGCACCGCCCGCGGCCGCGCCGGCACAGACCCTGGCGATCACCAGCGGGAAGGGCGGGGTGGGGAAAACCACCGTCGCCGTGAATCTGGCGGTTGAGCTGGCCCGGCTTGGCCGAAAGGTCGTGCTCCTCGACGCCGACCTGGGCACCGCGAATGCCGACGTGATGTGCAACGTGATGCCCGCCACGACGCTCGCCCACGTTGTCGCCGGCCGACGCGAGATCGAGCACGCCGTCGTCCGAGCCCCCGGGGGATTCGGGCTCATCCCCGGCGCCTCCGGCCTGGCGCAGATGGCCGCGCTGAGCGACTACGAACGGGAGCGTTTGTTAGCCCAGTTCCGCCGGCTTGAACAGGCCTACGACGTTCTGCTCATCGACACCGGCGCGGGCGTCGGGCCCAACGTGCTCGGCTTCCTTGTCGCGACGGAAAGCGTCCTCGTCGTCACCACGCCCGACCCCACCGCGATCACCGACGCCTACGCCGTCATCAAGACCGCGCACCGCCAACGCCCCGACATCGATGTCCGTCTCCTGGTCAACATGGCGCAGGACAACGACGAGGCCCGCCAGGTGTTTCTACGTGTCTCGAATGTCTGCACGAAGTTCCTCGGGATGCAGGTCAGCTATGCCGGCTTCTTGCCGCGCGACCCAGAAGTCTCGGCTTCTGTGCGGATGCGGCTGCCGTTTGTGCTGGGTGAACGCACCTCGCCTGCGGCGATCGGGATGAACGCCTTAGCGCATCGCCTGGACAAACACGCCGCCGAGCCGCGCCGTGCTGGCGGGCTTTTGCGACGCATGACGACATGGCTTTCGCGCTGAGAAAAGTGAGCGTTGATCACGCCGCGCACTTTTTACACTATTTTCACCAATTCCCATCTTTCCTACTTTCGCTCGTCGCGCGACTCGTTACACTATTACCGGTTGTCCTGGGCAAGGAAGCTCGGCGACGCACCACACTCGAACGTCTCGTTCACCCGTAGGCATCACACCCGGCAGCAAAGGAGTGCAGCCATGCCCGCACGCGTCATCGCTACCTGTTTCGCGCTTGCCTGCTTCGCCGCGACCGCGGTGGTGGGCCTCTACAACAACAACCCCGCGCTGTCGATCATCCTCAGCAGCTTCGTGGTCATGATCGCCGCCTATATCGTCGGCACGATCTTGGGCGCAATCGCCCAGCACGCGGTCGATGAGCACATCAAGCAGCACAAGTACAACAGCCCTATCCCCGGCGAAGGGCTGGCCGACGATCCCGACAACGATCCGATCGCCGGTGCCGCGACGGCGCCGCCCGCATAATCCCATTCGATTTATCCGGCCGATGATCTCGGCTGACTTTCAATCCCCCCGCCCGCCTCAAGGAAGAGAGACGGGCTTGAGCCGGTCAAGGAGCAGACCATGGCACGAGCCAGACGACCCCACCGACAAGCCGTACGAAAACCCACGCCCGAGCAGCTTGAAGCGATCAAGAAGGTATGGGTGAGTTATAAAAAGAAGGCCACCGAACCCCTCCGCAATCAGCTCATGGAGTTCTATCTCCCGCTGGTCAAGTACAACGCCGAACGCATCCACACCAAGCTCCCCGACGAGGTCGATGTCGAAGACCTGATGTCGGCCGGGATCTTCGGCCTGATGGACGCGATCAACGCGTTTGACATGGAACGCGGGGTGAAGTTTGAGACCTACTGTGCGCCCCGTATCCGTGGCGCGATTCTCGACGAACTCCGCGCGATGGACTGGGTCCCGCGTCTGGTCCGCTCGCGCACGTCGACCGTGAACCATGCCCGCGAGTCGTTCCTGATGGAGTACGGCCGAAAGCCCACCGACGAAGAGCTCCGTGAAAAGATCGGTGTGGATACCGAGGAGTACGCCAAGATCCGCAAGGACGCCGGCGCGACCCAGACCGTTTCGATCACTCGCAAGTGGTACGAGACCGACTCGAACAAAGACGTGCGCGAGATCGACGTGCTCAAGGACACACGCCAGGTCAACCCGCTGACGGCCGTGCAGAAACGCGACCTCAAGGACCTGATCACCCGCGGTCTTTCCCGGGCGGAACGCTTGATCATTATCCTCTACTACTACGAGGAAATGACGATGAAAGAGATCGGGGTGACCCTCGACCTCTCCGAGTCCCGCGTGAGTCAGATGCACTCGTCGATCCTCGCCCGGCTCAAGGCGCAGCTCCAGCACCGCAACAAAGAGCTCAGCGAGACCACCCGCTCTGCGTGATATTGACGCCCTCCGCTCCGCGTGCGACGCCGCACCGATGCGAACCAACCGCCCCGAGCGTTTCCCGGGGCGGTTTATCCATTAAGCCTCTTGCGGCTTAGCGCGCGGAAACCATTCATGGCAATGCGGGGTTGTCCACGGTTAGGGCTGGCGGGGTCGCCGAACTTCCAAACCATCCCGAATCGCGGACCGCGAAGGCGGGGCCCGTTATCATGTCCCGCCTATGACCGACCTGACCCAATCTATTGAGAAGGCGCTGCGTGCCGCGGTGGTGTCGTGTTTTGGCGACCGATTTGCCGACCTCGACCCGCTCGTCCAGCCCGCCAACAACCCGAAGTTTGGCGATTACCAGGCCAACCTCGCGATGCCGTTGTCCAAACGCCTGGGCAAGGAGGCGGGCAATCCGCGTGAAGTCGCTCAAAAGATCATCGATGCGCTGGAGCTTGATGATCGCTTCGAGACGCCGACGATCGCGGGCCCGGGATTTATCAACCTGACGGTCAGGCCCGCCGCGTTGGGGGCGATCGCCGACGCGCTATTGTCGGATGATCGGCTGGGGGTTCGGCCGGCCCAAGACCCGCAGACGGTGGTGATCGATTATTCGAGCCCGAACGTCGCGAAGGAGATGCACGTGGGCCACCTGCGGTCGACCGTGATCGGCGACGCGCTCGCACGCGTGCTCTCTTTCCAGGGCCATGCCGTGGTCGCACAGAATCATGTCGGCGACTGGGGGACGCAGTTCGGCATGCTTATCGAGCACCTGCTCGAGCACGGCGGGGCGGACAGCGGGCAAGGGGACCTGACCCTCCTCTATAAAGCGGCGAAAAAACGCTTTGACGACGATTCGGCGTTTGCGGAGAAAGCAAAAAACCGCGTCGTAAGCCTGCAAGGCGGTGATGAAGAAACCCTGGCGGTCTGGCGTAAGCTGGTCGAGCAGAGTGCGAGCTACTTCGCGTCCATCTACCAACGCCTGGGGATACGGCTGACCGTGGACGACATCTGCGGCGAAAGTTTCTACAACCCGAAACTGCCCGGCGTGATCGAACGGCTGCAGCGCGACGGCGCGGCGGTCGAGAGCGAAGGGGCGCTCGTTGTCTTTGTCGAGGGCTACGCCGACCGCGATGGCAAACCGCTGCCGATGATCGTCCGCAAGTCGGACGGCGGGTATCTCTATGCCACCACCGACTTCGCAGCGGCACAGCACCGCATCGAGGCCCTCAAGGGTGATCGTCTGATCTACGTCGTCGGCTCGCCCCAGCGGCAGCACTTCGAGATGCTCTTTGCGACGCTGCGTAAGTACGGCTGGGCCGAGGACAGCGTCCGGCTCGACTACGTCCCGTTCGGCTCGGTGCTGGGCGAGGACGGCAAGATGTTCAAGACGCGATCGGGCGAGACGGTTCGGCTCGTCGACCTGATCGATGAGGCCGAGTCGCGTGCGGCCCAGGCGGTGAAAGCGAAGAATCCGGAGCTCACGGACGACGCGGACGCGATCGGCAAGGTCGTGGGGATCGGGGCGCTCAAGTATGCCGACCTCAGCAGCGACCGGGTGAAGGATTACAAGTTCTCCTGGGACCGGATGCTCGCGCTGGAGGGCAACACCGCGCCGTACCTGATCAATGCGTATGTCCGTATCTGTTCGATCTTCCGCAAGGCGGGGTTGGAGATGTCGGGGTACTCGGCATCGATCGCAGTGACGCATGAGAACGAGAAGGCGTTGGTGCTGAAGCTGATGCAGTTTGGGCCGACGGTTGAGTCGGTGTCGGACTCGCTCGAGCCGCACCGCCTTTGTAACTATCTTTATGACCTCGCGTCGGCGTTCCACAAGTTTTATGAGCACTGCCCGGTGTTGCGTGCGGACGTGCCTGCGGATGTACGCGACAGCCGGCTGGCGCTGTGCAAACTCGTGGCGAATACACTGGGGCGCGGCCTCGACCTGCTGGGCATCGGCGTGGTTGAGCGGATGTGATTGGTGGGTATCGCTCGCGGACTCGCTCTACTCACCCTACGAGAAACTTATGGAACTCGACATCGCGCTGAAAGAATGGTCGATCGTCTGCGACTTTTTGGCGGAGGGCAAGACGTGCCTGCTGCTACGCAAGGGCGGGGTGCATGAGCATGCCGGGCCCGGCCGGTTCGACCTGGCGTACCAGCGGTTCTTGATGTTCCCCGCGTGGGAGCACGAACGGCTGGACTGGATCAAGCCCGACTGGCTTTCGCCCGAGGCGGCGGCCCGGCTTGAACAGGACGACGAAGTGGTTGAGCCCAGCGAGATCACCTTCCGAAGCTATTGCGAGGTCGCGGGGATCTGGCAGGTCCCCTCGCGCGAGGCGTTTGATCGGCTGGATGATTTGCATGGTTGGCTTGCGCCGCAGGTCGATATGCGGTTCGACTACAAGCCCGATCGGCCGCTGTACCTGATCGCGGTGCGTGCGATGCGGATGCGTGAGCCCGCGACCGTGGCGTACCGCGAGGCGTACGGGGGGTGTGTGAGTTGGGTGCCATTGCCGCCCAGCGACGCGGTCGAGGTCGGTGCGGCCCGTCGCGCGATCCCCGAGGGGGCGTTCGAGTCGATCCTGGATCGGGTGGATCGGGCGATGGTGTCGTAGCGGCCGGCCGGTGCCTCTCGTTACGCATCGATAGAGATAGATCAAGGTTTGGTCTGGGTCATCGCGGATTCGGGTGGTTTGTTGTGCGCGGTTTGGGGTGGGAGGGCGTTGCGATCGGATTATGCAAAAAAATCGTCACAAGCGCCCTAAGTGCCTCCTCAACTTGTCCGATAAGCGCCTGGGTGACCTCCGCTCATGAGCCGGGCCGGGGCGTCACGATACAGCTTGAGCGAAGCCCGGCCGCTGATCCACGAGGGAAAACATGAAACTCACCCGCTCCTTGATTCTCTTCGCTGGTGTCTCGGCTTTGGCCGGGCTGCCGGGGTGTACGCAGTACTACAACGGTGCGCTGGGCTTTTCCCGTGAAGATGCGGCGACGGCGCAGGCGTATCAGCGTGAGCGTGCACAGCGTGAGGCCGAGCTGGAGGCGTTGTCGCAGGCCCTGGGCGGGGCGCACGATCCGGCCCGGGTCGGGTTTGATGGCGAAACGCAGGGGCATAGAGGTATTCCGGGTGAGACCGCGTCGGCGGGCGATAAGCCGGTCCGGGCGTCCGTGGGCGAGATGCTTCGGCAGGGCGGTGAGCCAGGCGCGGCCGACGCGTCGACGGCGCAGCCTGTGTCCGTGCCAGCGGGGGGGCATGAGGTCGCCGCGCCTCGGCGAAACGCGACCACACCCCGCCGAGCGGTGGGCGTGTTTGGCGACCTGCCCGGGATGGGCACAGGCGTCAGCCCGATGGACACGACCGGCCAGGTCCGTCGGATCAGCCACAGCGAAGAGGGGGCGGACTTTGATGTGACGCTGGACGCGACACGCGACGCGCTGGTGTACAGCTCGACGCGCCACCGCGAGACGTCGGATATCTACCGCCAGCGGATCGGTGGGCAGGCGGTCACGCAGCTCACCGACGACCCGGCCAATGACGTGATGCCCTGCGTGAGCCCGGACGGCAAGACGATCGCGTTTGCGTCGGACCGTGGCGGGAACTGGGACCTGTACCTGATGGATGCCGACGGCGGCGCCGCGGTGCAGCTGACCAGCGACGCGACCCAGGACATCCACCCGAGCTTTTCGCCCGATGGCAAGCAGCTGGTTTACTGTTCGCTGGGCGAGCGGAGCGGGCAGTGGCAACTGGTGGTGATCGATGTGGCTAACCCGGCGACGAAGCGATACCTTGGGCACGGCCTGTTCCCGCAGTGGTCGCCGGCCGGGGACACGATCGTGTTCCAGCGTGCGCGTGAGCGCGGTACGCGCTGGTTCAGTGTCTGGACCGTTGAGTTGAACGAAAACGGCGAGGCGGGGAGCCCGACAGAGATCGCATGGTCGCCTGAGCACGCCTGTATCACGCCCGCATGGTCGCCTGACGGATTGGCGGTGGTTTTTTGCACGGTGAGCGACCCGGAGGCCGATATCCAAGCAGGCCCCGTGTCCAGTGACGTGTGGCTGGTTGGTGCGGATGGCTCGGGTCGGACTCGCCTGACGCCGGGCCGATTCGCCAACCTTCAGCCGACCTGGTCGGCGGACAACACGGTTTACTTCGTGTCCAACCGAGGTCGGGCGGACGTCGAGAACATCTGGGCCATCGACGGCAGCGACGCGCTGCGGCTGGTTCTGGGGCATCGCGGGCCGGAGTCCCCGGCCACTGTCGAAGCCCCGACGCAGAGCGATTGATTCGCTGCTTCGAATTGATTTGAACGTGCGGGCGGAGGCCTGGCACGACACAACCCCCGGCAGGATGCCATGACAAGTGAACAGGTTCGGTTGATCCTTGCCGCCGTGTTGGTCGTAGTCGGTCCTTTCGTGGCCGGGTGTGCGGCATCGCGCACGGCTGAGCCACCCCTGGTCGCGCCTTATGCGACGCGTCAGGTGTGGGCTGTTGTGCCGTTGCGCAACGAGTCGGGCTCGCGTGGTGTCGACAGCTTCCGCATGGCGGACCGTTTGGCGCACGAGTTTGAGTTGGTGCAGGGGATCGATGTACTGCCGGTGAACCGTGTGCTGCAGGCGATGCAGACGCTGGGGCTCGATGCGGTCGCGACGCGTGATGACGCGATGGCGCTGCGCGAGGTGCTCGGCGTCGATGGCTTAGTGGTGGGTTCGGTCACGGCCTACGACCCGTACGACCCCGTGCGGATCGGGCTGTCCCTCGACCTCTACACCGACGCGTTGATCCCCCCGAAGCCGCTGGATATCCGCGGTTTGTCGTGGGCACCGACGGCTGATAGCGCGGGCATGCAGTTGCAGACGCAGTACCGCACGGAGCAGCCCGTCGCGACGGTATCGGGCGTGTTTAGCGCGTCCCACCCGTCGGTCAAGCGTCGCATCTCGGCGTATGCCGTGGAACGCGGCACGTCGGGCAACGCGCGGCATAACGAGCGCATGATCACGATCGACATGAACCTGTACAGCGAATTTGTGGGCCATGAAATGGGCTCACGACTGATGTGGGCCGAGTGGCAACGCCTGGCCCGGCAACGAGCGCAGGAGGTCTCCAGGCAGGCCGACGCGCAGACAACCGATACACCGTGAGTCCCGGCACGCCGCCGGCCTCACCGGCCGGAGCGTACCGATGGCTGACACGCCACAACCTGAATCACCCGACACCGCCCGCAATACGCACGCGATCAGCGATGCGCCGGCGCAGGTCGTCGCGCTGGGCGAGGACCAGATCGCCCTGGTCAAGAACGGCAAACGCCACGTCTTTACCTGCGTCCCCGGCACCGAGGCGGAAGTCCTCAACGAAATCGCGCTCATGGTCTCAGACCCGGCCAACGGGCTGACGTGGTTCGACGCCGCGGTGCTTTCGCATCAGCTTGGCGAACGCATGAGCAAACGACTGGAACAGATGACCGGCCGACGCAAGTCGGCATAACCACGGCCAGCCGCCGACCTGGCGGACCGGACCGTTTTTTTACGCCCCATGGATTGGGGCATGACTCCGCAGGGATGCGCGACGCGCAAGGAACCCTTCTCCATGGCCGACCAGCCCGCACTCGTTCAACAATTCGTCCACTACTTGCGCTTCGAGCGGCACTTCAGCCCCTACACCGCGCGTTGCTACGGCGCGGACCTGCGCCAGTTCGTCCAGTACCTCGAGAGCGATGAGGCCCCCGTCCCCGTCGCGGTTCAGGTCAACGAGGGCGATGCCGACGCGGCCGGCGAAACCTCGATCCAGCGCAAGATCAAGCGCACCGACGCGATGGTCATCCGTGGGTTCCTGGGCCACCTCGAGCCGCTGGGCTACTCCCCCGCAACGACCGCCCGCAAGATCGCGACCCTCCGCTCGTTCTACAAGTGGATGGCTCGCCAGGGCGTCATCGATACGAACCCGATGCTCATGATCCGCACGCCCAAGCAGACCAAACGCCTGCCCAAGGCCATCACCGTTGAGCAGGTCGAGAAGCTGCTCAGCGCACCCGACAACCGCGAAACACTCGGCGCACGCGACCGGGCGATCCTCGAAACCCTCTACTCCACCGGCGTCCGCGTCAGCGAGCTGGTCGACCTCAACCGCAACGACCTGGACCACCACGGCCAGACACTCCACGTCCGCGGCAAGGGCAAGAAGGAACGCATCGTCCCGCTGGGCTCGCACGCGATGGCCGCGATCCGTCACTACGTCACGCTGCTTGAGCCCGACCCCCGATTCGCCGAACTGCGTGAGCAGTCGATGCTCCGCAACGACGTGCCGCTCTTTGTGAACAAGAACGGCGGCCGGCTGTCGTCGCGATCGGTCCGGCGGAAGCTCGACAAGTACCTCAAGGGGATCGGGCTCGACATCACCATCAGCCCGCACACACTGCGTCACTCGTTCGCGACGCACCTGCTGGACAACGGCGCGGACCTCCGCTCGGTGCAGGAGTTGCTGGGCCATCAGTCGCTCTCGACGACCCAGGTCTACACGCACCTGTCGACGATGCGGATGCGCAGCGCGTACGACGAAGCCCACCCCCGGGCCGTGTAAACGGAGCCCGAACAAACGCAACGCAACGCCAGGCGGCGGGACACACGTCCCGCCGCCTGTTTCGTTTGGTGGCGGTGTCCCGCGTTCCATGGCACGCGCTCGCTTGCGGCTTGATACCACGAGTTGACATCACACGCTAAGCCGTAAGCGGCTGTGAAAAACCCCGCCGGGTAGGGCGGGGTGATTCAGGTCAGTGGGTTGTCGCGGCGGTTGTTCAGAGCCCGTCGATGTCGTCGTCGTCGACGCCCATAAGCATCTGGAGCTCGATGTCATGCTCGGTAAAGAAGACATCGTCGTCGAAAGGTTCGAACCCGGCCTGGTGGCGCTGCTCGACTCGGCTGCTCTCGGCGGAGCGTTCGGCCGACCCGTCGAAGTGCATCACGTTCCAGTAGGGGCGATGCGTCGAGCCCGGGCCGTTGTTGCCGACGTTCTCCGAGGCGATGCCCTGCAGGATGTCGCCGCCGAGGATCGCGGTCGAGGGCTGGTAGAGTTTGACGGGCATCGCCTGGACAGCGATGAGCGTCGCGCCGGGGCCTTGCCAACGCCAGCTCTTGGTGTCTTCGACCTGGAACTTGTGCATCGGGTTGAACTCATAGGAGGACACCGCGATCACATCGTTGTAGAAGAAGCCGTCGGTTTCGTCACGCCCATCCAGCCGGAACTCGTCGGCAGGGCAGTAGAAGGCCGCAGGATCCTGGACGTAGTCAGTCTTGTAGAGCCCGCCCCAGCCGGCTGAGAAGTCGCTGTCGGGGCCGTAGTAGCCGAGCCAGTTCAGCGTCTTCGCGGAGTTGCCCCACATCGTCCAGCCAAAGTCGGGGCCGTTGTAGGTCCCCACATCCTTGGCATTGCTGAAGCGCGAGACCGAGCCCTTGTTGTCGGCCGCGGTCGAGTGGGCTCCGAGTGCGAGTTGGTGTTGGTTGGAAAGGCACTGCGACATCTGGGCCGAGTACCGCGCTTTGGAGAGCGCGGGGAGCAGGATCGAGATGAGCAGGGCGATGATCGAAATCACCACGAGCAGCTCGATGAGGGTGAAGGCATGTTTTTTCATGGTTCGACTCCGTAACTGGGGGGAGAGATGGTGGTGTTGGGTTGCGCTGGTGCGATGGTCTGCTGTAAGCATAGTCGTCAAAAAGTCGGAATTATTACGCGATAATAGAAATTTAAATAAAAATACGGTGAATGGCTGAGTCAGTGATTGGGCAGTGGCCAAGACGGTGCGCAGTGCCTGTGCAGCGCGGGGTCGTTGAGGCCGTGCTGGCGTTGCCGGGGCATCCTCACCGGGTTGGTGCACAAAGACGGTCATGCCGGCCATTACACGGAGGGGCTGTTTTCTTGGATGTCGGGGACGATGGCCATGTCGTCGGGGCGTTCGCCTTTGAGCTGTTGGAAGGCCATGCGGGCGGCGGCCTCGCCGATTTCTCGGGAACGGATGCGGATGGAGACCCGTCGTTCGCGTGCGCCGATCGGTGTGCCACCGTACTGCATAGCGGCCTGGGCGAAGCCGGGCGTCACGAGGTCGGGCGTCTGTGCGATGACGTGGGACAAAGAGATCGCCGCCAAGGCGCTGGGCGAGACAACGGCCTGCAGGCCCTTGTGCCGGGTCAGCATCGCCTGTGCCGCCGGGAGCAGCTGACGCGAATCGAGTTGCCGGCCATCGACCATGGGCATCTCAAAGTTTTCGATCCGTGCGGTTTGGCCCGCTTCACGCATCGCCTGCTGATAGCCGCGGTACATGTCCAAAGCGAACCAGGTCTTTGGGCAGGACTGGGACTGGTCGTCGAATGGGAAGGGCGACCAGAAGAGGATGTCTTTCAGCCCGGACGCCAGGAGTTTGGCGGTGCTTTGGTAGCCCGACGCGATGTAGTCGGAGACGATCGAAGGGATCCCCTTCAGGTTGCGGCCAAAGATCTCGATCATGGGCAGGCCGGCGTCGGCGAGCTCCAGCATGCGCTGCTGGTTCTGCGAGGTCGAGGTCTGCGGTGCCGTGTTGATCAGGAGGGCGTCGACCTGACGATCAGCACACAACTCCAGGGAACGGGCCTCGTGCTCCTGCGTCGGGCAGGAGAAGGTGACCGGGGCGCACTGGTTGTCGGTGGCGACCTGCTGGACGCCGGCGTACAGCTCGTACGCGAGCGCGGCGTTGACGCTGCTCAACAGTGTCGCGATCAGGTACGTCCGCTGATGGCGGAGCCCGCGGGCGAGCATGTTGGGCTTGTATCCCAAGGCCTTGGCCGCTTCGAGCACCTTGTTGGCGGTCGATTCGCGGAACAGGGCGGCCTCGCCGAGGAGCACCTTATTGGCGGTCGAGCGGGAGACCCCAGCGGCCTGTGCGACTTGTTGGACGGTGACTGGGGCCATGGCTTGAATTATGGATAATCGACCGCGCAGAGTCAAGTTATCACGAAATAAATAGGCAGATTTTCTTGATAGGGGGTTGCGTATGGCGGAGAGGGTGGTGGATACGCGGGCATTTTACAGGCGAAGCGCAGGAAATGCGTTTTTCGGATTGATGGAATAGGAACTTGAATCGGTCGTTATGCTTTAGATGTAGGCGCAGACCCGTTTGTCTCGCTTTCTCTTCCCTTGGCCGGGCGTTGTTAGGCCATGGGTTGTCCTCTCAGGCACTTTTTTCAGGAGCCACCCCATGAAACTTTTTAAGACCCCTTTGCTGGCGCTGGCGATGTTCGCCGCGCTGGCCGCATGGTCGATGCAGCCGGTCTCGGCTGAAGACGCCCCTCAGATCCCCGATGACGCCGCGCAGTACATGATCCTGATCGAAGGCATGACGTGAGGCGGTACCTGCACGACCAAGGTCCGTGAGGCCTTGATGGCTCTTGAAAACGTCGGCGTCGTTGTCGCGAACTGCGCGCGGGGCACGGCACTGGTCACCATGACCAGCGCCGAGGCTGAGCTCTCGCAGGAAGCCGCGGCCGCCGCACTCCGTGGTGCCGGTAGCTACACGCTCAAGTCCATGAGCAAGGTCGGCGAAGAAGAGGAGTAACACCCCACGCCGATTCATGTTTGATACCAACCTTCAACGGCCCGTACGCCCCGGGCCGTTGTTGCTTTAACCCGGCCAATTCGCGCTCAGCGCCCGCCCGCCGCGCACCCGCATCCCGATCCGCCGGTATCCTGCGCGGTTCATGGCCGACGAACCCTCACAAGACACACTGCCCCAAGCCACGTCGAGCTACCTCCGGCGGTACGGCATCGACTCGGTCTGGGCGCACCTCGCGCTCAACCTCGCGTCGGCGCTGATGCTCACCCTCGCGTTCCCCAAGCCCGGCTGGGCGGTGATGGCCTTCTTCGCGCCCGTCCCCATCGGCGTGCTCGCCATGCGCACGACGCGCATGTGGACGCTCGCCTGGACCACGCTGCTTGTCTTCACCGGCTGGTGGTCGCTGCGCGTGGGCTGGCTGGGTTCGGTCTCGCCCGGGGCGCCGTGGGGGATGGGGGTCCTTTGCGGGACATACATGATGGTGATGGTCGTTGCGCTCGCGCGGGTGCAGCGCCGCTTCCGCGCCGCGCTGACACTGACTCTGCCGATCTTCTGGGTCGCGCAGGAAGCGGCGCGGAGCGCGTGGCCGTGGGGCGGGTTCCCCTGGTTCACGCTCGGCTCGTCGCAGGCCATGTGGAAGCCCGCCGTCTCCGATGCCGTCCCTTTACTCAGCGGGTACCTCGTGCAGTCGGCTGACCTGTTTGGTGTGCTTACCGTGAGCTTCCTGGTCGCGATGACGGCCGGGCTTATCGTCGACCTGATTGCCAGGCCTATGACCAAGCGGCTTGCAACCGGCAAGGTCCGTGTTCGGCGTACCGTCATCTTCGCGGCGGCGTGCTGGGCGCTGTGCTTCGGCGGCGCGCTGGTCCATGGCTACCAGGCACTGGCCGCAGGCCGAGCCGTTTCTGCCGACCCCGGGAAACGCACGGCTACGCTGGCCGTCATTCAGACCAACGTCCCCCAGAGCAACAAGATGGAGGGCTCCTCGGCCGAGCACCACCGCCGACGCATGGCAGACTGGGATCGGCTGTTTGAGCTGACGCGCGCGGCGCTGACCGACGCGCCCGAGACCGACCTGATCGTTTGGCCCGAGACGATGGTGCTGCGTCCGATCAATGACGAGTATGTATCGATCCTCGACACCTGGCTCGCGGTGGGGGAGCAGGCCCGGGCGGACGGGGTGTTGGCGGAGGATGAGGAGCTTGCGGCGCAGGTTGCATTGGCAGAACGCGAGCGTGCGTTCCGATCACGTATCGATGAGTTTGCGGTGCAGTACGACACGCCGATCATTGCGGGCGGCCGGGCCCAGTATGTGGACGAGGACGAGCGGCTGATGAACTCGGCGTTTCTGGTGGTGCCCGGCTCGGATTCATACCCGCGCTACAGCAAGCAGCAGCTCGTCCCGTTTGGCGAGTATGTGCCCGGGCCGGGATGGATCCGCCAATGGTTCCACGACACGCTGAGCCCGTATGACTACGACTACACCCTGAAGCGTGGCGAGCGGCCTGTGGTGTTTGAGGTGGCGTTACCTGCCGATGCCGAGCCGTTGCGCGTCGCGACGCCGATCTGTTTCGAGGACGCGGTAGGGCACATCTGTCGCGAGATGGTCTACGCCAACGATGGGACCAAGCGTGTCGATGTGCTTGTGAACCTCACCAATGACGGCTGGTTCGCCGGCTCGCACCAGGGCTACCAGCACCTCCAGCTTGCGTCGCTTCGGTGTATCGAAAACCGTGTGCCGATGGCCCGGAGCGTGAACACTGGGGTGAGCGGGTTTATCGATTCGTCGGGCCGGATCACCGAGGTTGTGTCCGTCAGTGGCAAGGCACAGGAAGTGGATGGCCACGCGGCGGTGGAGGTCGGGCTCGATGGCCGCAAGACGTTGTATGGCAGGATTGGTGAGGCCGGCCCCGTGGGCACGGGGCTGACGGCGGTGCTGCTGTTACTGGGGACATGGATCCCCCGTCGGCTGCGTTCGCATTGACATCGGGTAGGATCAGGCGGCACAACACGCAGGGTGATCGATCAGGAGCTATGGCTATGGCACGACAACGGACCCGCTTTGAAAGTCGGATGACACAGGCGACGCTGGCGATGGCGCTGGGTGGTTTGCCCTTGGCCTTGAGCAGTGCCGCGCAGCCGGCCGACCCCGGCGGTGGGGCGGTGGCCGCGCAGCCCGCGGAGCCGACACGGGCGAGCGTGTTGGACGAGGCGCGTGAGCAGGCGTTGCAGATCGTGCTCGACGCGTCGCGTAGCGAGGACCCACGCGAACGTGCCGCGGCGATCGAGGCGATCCTGCCCGTGCCCGACCGGGCGCAGACCATGGCGCTGCTCGCGCTCGAGGATGAGAACCCCGGCGTCCGATTCGCCGCGCTGGTCACTATCGGCCAGCTCGAGCTTGAAGGCCTCGGCCCGGCGGCGCTCGAACTCGCGAACGATGACAACCTCTCCGTCTGCGGTGCCGCCGTCTTCGCGGCGCAGCGCTGCGGCCAGGACGTCGGCCAACAACTCTCGATCCTCCCGCGCATGCTCGCCAGCCAGCGGCCCGGTGTGCGCGGCAACGCGGCGATGCTGCTCGGGCTGCTTGGCGATGAGAGCGCGGTCCCGATGCTTCAGGAGATGGCGGCGCTGCCGATGCCGCGTGTCGATCCATCCGAAAGGGTCTGGCTCCAACTCCAGTTCGCCGAGGCGATGCTCCGGCTTGACCCCGACAACGAGGCGATGCTCGGCGTCCTTCGGTCTTCCGTCTTCTCACCCATCGACGATGTCCGCATCCTCGCGCTCCACGTCGTCGGCGAGGTCGGTGACCAGAGCATGCTCGGGGCGCTCGAGTCCTTGGTCGGCGACGCCAGCGACCCGATACAGATCCGCATCGCCGGCGGCCGGGCCCTTGCAACCATGGGCAATGCCAACGGCCGGCCTATCCTGATGGCCGGCGCGTCGTACAACGCGTCGCACGTGGTTGAAGATGCCGAGGCGTTCCTGCGGTCGCGTCGAAACGACAACGGCCGAGAGGCCGCGCTGATGCGGCAACTGATTGAGGACGCGGCATTGCAGGCAGACATCGCGGCGGATGTCCGTGCCCAGTCGGCGTTCGGGTTGGCTGATTTGGACGATCTGGGCTCGGCCCGGAAGCTTGCGGCGATGCTGAATGACCCTCACCCGATCGTCCGCCTCGCCGCCGCCGCCGCGGTGCTTGAGGCCCAGGCCCGGCGGTGACGACGGGGGGGGGCGTGGCGTCTTAGAGCACGCGGGGGATCGGTTTTTCGGGTCGTTGGGGCTTACGCCTATTTTTTGACCCCCCGGGCCGCCCACAAAGCTTGACATCGGGCGGGTTTGCAGGCATCATGCTCACTTGAAATAAAAGCCCATGCTGTGTGGGCAGGGGATGGGTGGGTCCGCCCACCACCGGGGCAATCCCGGTGTCAGCGTTAGCTGCCGTCGCACCGTACTGATCGTTTTAGTGACCCAAGCATAGGGAGTCCGCTTTGAGCCCTCTGACCAAAGCATTTGTCGTCCTGACCACGCTCCTGTCCATCGTGATGGTTTCGATGACCGTCGCGCATGTGGCCCGGACCGAAGACTACCGCGCGAAGTATGCGGTGATGGAGGTCGACCGCGACGCCGCGCTCAAGCGCGCCGCCGCCGCCGAGACGGCCGAGGCCAATCGACAAGCTGAAGGTCAGGAAGTCGCCAGCACGATCGAATCCGTGCGTAGCGATGTGGCGGGCCAGCTCGCCGCCCTGCAGGGGCAGATCCGCTCCAAGGACGAGAGCATCGCCAGCCTCCAGGCGAACCTCGCCCGTGCGACCTCCGCCCAGGACGCGATCTCCTCGACGCTCGCCTCCGCCACGACCCGGATCGACAACCAGAACGACCAGATCACCTCGCTGATCGGCGACCTCTCGGCCGTATCCCGTCAGAAGGCCGAAGCCGAGCAGGCATTGGTCAACGCGATCGCCGCCCGCAACCGTTACGAAAACGAAGTCCGCCTGCTCAACGAACGGCTGCGTGCGATGGAAACCGCGCTGGGCGAGTACCAGACGGAGAACGAGCGCCTGGTCAAGCTGATTGAAGAGTTCGGCGGCAACCCCGACGATATCCCCGCCGACAGCATCCGCATCGCCGGCTCGGTCACCAACGTCGACCAGATCGGTGACGGCCTCACCCTCGTCGAAGTCAACGTCGGCACCCGGGACGGCGTCCGCGCGGGCATGCCCTTCACCGTTTACCGTGGCGACCAGTACCTCGGCACCATCCGCATCACCACCGTCGACACGGACAAGGCCGTCGGCGAAGTGACCCTCAACACCGCCGCGATCCGCTCGAACGACTCGGTCAAGACCGGCGACTGATCGCGACCCAACCCCGTCCGCCCCGGCGTTGGCCGGCGGCGGGCCCCTCACCCAACCACAACGCCTACGGCCAGCCGTACGCAGGAGTGATCCAAGATGGCATCAGCACGACGCGGCGTCAGCGACAACATCTACACCGTCCTCATGTTCGCCACCCTCGTGGCGCTCGGGGCGGGGGTCGGCTACGTCGCCTACCGCAGCAACCAGCTCTTCGAAACCTACAACCCCCTGGACAAAGGGGCCGAACTCGCAGGCATGATCCTCCCGATGTTCGGCAGCTAATCGCCAACGTCCAACTCAGCAGACCTGCAAGGGCGGCCCGCCGGTCGCCCTTGTTTTTTTGTCCCGGCCGCGTAGTCGAACCAAACCGAACGGCTGCGGTGCATTCACTATGGATAACCGCTCTCTTAGGCCGATGAGCCAAGAGGTTATCGGCCTTTCGCCGCGTCGCTTGGCCAACCCCGGTACAATCGCTCCGGCCACCGGGCCCGCACCATCCCAACGCCAAGAGGCCCCCGTTCGGGGGAGTGACCGCATTGATCCTCGATAGTCTTCTAAGCTGTTTCAGCGTTGATATGGGCATCGACCTGGGTACGTGCAATACGCTCGTCTGCGTCCGCGGCGAGGGGATCGTGCTCAATGAGCCCTCCGTCGTCGCCGTGAAAAAGGGCACGAATCAGGTGCTCCAGAACGGCAACGCCGTGGGCTGGGTCGCCAAGGAGATGCTCGGCAAGACGCCCGGATCGATCACGGCGATCCGGCCGCTCAAGGACGGTGTGATCTCCGACTTCCAGATCACCGAAGCGATGCTCGGCTACTTCATCCGCAAGGTCAATGGCAAGCGGCCGTTCGTCAAGCCACGCGTGGTCATCGCCGTGCCCTCGGGCATCACTGCCGTCGAGAAGCGCGCAGTTTTGGAAAGCGCCGAGCGTGCGGGTGCCCGACGGGTCTATCTCGTCGAAGAGCCCATGGCCGCGGGTATCGGCGCGAACCTGCCGATCGTTGAGGCGACGGCGTCGATGATCGTCGACATCGGCGGCGGCACCACCGAAGTCGCGGTGATGTCGCTGGCGGATATCGCCCAGTGCGAGTCGGTGCGAGTGGCGGGGGACGACCTGGACGAGTCGATCATCAACCACATGAAGAAGGCCTACAACCTGATGATCGGTGAGCAGACCGCCGAGCGCGTGAAGATCGAGATCGGCAGCGCCGCGCCCGACGGCGAAGAGCGCACGATGGAGGTCCGCGGCCGGGACATGATCTCGGGCCTTCCCCGCAAGACAGTCATCACGAGCGAAGAGATCCGCGAGGCCCTGCAGG
Organism: Phycisphaerales bacterium JB063; assembly: GCA_044439905.1. Classification (GTDB taxonomy): domain Bacteria; phylum Planctomycetota; class Phycisphaerae; order Phycisphaerales; family Phycisphaeraceae; genus JAHQVV01. The sequence goes on along the minus strand of JBITAC010000155.1, from coordinate 31,499 downwards.
AGCCGCTGAGCGCCATCATCGAGACTGTGACCCGCACGCTGGAGCGCTGCGAGCCCGAGCTTGCCGCAGACCTCGTCGATAACGGCATCGTCCTCGCCGGCGGCGGCGCGCTGTTGCGGGGGATCGATACGATCATCTCCAACGCGACGGGCCTGGACTCGCGCATCGCCGAAGAACCGCTCACCTGTGTCGCCCGTGGTACCGCGATCTACCTCGAACACCTCGAGGAATGGAAGCAGACCATGGAGAGCGACATGGACGAGATGTAGAGCGAAGCAACAAGGGGCAGGGCGGGTCAAACCAAAGGCAAACGCCTCCCCATGCCCGCAGCATGCCGCGCTGTAGCACGCCGCGGGATCAGTCGGCCTGCAACGAACGCATTGATCGATCACAACCATCGCCCCATGCTTACCGACACCACAACCCGGCGCATCCTGATCGCCCTGACGGTGGTGTTTCTGGTCAACAGCCAGCTCAACACTCGGCACATCGGGTGGGTCGGCAAAGTTCCCAACGCGATCGTCAAAACACTCGCCAACCCGCCCGCGTCGCTGATGCGCAGCGTGACGGCACGGGTGAAGGGCACCCCCGCCGAGCCGACGCACGTCGACCAGACGCAAGGCCTCGAAGAACGCAACCGTATGTTTGCAATGGCGCAGCTCGAGAATCGGCGGCTCTCCGAAGAAAACGCCGAGCTCCGCCGCCAGCTCAGTGCCTACCAAGCCGCCGCCGCCGTGCGGGGCAGCGAGACGATCCGCCTGATCGAGGCGATTGTCGCGGACCGCAACCCCAGCCGATCCAACCCGACGCTTGAGCTCGACAAAGGCACCCGCGCCGGCGTGCAGCCGGGTAATCCCGTGATCGTTGCCGCCGACCTGGTCGGCTTTGTGTCGAGCGATGTCGGCACGCTGCGCTGTGCCGTGCAACTGGTCACTGTCCCCAAGGCCCGTTACCAGGTCCGCCTGCTCGCGCCCGCGTCGAGTGTCCAGCCCGACGACGAGCCCGTCTATGTCTATGCCGACACCACGGGCGAGTTCTTCTACTGCGACCTGCCCGACGGTCAACATGACGTCCGCGTCGGCGATATCGCGTCCATGGCAGACGACCTCTACCACCAGGCCTACGGCTATATCCTCGGCGAAGTCACCGAAGTCAACGACGACCACCCCGACGACCCGCTCGCGCTCGACCGAATCATCATCCGGCCCTCCGTGCAATTCGGTCGGCTGCGCGACGTCATGATCCAGGTGCAGGAGTAGACGACGAGATGAACTGGCTGATCTTCACACTCTTCGCGTATCTGGCCTACATCCTGCAGGCAGGGCTCGCGCCGCTCTGGACGCTGGGCACGCGCACCGAGCCGCGGCTATTGCTGATCCTGCTCGTTTACATCGCGATGCAGGCCTCGCCGACCACCGTCGCTTTCGCCGCGCTCGCACTCGGTGCGCTGCACGACATTCGGCAGACCAGTGTGCAAGGCCTGCTGGGCCCATGGACACTCGGCTACCTCGCGGCCGGGTACGTGCTGCTCCAGCTCCGCAACCTGCTCTTCCGTGACTCGGTTTTTACGATCGCGATCATGGCGGTCGTCGCCGGCATCTTCGCGTATCTCGTCTCGACCGCGCTCTACGCGCTGCGGGGCGTGTCGTTCCTATTGAGCCAGCCCGTCGCCGAGTTTTCTGCGGCCAATGCGATGTTTCAGGGGTTTTTCGACCTGCTCTACACCGCCGTCATCGCCATGCCCATCGGCTACCTGCTGATCAAGTCGCACAGCATCTGGGACTTCCAGGGCGCAAACTTCCACGGCGTCAGCCGCGCGCGGTAGGGCGGTTCCGTCTTAGTTTGTTGGAAGATGTTTACCACAGAGATCGCAGAGGCGCAAAGTAGTAGTCCTGTGTCAAGTCGTAACGAAGCCGCAAAAGGCGACACATTTGAAATCTACAAGCCAGATCCGCGTGGCCACCTCAAAGCGATCTTGTTGCCACTCAACAAAATACGTCTGACTTCAGCGTCCTTGAGCTTCTTCGGTTTTGTTTGTCTCTCCGCGCCGCTGCGTCTTCTGCGCACTCTGCGGTAAGACTTTTCTGGAAACCACTACCGTTCCGAAGTCAATCAATACCCGTCCGGGTGGTCTTTAAACCAGCTCCACGCGTCCTGCACCATCTGTGTGATGTCGGTGCGTTGGGCTTCCCAGCCCAGCTCGTTCTTGATCTTCGACGGGTCGGCGTACAGGGCGGGGGGGTCGCCCGCGCGGCGCGGGCCGACCTCGGCGGGGATCGCGTGGCCCGTGACCTTTCGGCCGGCCTCGACGATCTGCATGACCGTCGTGCCGTTACCCGTGCCTAGGTTGTAGAACCGCTGGTCGCCGTCCTCGAGGGCGTTGAGTACGGTGATGTGAGCGTCGACCAGGTCCTCAACGTGGATGTAGTCTCGGATACACGTGCCGTCGGGCGTGTCGTAGTCGCCGCCGAAGATGTTGATCTTCTCGACCTTGCCCAAGGCGCAGTTGAGGACGACGGGGATGATGTGGGTCTCTGGCGAGTGGTCCTCGCCGATCGTGCCCGTGGGGTCGGAGCCCGCAACATTGAAGTAGCGCAGCGCCGCGAAGCCGAAACCAGTGTTGGCGTGGGCGTAGTCCATCAACGCCCGCTCGGTCATGAGCTTGGACCAGCCGTACGGGTTGATGGGGCTTTGCGGGAGCGTCTCGGTGATCGGCATCTGGTCCTGTGTCGGCTCGCCGTAGGTTGCGCAGGTCGAGCTGAAGACGATGCGGTTCACGCCCGCCCGGCCCATCGCGGTTAATAGCGAGACCGACCCGGCCGTGTTGTTGTCGTAGTACTTGAGCGGTTCGTTGACCGATTCACCCACGTACGCCAGCGCGGCGAAGTGGATCACCGCCTCGACACGGTGCTTGGTCAGAACGGCCTCGACCGCGTCGGTATCGCGCAGATCAACGACCTCGAGCGTGGCCTTACCCCCACCGGCCGCGTCCACGGCTTCACGGTGGCCCCGGTCGAGGTTGTCGAGGACGGTGACGTTGTAGCCGTCCGCAACGAGGCGTTTGACGCAGTGCGAGCCGATGTAGCCCGCGCCGCCGGTGACGAGAATGTTTTTCATGAGTCGCGATGTCCCTGTTTCGCTTGCTCGGACTGGCCCTGTAGACGATCGATCAGCAGTGTCCCGCCTAGGCCCAAAAGAATCAAACCCAGCGCGCCGCCGACCTGCCCGGGCGAAGGCGTGAAGTAGGCGGTGGGCAGGTCCTCGGCCTCGACGGGCTCGCCGCTCTGGGCATAGACCCATCGGTTGAGAGTTTTCTCGGCGGCTGGGGCGTCATCGCTTTCGAGCAGTGTCACGGCCTGCCCTTTGACGACTTGGCCCTCGACGAGCGGCGCCGTCTGCTGGAAGGGCCAGAGCCCGATGACTGCGCCAATCAGCAGGCCCAGCAGCACGCCGAGCGTCGCTTTTTCGTGATGCTTTAAGAGCCAACGCAGCAGGTTGCTGACGCCGACCACGCCGACCAGGACGCCCAACCCAACAGGTAGCACCACGGCCAGGCCGACGTCAAAAACCACCGCGGTATCTTTGGCTTTGAGCCCATCCTTGAACGCATCCACGCCCGCGAGGATCGGGACATACACCCCCAGCACGAGCAGCAGGTACCCGCCGCTGACCCCGGGCAGGATCATCGCGGATGCGCCGGCGATCCCCGCGAGGAAGAGGAAGACAAACCCGTCACGCTGCGTGTCGCCAGCGACCCCAGAGGACTGGAAGAGCGCGAGCGCCGCCATGCCAACGAAACCCACGGCCGCGCCGATCCACACCGCGCGATCGATGCGTTCGGCGACACTACTTTGCGCCTGGCCCCCCCGGACCAGACGCCAGACCACGGGCACGCCGCCCAGCGTGAGCCCGATGAACAGGCTGTACATCACCCAGCGGTGGTCGACGACCAGGCCCTTGACCGTGCCCGCCAAGAGCAGGATCGCGAGCATCGCGGCGGCGACGACCGTCCCTAAAACAACAAGCGAGGCCTTGCGGAACTTGAAGGTCGTGACCTCGCCAATCGCTTCGATAAAACGCGGGTAGACCCCCGCGGCGAGGAGCATGGTCCCGCCACTGATCCCGGGGACCAGGTTGGCAAGGCCCATGAGTACACCGCCCAATCCGCCACGCACCGCGAGCAATGGCAGGCGCACGGCAGGCGTTTCGCTCGGCGTCTGGCCAGATGACAGCGCAGGATCAGGTTCGATGGCCGATTCAGTCATGCCCGTACTATCGGCTATGGGCCGAATCGAAATCAGATATCCGCCCCGGTCGTATCGGGCCCAGTCGCAGGGCTGTCGAAGCTGCCGGCCTTGTAACGTGACCAATAGTCGGCGACCTTACGCTTGACCATCGGCGCGAGGATGATGCCCCCGATGATGTTCGGGAACGCCATACTCAGAAGCATCAGATCGGAGAAGAGGATGACCTGCCCCAGCGAGGCGACGGTGCCCACGAAGACACAGACGACAAAGAGCAGGCGGAAGGCCAGCAGACTCTTGAGGCCGAACATATAGGACGTGGCGCGTTCGCCGTAGTAGCACCACGAGATCATGGTGGAGAAAGCGAAGAGGATGATGCTGATGGAGAGGACCGAGGGGAACCAAGAGGCCAGCGCGCCGGTTTGCTGGAAGGCGTACATGGTGATCGCGGCACCGTTCTCCGAGCCGACAAACTGCGGGGCCTTGTAGGCGTCGGTGACGATGACGACCATCGCGGTGAGGAAGCAGATGACGATGGTATCGATGAACGGCTCGAGCGAGGCGACAAAACCTTCGCGGACGGGTTCGCTCTGCTGGGCGGCGGAGTGTGCGATCGCCGAGGAGCCGAGGCCCGCCTCGCTGGAGAACGCGGCGCGTTTGAGGCCCTGGACCATGACGACGATGAGCCCACCGAACGCAGACTCCCATTTGAACGCGCCGGTCACAACCTCACCGATATGCGACGGGATCTTGTCGATGTTGAGACCGAGCACGATCAGGCAGCCCAGCACATAGAAGGCGCACATGAAGGGCACGATCTTCGAGGTCGCGGACGCGATGCGGGTGATTCCGCCGAGCACGACAAAACCCACCAGCACCGCGATCAGCATCCCAAAGCCGTAGCTCACGTTGCGTTTGAGTGATTCGCGAGACGCCTTTTCTTTCGCGACCTCGTCGGCGGGCAGGAGTGTCTCGATCGCCTCGGCGCGGACCGTGTATCGCACCTCGTTGTCGGGCAGGGCAGCACGCAGCTGCTCGGGTGTCATGTCGGCGTAGTCCTTCTCCAGTTCAATCATGCGTGCGAGCTGGTCCTCGGCGATCAGCGCACGAAGCTCTTCAATCGACAGCTCGGACCGCTGCTGCTCTGCGAGGGATGGGCTCCCGACAAACGCGGTGTAGAAACCTTCATAGGCCTGGTTGGCCTGGAACATGTTGCCCCCGCCCAGTGCGCCGCCGATGCAGAAGATGCAGAAGACCACAGCCAGGACTTTGCCCAGCGGCTTGAGCGCGGGGTTGATAGCGGTGAGGCCTTGGTCGAGGTAGTACATCGGCCCGCCGGAGATACTGCCGTCTGGGTTTTTCTTGCGGAACATCTGGGCGAGAGTGGACTCGTGGAACTTCGCGGTCATGCCGAAGAGCCCGAGGAACATCATCCAGAAGAGTGCGCCGGGGCCGCCGACATGGATGGCGATTGCGACCATTGCGATATTGCCCAGGCCGACGGTCGCGGAGAGCGCGCTGGTGAGCGCCTGGTAGGGGGGGATGTCGCCGGGGTCGCTCTTAGAACTGTACTTGCCGCGGACGATCTGGATGGCGTGTGTGAAGCCACGGATGTTGATGAAGCCGTGCCAGAAGGTGAAGAACACGGCCCCCAGGCCCAGTACAAAGACCATGAGGGGGAAGCTCTTGCCTTCGCCAAAGACGCCGAACGTGACATCGAGGAAGAGGATGCCGACGATCGCGTTGTTGATCGTGCCGAGCACCTTGTCGAGCCGATCGGTGATGGTCGGGCTGGCTTCTTGCGGGGTATTGGCTTCGCCGGTGGCGGGGTCTTCGTCTGGGGCGGCTTCGGTGTCGGGCGGGGCTTCCACTTCTGCGCTGTTTTGTGGAACGGCGTCATCCTGGGCGAACGCATCGGGTGTCCATGCGAACAAACCCAGCATCAGCACGAGTACGAGCGTAAGGATGCGGGGTTGATACAGCGCTGTAGGGATGTGCATCGGCGGGCCTATCGTTTAGAAGAGAAGCGGGCGAGATGTTCTTGGGCGATTAAAAACCAGCGTAACACGCGTCAATCCTCCGCGCGGACCAGGCGTGGGTAGCCCAGGCGTTGGGTGACGCGGGTGTTGAGCTGGTGGAGCAGTTGGTTGACTTTGTGTTCGTCGCGTCGGGCGGTGAAGGAGCCGGCGATGCGCGAGAGCCCGAGCAGGTCGCGGAAGCGTTCGCTGCGGTCGGCGAGGAGAAGGTCGGCCTGCCACAAGCTGCCGGTGAGTTGCGCGCTGCCGGGCTTCTCGTCGAGGTAAAGGAAGCCCGCGCCGCTGTACACGCCGACCTCGCGGAAGAAGCCGGCCTCGGTCCGCCGGTCGGCGAAGACGACGTACTGCACGGTCGAGTTGGTCGCGTCTTCCGACAGCGGGGTTTTGCCGGCCCGGGGCGTCCAGAACAGGCGGATCGCCGCGGCCTGGGTGGGCTCGTCCTCCGGCCCGGCGATGAGCACGACCGTGACCGCGTTTTCACCGTCGTAGGCGTAGTAAGCTGTGTCGAAATCCCCACGCAGGCGCGAGCCCGTGTTGTCCCGGCTGGTGACCGCCAGCGCCGAGCCGCCGACGCCGACCGACGAGCAGCCGACCATGAGCGGCAGCGTGAGGAGCAGGGCGGCAAAAGCGGCAAACGCGGGTCGTCTCACGCCGACTCCTCTTGGGGCTGGGGCTTGGGGTCGGCCTCGGGGGCGCTGTCCTCCGCGTCCGCGGCCGAGCGGTCGTCGCCCGCCGGCTCAGACTCGGCCTCGTGATCGGGTTGGGCGGCCTCGGCCTTGGGCTGGGTGCGGATCTGGTCCAGCCCGAGGGTCTTGATCGTGTCGCGTTCGACAATGGTTCGCAGCTGCTCGCGCGGGACGGAGGGGAGCTGCGTGCCCTGGGTCAGCGTGTTGACCGAGTAGATTGTTTTGATCGCCTGCTCGGGCGTGGTATGCGGGTAGTTGCTGCCGAAGAGGACCTGCCCGATCGTGTCGAGCTGGTGTGCAGCGAGCAGGGCGTTGAAGAGCTGCCAGGGCCTGGCGACGAGGCCCGCGATACTGGCGTAGACCGTCGGGTGCTTGGCCATGAGCGCGACGCACTCATCGACCCACGGGTCGCCGCAGCTGCCGAGGATGATCTTGAGGTTGGGGAACTCACGTGCGACCTCATCGAGCAGGACGGGCCTGGCGAACTCCATGCGCGTGTCGCGGGCGAGCAGTGCGCCGGACTCGAACAGGACCGGGACCCGCCGCTCCTGGCAGGCCTCGAACAAGGCCATCGCGCGGGTGTCGGTGGGGTGGAACCCGGCGGCGGCGGGGCTGACGACGACGCCGACCAGCCCGAGCCCGAGCGCGTTGTCCAGCGACATCACCGGGTCGCGGGCCTTGGGGTCGATCCCCGCGAAACCCAGCAGCTTGTCCGGGTCGCGTGCGACGTAGCTGGCGACCTGCTCGTGCGAGATCTGCCCACCAAGCGCTTTGCTCTCAAAGCCCAGGACGATCGCGCGGTCGACGGGCTCCATCGCCTCGCGGTGGCCTTCGGGGTCGGCGGTGTGGTCGTCCCAGGCCTCGACACGACGGCGGCGCATCTGCGACGCGACCGGGCGTCCCAGTTGTTCGGTGCTGGTCCAAAGTCGGGTATGTAGGTCGACGATCATGCGCGGGGTCGGGCGGGCGGTGTAGGGGGCCGACAAGTCATCCATGACAATATCGCGATCGTAGAGATTCTCAATAATTAGTCGGCGTTCTGGGCGGAGTAGTCCGCGGCGTTGAGCAGGGTCTTGACCTGTTCGGGGTCGCTGGGCTTGATCTTCAGGATCCAGCCGGCCTCGTAGCAGTCGTCGTTGAGTAGCGCCGGGTTGTCGATGACTTCCTGATTGACCTCGACGACTTCCCCATCGATCCCACTGTAGAGTTCGCTGGTGGCCTTGACGGATTCGACCTCGCCAAACGTCTCACCCTTGGCGATCTCGCCCGAGTCTTTTTCGACCTCGAGGTAGGTGATGTCGGTGAGCTCATCGACAGCGAACTTGCTGATGCCGATGAGGACGTGCTCGCCCTCGGGCTTGTGCCATTCGTGGCTGGCCAGGTAGTAGCGGTCTTCGGGTGCGGCCATCGACCGTCCTCTCTTCTTAGGGGTGTTGCCGGCGGTCCGGCGGTATCCGTCCTTCAATCCGCATCATAAGTCCACGCTGCGGACAGGACAACGCGGGCAGGCCGGGCCCGATAGAAAACGGCGGGGTCGCTCGGCGTGGATGTGTTTTATGGCTGACCGTCTGCACCGCGTTGAAATTGCCCCTAACATTGGGGGCTTGGCGATGTTCGGCCCCCGACTGGCCGATACAACCCCATGAGTGGGCTGGAGATGGCGCGTGCGCCGTCCGGTAACCGCAGGAACCCAGACGACACCTACCCGAGAATTGGCCGTGAGCCCGCAGAACCTGACACACCTCAAGCAGCTCGAAGCCGAGTCGATCCACATCATCCGTGAGGTCGCCGCGGAGTTTGATAACCCCGTCATGCTCTTCTCGCTGGGCAAAGACTCCATGGTCATGCTCTGGCTGGCGCTCAAGGCCTTCGCGCCCGGCAAGCTGCCCTTCCCCCTGATGCACGTGGACACCACCTGGAAGTTCCAGGACATGTACAAGTTCCGTGACCAGATCGTCAAAGACTACGACCTCGACCTCATCCGCTACGTCAACGAAGAGGGCGTCAAAAACAACATCAGCCCCTTCACCGTCGGCTCGGCCAAGCACACCGACATCATGAAGACCGAGGCCCTCAAGCAGGCGCTCAATAAGTACAAGTTTGATGCGGCCTTCGGCGGGGCGCGACGCGACGAAGAAAAGTCACGCGCCAAAGAACGTGTCTACTCTTTCCGCGACAAGAACCACCGCTGGGACCCGAAAAACCAGCGGCCCGAGCTGTGGAACCTCTACAACTCGACCGTGAACAAGGGCGAGTCGATCCGCGTCTTCCCGCTGAGCAACTGGACCGAGCTCGACATCTGGCAGTACATCTACCTCGAAGAGATCCCGCTGGTGCCGCTGTACTTCGCCGCTCAGCGCCCGGTCGTTGAGCGTGATGGCACGCTGATCATGGTGGACGATGACCGCATGCCTTTGGAGCCGGGCGAGTCGCCGATGATGAAGATGGTCCGCTTCCGCACACTGGGCTGCTACCCGCTGACGGGCGCGGTCGAGAGCGATGCCGACGACCTGCCGACGATCATCCAGGAGATGCTCGTGGCGACCAAGAGCGAACGCGAAGGCCGAGTCATCGACCACGACGCCGCAGCGTCGATGGAACAGAAAAAGATCGAAGGGTACTTCTAGTGGCTAGGTGATAGGGCCTGGGACTTAGGTGAATGCGATGGATAGCAAGGGGTATCGGAGCTTGCTCGTTTGGCAGCGAGGGATGGAGATGGTCGAGGCGGTATATCGGCTGACCGACAAGATGTCCGATTCGGAACGGTACGGATTGATCAGCCAGATGCAGCGGTCGGCCGTCTCAGTACCCTCCAACATTGCGGAAGGATACGCTCGTACACATACGGGCGACTACTTGAAGCACCTCTCCTATGCACGCGGGTCGCTCGCCGAATTGGAAACACAGATTATCGCCGCGGTCCGAGTTGACCGCATTCAACGTGAACATGCAGTCCCAAGCTGGGAACTGTGCCAGGAAGTCGGCAAGATGCTTACCGGCTTGATCAAGAAAGTCGCGCAAGGACGCACATCTTCCTAAGCCCTAAGACCTAGGCCCTAACAACTATGTCGCACCAAAGTGAATTGATCGAATCCGACATCCTCGGCTACCTCAAGCAGCACGAGCACAAAGAGCTGCTGCGCTTCTTGACCTGTGGGTCGGTGGACGACGGTAAATCGACGCTGATCGGTCGGCTGCTGTACGACTCGAAGATGGTCTACGAAGACCAGCTCGCGGCGGTCACGGCAGACTCGAAGAAGTTCGGCACGACGGGCGGGACATTCGATCCCGCGTTGCTGACCGACGGCCTCAAGGCCGAGCGGGAGCAGGGTATCACGATTGATGTCGCTTACCGCTACTTCTCGACGGCCAAGCGCAAGTTCATTATCGCCGACACGCCGGGCCACGAGCAGTACACCCGCAACATGGCGACGGGCGCATCGACCTGCGACCTCGCGATCATCCTCATCGACGCTCGGCACGGTGTGCAGACGCAGACCCGCCGTCACTCGTTTATCGCGTCGCTGCTGGGTATCAAGCACGTCGTCGTCGCGATCAACAAGATGGACCTGGTCGACTACAGCGAGCAGGTGTTCGAGGACATTAAACGCGAGTACTCCGCATTCGCTGCCAAGCTTGAGCTGCCCGATATCCGCTTTGTCCCCATGTCCGCGCTCGATGGCGACAATGTCGTCAACCCCAGCGAGAACATGCCCTGGTACTCGGGCGGCACGCTGATGCACCTCCTCGAAAACGTGCACATCGCCAGCGACCGCAACCTGATCGACTTCCGTTTCCCGGTGCAGTATGTCAGCCGGCCCGACCTCAACTTCCGCGGGTTCGCCGGCACGATCGCGTCGGGCGTCGTCCGTCCGGGCGACGAGGTGATGGCCCTGCCTTCACGCAAGACCAGCAAGGTCAAACGCATCGTCACCCGCGAGGGCGACCTCGACGAAGCCAGCGCGCCGATGGCGCCGACGATCGTTCTCGAAGACGAGATCGACGTCTCGCGCGGTGACATGCTCGTCCACCCCAACAATGCGCCCAAGGTCGACCAGGCCTTCGAGGCGATGGTAGTGTGGATGTCCGAGCAGCCACTCACGCCCGGCAAGCAGTACCTCATCAAGCACACGACGCAGACCACTAACGCGGTCGTCTCCGACATGCGCTACCGCATGGATGTCAACACGCTGCACCGCGACAAAGACGCGCAGAAGCTCGAGCTCAACGAGATCGGCCGCGTCGTCGTGGAAGTCGCAAAGCCCCTGTGCTTCGACCCGTACACCCGCAACCGCGGGACCGGCGGGTTCATCGTGATCGACAAACTCACGAACAGCACGGTCGGCGCGGGCATGATCCTGAACCGTGACCCCGACAGCGCCGCGAGCAAACGCCGCCAGCTTGCCGAGCAGCGGGGCACACAGGTGCGATGCCACGAGTCGCTCGTCTCGGCCGAGGAACGTGCGACCCGCTTGGGCCATAAGCCCGCGACGGTCTGGCTCACCGGGCTCACCGGCGCAGGCAAGAGCCCGATCGCCTACGCCCTGGAGCGTCGCCTGTTCGACGAGGGCAAATCCGCCGCGGTGCTCGACGGCCGCAACGCACGCCTGGGGCTTAGCTCCGACCTGGATTTCAGCCAGGATGACCGCCGGGAGAACCTCCGCCGCGCCGCTGAGGCCGCGAAGCTCTTCAATGACACCGGCCACATCGCGGTGTGTGCGTTCCTTTCGCCCTCCGCCGAGGACCGCGCGATGGCGCGCGATATCGTCGGCGAAGAACGCTTTATCGAGGTCTACCTGGATGCACCCGAGGACGTCTGCAAGAAGCGGGCGGGCAGCGAAGAGTTCAAGGGCGCGAAGCAAGAGATGGCCGCGTTCAGCGACATGGCTGCGCCATACGAGCCGCCGAGCGATCCCGCGCTGACGATCGAGACGGACGAGCTCACGGTCGATGTCGCGGTGCAGCGGATCGTCGATCTGCTGATGCAGCGCGGCGTGCTGGCGTAAGCACGGCTCGCTTGGCACAACGCATGGCGACATGAACCGTCGTCGATCTGGTGCTGCTGCGGTTGCTTCCCCCGTGTACGGTTCACGGCGCGACGCTATCCTGAGCGCATGGCTGAACCGATTTCCCGCTACCCCTCCGCCCGGTCCCCGCTGTACGCCCGGCGTGTCGTCGCGACGTCGCAGCCGCTCGCGGCGCAGGCGGGGCTTGATGCGATGCAGCGGGGCGGTAACGCGGTAGACGCGGCGCTCGCGGCCGCGATCACCCTGACGGTCGTCGAGCCCACGAGCAATGGCATCGGCGGCGACGCGTTCGCGATGGTCTGGGACGGCGACACCTTGCACGGCTACAACGGCTCGGGCAAGTCGCCCGCCGCGCTGACACGAGAACACCTCGCGGGCCGGGACGCGATGCCGACCACCGGCTGGCTCCCCGTCACGACGCCCGGCGCGGTGGACACATGGGTCAAGCTGTCGGAGCGTTTGGGTCGGCTGCCGTTCGCCGATCTGTTCTCAGCCGGGATCTGGTACGCCAAAAAGGGCTACGCCGTGGGCCCGGTCACCGCGTCGGCCTGGGCCCGTGCGGCGTCGCGCTACCGTGGCCCGGACTTCGCCGCTTTCGCCACGACCTTTACCGACCAGGGCCGAGCCCCGTTCCCCGGCGAGCAGGTGCGCCTGCCCGACCACAAGGACACGCTGCGCGAGATCGCGGAGACGCGGGGCGAGTCGTTTTATCGGGGTGAACTCGCCGGCCGAATCGCCGACGCGGCCGCGATGAAGGGCGGTCTGCTTTCGCGCGACGACCTCGCCGAGCACGCGGGCGAGTGGGTCGAGCCGATGCGCCTGCGGTACGGCAGTGTCGAGGTGGCGGAGCTTCCGCCCAACGGCCAGGGGGCCGCGGCGCTGGTCGCGCTGGGTGTGCTTGATCGGCTGGACCTCAAGCAGTATCCCGTTGATTCGGCCGACTCGGTCCACCTGCAGGTCGAGGCGATGAAAGCCGGTTTCGCCGAGCTCACGACGCACGCCGCCGACACCTGTGCGATGCGTATCGATCCCGCCCAGCTCATCACGCCCGCGACGCTTGATCAACACGCGGCCGCGATTGCGATCGATCGCGTGAACAAGCCGACCTCCTGTGTCATTCCCGACCAGGGCACGGTGTACCTCAGTGCGGCGGATGAGGAGGGCATGATGGTTTCGTTCATCCAGTCCAACTACATGGGCTTTGGCTCGGGCGTCGTCGTGCCGGGCACGGGGATCGCGATACAAAACCGCGGCGCGGGCTTCTCGCTCCAGGTTGGCCACCCCAACGAAGTCGCCGGTGGCAAGCGGCCGATGCACACGATCATCCCCGCATTCGTGCTGCGTGAGGGCAAGCCCGTGCTCAGCTTCGGCGTCATGGGTGGGCATATGCAGCCCCAAGGCCACGTCCAGATGGTGACGCGAATCTTTGACTATGGCCAGGACCCGCAGCAGGCCTCCGATGCGCCCCGGTGGTATGTCGACGAGGAGTGGCGGATCCACCTTGAGCCCGGCTGGCCTCCGGCGATCGCGGAGTCGCTATCGCAACGCGGGCATGAAGTGGTCTGCGAAAAAGATGCCCAACTCTTCGGCGGCGCCCAGCTCATCCGCAAGACCGGCTCGGGCTACTGCGCCGCAAGCGACCACCGCAAGGAAGGCCTCGCGGCAGGGGACTAGAACCGGGTCGATGGCGTGGATTCGGTGTGTTTCCCGCCGTGTCGTTTGCGTGTTGCGTATCTGGCAAAATCGTTCGAATTCTTCGCAACCCGTGGGGGCCGACGAACGTACGATAGGTACCTGCTGCGGGCCCTTCGCCGCTCTGACTTATGCCGGCTTAGCTTACGGCGGGATCGACTCTTGCGTGGTGTCCCATCTGAGATAATCACATGTTGAAAGCGTTGCTCTGGGTGGTCGGGATTGTCGTCGTGCTGGCTGTCCTCGCGGGTGTCGGGATGGCCTATGTCGGCAAGCGCATGCAGGCCTCGGCGATGCAGGCGACCACCGTCTGGGTCGAGACGATCACTACCGGCGAGATGGTCGAGACCGTCTCCGCGCCCGGGGTTGTCGAGCCCTTGACTAAAGTCGAGATCAGCGCACGTGTGTCCGCCCGCATCGTGCAGCTGCCCTACAACGAGGGCGATACGGTCCGGGTCGATGGCCCCGACGGCCCGGCCTTGCTGGTCGCGCTCGACGACTCGGACATCCAGGCCCAACTCGAATCTTCGCAGAAGCGACGTGACGGCTTGATCGCATCGGTCGCCGTCGAGGAGCAGCGGATCGCCGCGTCCGAGGCCGCCCTGGCGGGCACGCAGACGACGCTGGAGGATGCGCAGCGTGAACTCGAACGTCAGCAGGCCCTGCGCGAAACGGGCGATGTCAGCGCCAAGGCGCTCGAACAGGCGCAGCGCACGGTGGACGAGATGCAGTCCCGTTACGACGCGGAGGCGGCGTCGCTGCAGGCCGCCCGGCTCGGGCTCGAGGTCAGCCAGTTCAATATCCAGGCCGCGGAAGCCGACATCCGTCAGATCGACGAGCTGCTCAACTACACCACGATCCGCACGCCGATCAACGGTGTTGTGACCCGGCTCAATGTGGATGTCGGCGAGATCGCGATCACGGGCACGATGAACAATCCCGGCACGGTACTGCTCGAGGTCGCCGACCTCTCGCGGATGCTCGTCGTCGCGCGGATTGATGAGGCCAATATCCGTGATGTCGAGCCGGGCCAGCACGTCAACGTTCGCCTGATCGCGTACCCGGGCAAGGTGTTTACGGGGTGTGTTCAGAGCGTTGCGCTGTCGGTCGCGAACGCGACGGGCTCGCAGTACTTTGAGACCAAGGTGCTGCTCGACGAGACCGAGGAGTTCATCCGGTCGGGCCTGAGCGCGGATGTCGAGGTCGAGGTCCGTAATCATGACGGGGTCGTGCTCATCCCGAGCCAGGCGGTGGTGAGCCGATCGGTCGATGACCTGCCGGCCGAGGTGCGCAAAGACAACCCGCTGATCGACCCGACACGTGCGAACACGATCGTGGTCTTCCGTGTCGAGGACGGCAAGGCGATTGCGATGCCCGTGCGAATCGGCGCGTCGGACAGTCTGCACACGATCGTGCTTGAAGGCCTTGATGCGCAGACGCAGATCGTCACGGGGCCTTACGCAGTGCTGGAGTCGTTGCAGCACGGCGATCGGATTGAGGTCGGCCGGGTGGATGGCGAAGATGTGGAGCCCGAACCCGAGTCCGCATCGGCCCCGCCTAAGGCGGACGAGTAACGCAACGCCCGGTTGGCTCAGCCGCCCGGCAATCGTTCATGACTTTCCACTCGCATAGCGATACCTACTCAAGTGCTCATCGAACTCCAAGGCATCACGAAGATCTACAAGATGGGCGTCGAACGTGTCCATGCGCTCGACGGTGTCGATATCAGTGTCGATACCGGCGAGTACGTTGCGATCATGGGCAGCTCGGGCTCGGGCAAGAGTACGCTGATGAATATGCTCGGCTGCCTGGATCGGCCGACGTCGGGGTCGTACCTCCTCGCGGGGGACAATACGAGCAAGATGGGCGCGGCGGCGCAGTCGCGGGTGCGCAACGAGCGGATCGGGTTTGTGTTTCAGGCGTTTGAGCTGATGCCCCGCACGCCGGCGTGGAAGAATGTTGCGCTACCGATGATGTACAGCCGAAAGGGCTGGTCGGGGATGCGGAAAAAGGCGTTGCGTGCACTGGACCGGGTGGGGCTGAAGGACCGGTCGTCGCACAAGCCAAGCCAGCTCTCGGGCGGGCAGAAGCAGCGTGTCGCGATCGCGCGGGCGCTCATCAACGACCCGAGCATCCTGTTGGCCGACGAGCCCACCGGGAACCTGGATTCCAAGACGAGCTACGAGATCCTTGAGCTGTTCGACGAGCTGCATGCGCAGGGGCACACGGTGCTGATGGTGACCCATGAGGCGGACGTCGCGGCGCACGCGCGTCGTGTGATCCGGATGCGTGACGGGAAGGTCGCGTCGGATTTGCCGGTGGAGCAGGACGAGGTCGCCTCGCTGATCCCGGAGCGTAAGCGCACGCCCGATCGGCCGACCGACACCGCCGCAGTGCAGGGGGGTGGCGTTTGATCGGCCTGTTGACGTTCCCGTTCCGGATCCTGCGGTTTGTCCTGGTGAGCTTCCTGCTCGCCGTCGGCCAGATCTGGGCCAACAAGACCCGATCGATCCTCGCGACGCTGGGGATCGTCATCGGCATCGCGTCGGTGACGGCGGTGATCGCGGCGCTGACCGGGCTCAAGTCCAAGGTGCTTTCGGATTTCGAGTCCTTTGGCACGAACAAGATGTTCATCTTTCCCGACCATCCGGACGAGGGGCCTAAGAAGGATGCGGAGTGGAACGTGATCCGTTTCTCGCCCGGGCATTTCGCGGGGATGCTGGAGCACACGCCCTCGGTCGCGTCGTTCACCCGGATGGCGGAGAACAACACGGAGATGACCTACGGCGAGAAGACACTGGAAAGCGCATCGCTCAAGGGGATCGACCCGGCGTGGCACGAGATCGAGGGGCGCAGCGTGACGTACGGCCGGCCCTTCAGCGTGGTAGATGACTACAACGCTCGGCCGGTATGCCTCATCACCGAGAAGACACGCGACGAGCTACGCTTGCCACGCAACCCCGTGGGCGAATCGGTCTACATGCTCAACCGGCGGTTTGAGATCATCGGGATGGTCGAGCCGCCCAAAGACATCGGCGGGATGTTCGGCGGCGGGGGGGTGTCGAGCGAGGTGTTCGTGCCGTTTCAGACGCTGTGGGACGCGACCGATCCGTTTATGTATGTGATCGCCAACGCACGGGGCCCGGAGGTCGCCGACGAGGCCCGCGCGGAGGTGCGCTTCTTCTTGCGGCAGTCGCGCGACCTCAAACCCGATGAGCCCGACACGTTTGAGGTCGAAGTGCTCAGCGCGTATCTCGACCAGTTCAATGCGATGGCGGCGGGGGTCACAGCGGTCGCGGGCGGGATCGTCAGCGTCTCGCTGCTGGTCGGCGGCATCGGCATCATGAACATCATGCTCGTCTCCGTCAGCGAACGCACCCGCGAGATCGGGCTGCGCAAGGCGGTCGGTGCTAGGCCCGCCGCGATCCTGCTGCAGTTCCTGGTCGAGGCGGTCACGCTCTGCTCCCTCGGCGGGTTGCTGGGTATCCTCGGCGGGCAGGGCATGACGGTCCTGCTGCAGAAAATCCCCAACGCGCAGCTCGACCAGGCCTACATCCCCGCGTGGGCGGTGATCCTTTCGCTCGGGTTTTCGAGTACGGTCGGCGTGACGTTTGGCCTGTTCCCCGCGATCAAAGCCGCCCGGCTCAACCCCATCGAGGCGCTCCGCCATGAATAAGACCGCCCGCGCGCTGGCTACGGCGACCGTCGCCTCGGCGGCGCTGCTGCCCGGTTGCATGCACGACCCGTTCGCCGACGACCCGCTGACGTCGGACGTCGTGCGCGACCGCCTGCGCAGCGTCCAGCCCGTGCAGTTGCAGGACTACGCCCAGCCGACAGAGCTTGATGCGGCGGGTGAGTCGCCCGTCGTGCCGGCCCCGGCGGAGTTGGAGATCACGCTTGAGCAGTGCCGGGCCTGGGCGCTGGAGCACAACCTGGATCTGCAGGTCGCGTTTGTGGACCCCGCGATCGCGCAGCAGCAGGTCGTGGCGGAGGAGGCGCGTTTTGAGGCGTTGTTTTTCGGGTCGATCAGCTATGCCGACAACGAGTCGCCGACCGCGAGCAACCTCGAGGGCGGTGAGACGACGTCGGCGAGCACGAACCTCGGGGTGCGTATCCCGACCCGGGCGGGCGGCTCGGTCACCGTCGACTTTACGGGTAGCCGATTCGAAACGGATAACCAGTTCTCGACGCTCAACCCGTCGTTTACTTCCGACATGAGCATCTCGCTCAGCCAGAACCTGCTGCGCAACGCGGGCGTCCGGGTCAATACCGCGCCGATCCAGATCGCTCGCCTTAGCGCGCAGCAGTCCAACGCCCGCACCAAGCTGGAGGTCATCCGGGCGTTGACGGAGGTGGACCGTTTGTACTGGCGTCTCTACGCGGCGCAGCAGGAACTGCTGGTCCGTCAGCAGCAGCACGAACTCGCGATGGCGCAGCTCGAGCGGGCGCAACGGCTGGTGGACGAAGGCGACGCGGCTGATATCGAGATCATGCGCGCGGAGTCCGGTGTCGCGGACGGGCTCGAGGCAATCATCATCGCAGAGAACCAGGTCAGGCAGCGCGAGCGAGCGCTCAAGCGCTTGCTCAATGTGCCCGAGCTGCCGATGCGTGGGCCGACGGCGTTGATCCCGCTGACGCCCGCGAACCCGGTCGCCTACGACCTGCCCGAAGCGTCACTACTCAATGACGCGATGGCGGGCCGGCTTGAGTTGCTGGAGATCGAGCTGGCACTGGCTCAGGACGCGCTCAACATCGAGGTGGCACGCAATGGTGTTCTGCCCTTAGCGGCGCTGGAGTACCGCTACACGCGCAACGGGCTGGGGGATGATTTTGGTGACGCCTTCCGTCAGGACTACGAAGAGAACTTTGATGGCCACACGCTCGGGCTGCGCTTCGAAGTCCCGCTGGGCAACCAGGCGGCGAAGGCGGCGCTGACCCGCGCGCTGCTGGTCCGGCTGCAGCGCTTGGCGACGCGGGAGCAGCGCGAGATGCAGGTTCGGCAGGAGGTGCTCGATGCGATGGATGCGCTCGGCGCGGCGTGGCAGCGTGTGCTCGCCAGCCGACAGTCGGCGGTGCTCGCGGCGCGGGTACTCGCGGCCGAGCAGCGTCAGTTTGACCAAGGGCTCAACACCTCGACCGACGTGCAGGACGCGCAGACTCGGCTGGCGGATGCGCAGTCGAGCGAGGTGCGTGCGCTGGTGGACTATCAGATCGCCCAGATCGACCTCGCGTTTGCGACGGGGACGGTGCTGGGGTCCACCCAGGTGCGTTGGGAGCCGGCGGGGTTGCCCGGGGACTAGGGGCGGCCAGTGCGCGTCCGGCCTGCCAAGCCCGGCAGGATGTCAGCCCCGCGCGGCCGGGTCTGCCAGCATGGCAGCGCGGCGGCCTGCCAGGTTGGGCCTGCAGGGGTGCTGGGTGGCGTCTAATTTGTTGAAATCAATGGGTTTGCGCGTGTTGGTGCATGCGTTTGCGGTTCGTCGATCGTGGCCCGGCGGTTGCACTATCCTTGGCCACGCTGATGCGCAGGTATTCGCCGACGGTGGCGAGGCCTGCCCGAATCCCACCCTCTGACCCGACTAACGGAGCCGAAACGCCCATGCCAGTCAAAGATCTAGCTTTTGAATCGGACGCCCGCGCGAGCCTGCTCGCCGGCGTGGAAAAACTTGCGAACGCTGTAAAGAGCACGTTGGGCCCCCGCGGCCGCAACGCGGTGCTGGACAAGAGCTGGGGCGGCCCGACGGTCACCAAGGACGGCGTGAGCGTCGCCGAGGAGATCGAGCTGGCGGACAAGAACGAGAACATGGGCGCGCAGCTGGTCAAGGAGGCCGCGAGCCAGACGTCGGATAAGGCCGGCGACGGCACGACGACCTCGACCGTGCTGGCCGAGGCGATCTTCAAGGAAGGCCTGCGCCAGATCGCGGCCGGCCACGACGCCAACGCGCTGGTCCGCGGCATCAAGGCGGCGGTGGAAGTCGCCGTCGCCGAGATCGACAAGCAGGCCAAGAAGATCGACGGCAAGAACGACATCCAGAACGTCGCCGCCATCTCGGCCAACAACGACCAGGCCATCGGCAAGATCATGGCCGACGCGATGGAGACTGTCGGCAAGGACGGCGTCATCACCGTCGAAGAAGGCAAGTCCCTCGAGACCTATGTCGACGTCGTGGAAGGCATGCAGTTTGACCGCGGCTACCTCTCGCCCAACTTCATCACCAACCCCGACGAGATGGTGGTCGAACTGGAGAAGGCCCTGGTCCTTGTCTTCGAAGACAAGGTCGGCAGCATCCAGAAGCTCATCCCGCTGCTCGAGAAGGTGCAAGAGACCAAGCGGCCGCTGCTGATCATCGCCGAGGATGTCGAGGGCGAAGCGCTCGCGACGCTGGTGATGAACAAGCTGCGCGGCGTCCTGAACATCTGTGCGGTCAAGGCCCCGGGCTACGGCGACCGCCGCAAGGCCATGCTCCAGGACATCGCGGTCCTCACGGGCGGCGAGGCGATCATGAAGGACCTCGGCGTCGAGCTCGACAAGGTCGAGCTGTCCCAGCTCGGGATGGCGAAGAAGGTGACGATCACCTCCGACACGACCACGATCATCGAGGGCGCCGGCGAGACCAAGGACATCAAGGGCCGGATCGAGCAGATCCGCCGCGAGATCGAGGCCACCACCAGCGACTACGACCGCGAGAAGCTGCAGGAGCGTCTGGCCAAGCTGGCCGGCGGTGTCGCGCAGATCAACGTGGGCGCGGCTTCCGAAGCTGAGCTGAAAGAGAAAAAGGCCCGTGTCGAAGACGCGCTGCACGCCACCCGCGCCGCGGTGCAGGAAGGCATCGTCCCCGGCGGCGGCGTCAGCTTTATCCGCGCCGCGACCAAGGTCGCCAAGCTCAAGCTCGACGGCGACGCACAGGCCGGCGTCGAAGTGATCCGCAAGGCCCTGCACGTCCCGCTGCAGACCATCGCCGACAACGCCGGCGAGCACGGCTCGGTCGTCGTCGCGAAGGTCGCCTCGGCCAAGGGATCCAACGGCTTTGACGCCCTCAACCTCGAGTACGCCGACCTGATCGAACGCGGCATCATCACCCCCGCGAAGGTCGACCGCACCGCACTGCAGAACGCTGCGTCGGTCGCGACCATCCTCCTGACCTGTGACTGCATCATCACCGACGCCCCGCAGGACGAGCCCGAAGGCGGCCACGACCACCACGACCACGGCATGGGTGGCATGGGCGGCGGCATGCCAGGCATGGGCGGAATGGGCGGCATGGGTGGTATGCCCGGCATGATGTAAGCCCGGCTTGCCTCGCGTTGCCGTAAGCAGCTCACTACCTTCAACATCAAACCAATCACACCCACCTCGCCACGGAGCGAAATCAAGATGGCTACCAAGACCAAATCCAAGAAGACCACCAAGACCACGATCACCCCGCTCGACGACCGCGTCCTCGTGCTGCCCGACAGCGCCGAAGAGAAGACCGCCAGCGGCCTCTACCTCCCCGAAGGCGCAAAGGAAAAGCCCCAGACCGGCAAGGTCGTCGCCGTCGGCCCCGGCAAACTTACCGACACCGGCGAACGCGGCACGCTCTCGGTCAAGAAGGGCGACACCGTCCTTTTTGGGAAGTACGGCGGCAGCGAGATCGACATCGACGGCGTCGAGCACAAGATCATGCGAGAGTCCGAACTCCTCGGCGTCATCGAGAAGTAATCCCCGCCCCCGGAAGTAGCGCCTTGCGCTCTCTCCCAAGCCCGCGGCTTGTCGCGCAGCGGCACGCCGTGGGATACAAGGCCCGAGCGACCCCGGTCGCTCACTGAACCCACCAACACCACCCTCCCACTGGAGCCATCCACCATGGCACAGAAGCAACTGATGTTTGACGCCGCCGCGCGTCTTGAAATGAAAAAAGGCCTCGACCGCCTGGCCAACGCCGTGCGGGTCACGATGGGCCCGACCGGCCGCAACGTGATCCTCGACAAGTCCTTCGGCGGCCCCAGCGTCACCAAGGACGGCGTGAGCGTCGCGAAGGAAGTCGAAGTCAAAGAGCCCTTCGAAAATATGGGCGCCAAGATGGTTGTCGAGGTCGCGAAGAAGACCAACGACAAGGCCGGCGACGGTACGACCACTGCGACGGTCTTGGCCCAGGCGATCTTCGACGAGGGCCTCCGCCACCTCGCGTCGGGCGCGAACCCGATGTCGCTGCAGCGCGGCATCCTCGCCGCCAGCGAAGTCGCCGGCGAAGCCATCAGCAAGTCGGCGACCAAGTGCAAGGGCGTCGACGACTACCGCAAGGTCGCCACCGTCTCCGCGAACCATGACACCGAGATCGGCGACATCATCGCCGAGGCCATCGACAAGGTCGGGGCCGAGGGTGTTGTCGAAGTCGAAGAGGGCAAGTCCTCCGAGACCACGCTCGACTACGTCGAAGGCATGGCCTTTGATAAGGGCTACCTCTCGCCTTACTTCATGACCGACCCGCAGACCCAGGAGTGTGTGCTCGAAGACGCGCTGGTGCTGCTGCACGAGAAGAAGATCAGCAATCTGCCCGACCTGCTCCCGCTGCTCAACAAGGTCGCGATGGCCCAGAAGCCGCTCGTGATCGTGGCCGAGGACGTCGAGTCCGAGGCGCTTGCGGCGCTGGTGGTGAACAGGCTGCGTGGCGTGCTGCGTGTGGTCGCGGTCAAGGCCCCGGGCTTTGGCGACCGACGCAAGGCAATGCTCGGCGACATCGCCGCGCTGACCGGCGGCACGTTTATCAGCGAAGACCTCGGCCTCTCGCTCGAAGCCGTTGAGCTCGACCAGCTCGGCACCGCGAAGCGGTTTGTCATCGACAAGGACTCGACCACCATCATCGAGGGCGGCGGCAAGAAGAAAGACATCACCGGCCGCTGCGACCAGATCCGCCAGCAGATCATCAACACCACGAGCGACTACGACCGTGAGAAGCTCCAGGAACGCCTGGCCAAGCTCACCGGTGGCGTGGCGATCATCCGTGTCGGCGCCCACACCGAGACGGCCATGAAGGAACGCAAGGACCGCGTCGACGACGCGCTCCACGCGACCAAGGCCGCCGCGGCCGAGGGCTACGTCCCCGGCGGCGGGGTGAGCTTCATCCGCGCGATCGCGGCCGTCGAAGTCGCACGCGCCAAGGCCAAGGGCGACGACAAGATCGGCTACGACATCGTCGCCGCGGCGATGGAAGTCCCGCTGCGTCAGATCGTCCAGAACGGCGGCGAAGACGGCTTCATCGTCGTCGAAGAGGTCAAGGGCAAGAAGGGCAACCAGGGCTACGACGCCTCGACCGGCGAGTACGTCGATATGGTCA
This sequence comes from Phycisphaerales bacterium JB063, assembly GCA_044439905.1. Taxonomy (GTDB): domain Bacteria; phylum Planctomycetota; class Phycisphaerae; order Phycisphaerales; family Phycisphaeraceae; genus JAHQVV01. The sequence goes on along the minus strand of JBITAC010000155.1, from coordinate 8,500 downwards.
AGCAGGGCATCATCGACCCCGCACTGGTCAGCCGCACTGCGCTGCAGAACGCCGCGTCGGTCGCCGGCCTCATGCTCACGACCAACGTGCTCATCACCGAGCTCAAGGAAGACACCAAGCCCGTTGAAGGCGCGGTCTCCTGATCGTTTGAATCATTCAGGCCGTGGGTCGAAAGATCCTCGGCTTGTTTACGAAGTGGTTAGGGCCTAGGACCTAGGGCCTAGTCGGAAAAAAGTCTCTTACTAAACCCTAGGCCCAAACGCCTAGCCACTACTTTATGGCCACCCAGCGCGACTACTACGAAGTTCTCCAGGTCGAGAAGACCGCCAGCGGCGACGTGATTAAACGTGCGTACCGCAAGATGGCGATGCGGTATCACCCCGACCGCAACCCCGGCGACGCCGAGGCCGAGAAGAAGTTCAAGGAGTGTGCCGAGGCCTACGAGGTCTTGTCGGACGACGCGAAACGCCGGCGGTATGACCAGTTCGGCCACGCCGGGATGCGCGGGCAGGCGGGCCACGACTTCGGCTCGATGAACGCCCAGGACATCTACTCGATGTTCGACGACATCTTCGGCGGCGCGTTCGGGGGTGGGGGCCGCTCACGCAGTCGGGGCCGGGCACGCGGGCAGCGTGGCTACGACCTTGAGACCGTCGCGACGGTGACGCTGGAAGAAGTCCTCGCGGGCTGTGAGAAAGAGATCGCGTTCACGCGCCAGGACACCTGCGAGACCTGCGAAGGCAGCGGCGGCAAGCCGGGCACCGAGCCGCAGGCCTGTGTCACCTGTGGCGGGGCGGGGCAGGTCCAGCAGCAGGGCTTTGGCGGCATGTTCCGCATGGTCACCGACTGCCCGGCGTGCAAAGGCGCGGGGAAGAGCTACCGCGAAAAATGCACCGACTGTTCTGGCAGTGGACGCCAGCCCCGCAAGGTCGAGCTCAGCGTGAAAATCCCGGCGGGGATCAGCGACGGCCAAGCCATCCGCGTGACGGGTGAGGGTGAGCCCGGCTCCGCCGGCGCACCGCGCGGCGACCTGCATGTGGTCATCCGCGTCGAAAAGCACGAAGTCTTCTCCCGCGAGGAAGACCACCTGATTCTGCGTATGCCGACGAGCTTTGCACAGGCCGCGCTAGGCGCTGAAATCAACGTCCCGACGCTTGACGGCGAGCACGAGCTCACGCTCAAGCCCGGCACACAGCATGGCGACCTCATCAAGGTCCGTGGCGAGGGACTGCCCAACCTCCGCAGCGGGCGGCGCGGCGACCTGATCGTGGCCGTGCTGATCGAGGTGCCCAAGAAACTCTCGGGCGAGCAGGAAGAACTGCTCCGCGCGTATGCCGCGACGGAGAACCACGACGTGATGCCCCACAGCAAGGGCTTTTGGGAAAAGATCAAGACCTATATTGGCTAACGTGACGCGTACCGCACGGGAGCAACGACCATGGCAGATAACGACAGCAAGACGGACAACGAAGACTTCTACGAGATCGACCCCGAGGGCCCCGACGCGCTGGACCTTCTTAAGGCCGCCGAGGCCGACGCCGCGGAAGCGGCCGAGGAAGCCGCGGCGGTGGATGGTGCCGCGGACAGCGCGGGCGCTGCCGGGACGTTGGAGCAGGTCACTGCGGAGCGGGACGCGCTGCAGGCGCAGCTCCTGCGCGTCTCGGCCGACTACCAGAACTTCGCCCGCCGCTCACAGCAGAACATCGCCTCCGCCGCAGAGCAGACGCAGATGAGCATGGCCCGCGCCCTCGTGCCGGTCCTCGACCACTTCGACCGCGCCCTCGAATCCGCCGCGCAGCAGGAACACGACGCAGAAAGCGGCGCGACGCCGTCTGGCGACCTGCTCCGCGGGGTGACGATGGTCAAGGAAGAGCTGCTCAACACACTGGGCCGGTTCGGCATCGAACGACTCGAAGTCACGATCGGCGACGAGTTCGACCCCGTCCGACACGAGGCCCTCATGCGCCAGCCGGCCGAGGGTGTCGCGTCCAACCATATCACGATGCTGATGCTGCCCGGCTACGTCCTGGGTGACAAAGTCGTCCGCCCCGCACAGGTCGGGGTCGCGGAGTAACACCATGCCCACCTACGACTACGAATGCGACGCGTGCAAGCACGCCTTTGAAGAGTTCCAGTCGATCACCGCCAAGCACCTCAAGAAGTGCCCCAACTGCGGCAAGCCCAAGCTCCGCCGGCTCATCGGCACCGGCGCGGGCATCATCTTCAAGGGCTCGGGCTTCTACGAGACCGACTACCGCTCCGACAACTACAGCAAAGACGCCAAGGCCGACAAAGACGGCGGTGCGTCGGGCGATTCGTCGAAGGACAGTAAAGCGAAAGACAAAACCGATTCGGCCAAAGCCAAGTCGGGTGAGTCCAAGACCAAATCCAGCGACAGCGGCTCGGCCAAGTCAGCCAGCAAGCCCGCGAAGAAGAGCGACTAAACACGCGTCGGGCTGTGATGTCTGCACCGCACTGTCGGTGATGGAGATCTACTCGCCCTCGACGGCGTCTTCAGGCAATCCAAGCCACCCCGCCGTTCGGTCCTGCAGTAGTTGCAGGAACTCTGGCTTCCTTCCGCCCAGCACATCGATGATTTCGCCGTCACGCATGACGACGGTGCGCGGCAGTGCGGGCAGGCCCAGCTCGATCGCCGCCTCTCCCGTCACATCCATCAGCACCGGCAGGTCGTACTCGATCCCCGTGAGCTCGGTCAGCCGTTCAAAAAACGCCCGCACGTCCTTCGACTTCTCCAACACCGCGACCGTGTACACGCCGACGTCGTGGCCCTCTTCCTCGGCCCAGTCGCGGTAGGCCTGCAGATCGCCCAGGTCGGTCAGTGACGGGCGGGTCCACGTCGCAAAAAATTCGAGGATGACCAGGTCGCCCTCGAGCTCGCTCAGGTCCACCGGGTCCCCGTCGCCCAGCGGGTCGAGCATGATCTCCGGCAGCGAACGGCCCAGCAGGGTCGGCCCGCCGCCGCCGTTGTTGCCCGGGTTGCTGGGCGGTGCGAGCAGCTGGGCCATCGTCTCAACCGCCTGGGACCCGGGCTCCGTTTCAAGCGTAAACAGGTCCGGGGCGAACGGCTCGTCGGGCATCTCGTAGCGGTAGTGGTGGTGCCAACGCGCGTCGTCGAGCCCGCTGCCCTGGAGCTGCTGGCGGTCGGCGATCTGGACGACGTCCTCAAGCAGCAGGGTGCCCGGCGTTGCAGATACGGTCATCTCACCCAGCCGAGCGGGCAGACGGAAACGCGGACGCGCAGCGGGGTCGTCGTCACGCGGCTTGAGGGTGTCGGCAGTGACCGCCGCGCCGCCGCTGAGCCAGGCGATCGGCTCGTCCGCCAGCAGCAGCGTCAACGCCGGCGGCACCGGGTCGTCCACATCGGGCACGAGCGCGACCAGCGCGTCGTATGTCAGGTCCTCGTCCAGCGGCGCTTCCAGATGTCGGCCCGGGACCGCATCGCTGGTCAGGAAAACGGTGAAGCCATCGCAGACCAGCGTGAAGCCCGGCCGCTCGATCCGTAACAGCTTCGCGTCCCGGTCAAACCAGACCCGGTACTCGGTCGTGACCAGTTCGGTCTCCTCGGGGAAGGAGAAATAGAGCGTGTAGCGGACGCTGAGGTGGACGCGCGGCAGGTCGCGGTGGGCCTGGATCACACGGTCGGTCAGCGAAAGCCCGTCGGGGTCGGCGGGGGCGGCCTGTCTGGCCGGGGCCGGCATCGAGGCCGCCAGCAGGCCACAGAGCAGGGGGGCGGACAGGAAAAATCGCGGCATCAGGCGGGCCCCGGGCGGGTGGGTCGGTCAGTGTTCCCCTATGAGGATAGCCCGGCAGGGCGGGCCCGCCAAGAAAGTTACACACGACGCCCAAGCCGACTTGCAAGCCGCCGTGGGCGTGGTACAATTTTCGCCTCACTCGCGGGTGTAGCTCAGCGGTAGAGCGTCACGTTGCCAACGTGAATGTCGACGGTTCAAATCCGTTCACCCGCTTTGAGCCCGGACTTGTCCGGGCTCTTTTTTTGCGCGCTCCGGGCGTGCGCCTGATGTCATCCGCAGGCCGAGCGATCACGGATGCCGATTAGGCTCGGATTGCCCGATATGATGCGGCCACACGTTCGAGAGGCCCCGCATGTTTGGCTACGAGATGGCGTCGTGGATGGTCGCGCTGCTGGTCATCCTGGACTGGGTGATCCGCATCACGCTATCGCTGCGGGTCATCATGCGGCGGCGGCCCGTGGGCGTCTCGCTCTCGTGGCTCGGCGTCATCCTCGTACTCCCGGTCGCCGGGGCGGTGCTCTACCTCCTGCTGGGGGAGACCCGGATCGGCCGGATGCGGCGTCGCCGGTTTGAACGGATCCGTGATTCGCTCATGTCCCACCTCAGCGAGCTGCGCGAGCACGGCCGGGCCGAGGAATCCGCCTTGCCCCGCATCGCCCGCGCGACCGCACGACACGGCGAGGCGGTCTACGGCTTCCCGGCGCTCGACGGCAACGAGATCGAGCTGCTCGAAGACAGCGACGCCGTATTCAACCGACTGATCCAGGACATCGACGCGGCCCAAGAGACCGTGCACATGTTCTTCTACATCTGGTGGGAGGGCGGCCGGGTCGATGAGGTCATCGCCGCACTCCGCCGCGCACGCGAACGCGGTGTGGTCTGTCGGCTTGCGCTTGATGCGCAGGGCTGCAAGCAGTTCCTGAGTAGTGCGTCGGTCGGTGCGCTCAAAGAGCAGGGCGTCGAGGTCGTTTGCGTCCTGCCGATGTCGGTCTGGCGGATGTTGTTTCGGCGGCAGGACCTGCGCAACCACCGCAAGATCGTTGTGATTGATGGCGAGGTCGGCTACACCGGCAGTATGAACATGGCCGACCCCGCGGTGTTCAAGCAAGAGGTCGGCGTCGGGCGGTGGATCGACGCGATGGTCCGCATCACCGGGCCCGCGGTCGAAGCCCTCGGCCTATTGTTCCTCACAGACTGGGACGTCGAGACGGCCGAGGAGTTTGGCGACTTCCAGGAAGACGGCGGGCTCCACCGTGTCGACCCCAAGGGTGATGTCGCGATCCAGGTCTTGCCCTCGGGCCCGGGCTACTTCCCCCACGCGATCCGCGAGACACTACTCACCGCGATCTACAGCGCCCAGCACGAGTTGATCCTCACCACGCCGTACTTCGTGCCCGACGAGGCGCTGCTCGCGGCGCTGACCTCCGCCGCGCGGCGTGGTGTCGATGTCACGCTCATCGTCCCGGGCCAGGTCGACTCCGTGATGGTCCGGCTCGCCAGCCGATCGCAGTACGTCGACCTGCTCTCCGCCGGCGTCCATGTCGCCCAGTTCCAGGGTGGGCTGCTGCATACCAAATCGCTCACCGTCGACGGGCGATTCGCCCTCATCGGCACCGTCAACCTCGACATGCGGAGCATGTGGCTGAACTTCGAGATCACCGTCGCCATCTACGACGAGTCGCTCACCCAGTCCATGGTCGCGATGCAACGGCGGTACATGGAGCAGAGTAGGCACCTCGATGCCAAGACCTGGGCCAACCGCCCCTTCCACTGGCGCGTCGTCGAAAACATCGCCCGCCTCCTGGGCCCGCTGCTCTAACGCGGTGGGCCCCACCCGGATCAACAAAATCAACAGCCCGGCCCCCCAACGCTTGACCCCACGCCCCGATCCGCTACATTGACGTGCCCCCGGGGCGATTAGCTCAGCTGGCTAGAGCGCACGCTTCACACGCGTGAGGTCGAGGGTTCGAGTCCCCCATCGCCCATTCTCGATAAATCCCGCCGAGTCCGTGAGTTACGGACACCCGTCTTCCGAGTCGGTGCGGCCTTCGAACGCAAAACAGCGCGGTGTTACACCGCGCAACGCGTTCTAGGAGCACCGCGATGCCCAAGAAAGCCCCGTCCTACCGCCAACGCAAGGGCTATGCCCAGGCGCTGGTCACGCTCACCGATTCGCTCACCAAGCAGCGCCGCGACTACTGGCTGGGCGAGTACAACACGCCCCAGAGCCGCGAGCTGTACCACCAGGTCCTCGCCGAGTGGGAGGCGAACGGCCGGCGTCTGCCCGAGCCGCCCAACGCGCCCGAGGGCCCCGCCGACGGCGTGACCGTGGCCGAGGTGATGAGCCGGTACTGGCGCTGGGCCCAAGGCACCTACTCGGCCTCCGAGGTCAATACCATCGCGCAGGTGATCAAGATCACGCGGAAATTGTTCGGCTCGACGCCCGCCGAGGCCTTCGGCCCCAAGCGCCTGCGCATGGTCCGCGACGCGATGGTCAGCGGCGACCCCAGCGCCGACCCGCCGCGCAAGCCCTGGGCCCGGCCGCACGTGAACAAGCAGGTGCAGCGGCTCTGCACGATGTTCCGCTGGGAGGCCGGGCAGGAGATGATCCCGATCACCGTGTACCAGGGGCTCAAGGCCGTGGAGACCCTCCGCCGCGGACGTACCGTTGCCCGCGAGCCCAAGCGAATCGGCCCGGTCCCCGACGAGCGGGTCGACGCCATCAAGCCGTTTGTGAGCCGGCAGGTCTGGGCGCTGATCGAGCTGCAGCGCCTCACCGGCGCACGCGGCGGCGAGATCTTCAAGCTCCGCCGCAAGGACATCGACACCGCCGGCGACGTCTGGACCTTCACGCCCAACGAGCACAAGACCGCCCACCACGGCAAGACGCGCACCATCTACTTCGGCCCCAAGGCCCAGGCCGTGATCCAGCCCTTCCTCCTCGCCCGGCCGGTCGACGCCTGCCTGTTCTCACCCTCCGAGGCGGACGCCGAGCGCCGGGCCGAGCTGCACGAGCAACGAGCTACGCCCCTGTCCTGCGGCAACAAGCCCGGCAGCAACCGCTCGGACGAACCCGTCCACGCGCCCGGCGACCACTACACCCGCGACAGCTACCACCGCGCCATCCAACGCGCCTGCGACGCCGCGTACCCGCCGCCCAAGGAGCTGGCGCGTCAGCGCGTCGAGGCCAAGGGCCGGAAGAAGAAAAGCCTTCGCTGGGAGAACGAAGCCGAGTGGAAGAAACGCCTGGGCCCGCGCTGGGAAGAACTCAAGGCCTGGCGACGCAAGCACCGCTGGCACCCGCACCAACTCCGTCACTCAGCCGGCACACGCATCCGCCGAGACTTCGGGCTCGAGGCCGCACAGATCGCCCTGGGCCACTCCAGCGCCCTGGTCACCGACGCGGTCTACGCGGAGCGGGATATGGCCAAGGCGGTCGAGGTTATGCGGCGGATGGGGTGATCGTGGTTTAATGATTGCAGCGTCCAAGACTACTTGGTTACCGTTGCGCCTGTTCTCCTACCGAGCAAATAGAGAGGTGCGCAAATATTCGTGTATCCTCGGAGCACTCCCGGTTAAGGAAACGTCTTATGCAATTTGATCCACATGGCAATCTTGTCGCACAGATTCGACAGCTCAATGGTGGCTCCGAACTCGAGGACTTTGTCGCCGCATTACTCGCGCTTGCAGGCTACACAGTTTTTATCGACCTGCATATTGCGCTCGACGGCGAAAGCGCGGGGCAGATCGACGTATTTGCGAGCATTCAAACCCCTTACCATGAGTCGCGGGTTTTGATCGAATGTAAAGGTGGGGAGCCGACGTTTAATGATATCCGTAAATTTGCGTCTCTTAAAGAGCTACTCGATCCTTCGCCTGATGTCTCGATCATCATTGGCAAGCCTGCTACAAAGGCCAATCGCGACAAACTAGCCGATCAACTTGGGGTACAGATTGTTCGGCGAGACGAATTGACGCGTCGAATACTTCCTCTCTTTGGCGGCATCGACGAGCAGCCGAATAGGATTATTCTTCTAAACAAGTGCATGGCAAGCTTCTTTGTTCTTCGACAACTCTTGGGAAGAGCTGTTGTCGGTCAGATGAAAGATCACTTGAGGGAATTGAGCCAGAACTTATGGCATATCACGGATGCACATGAACAGTGTCAAGAATCATTCGGCCTGGCGGCTCAGAGATGCCCAAACACGGCTCAAGTTACGGCTACAAACAAGCAGCGCCAAATAAACACATATCTTAATCGTGCCGATGATGATGATATTGAGGCGGCGATGGCAGTAGAAACTTACCATCGTATGATGAATATGTACGCGGTCACACGATACGCATTGGACGCGCAGAGCAGAATCAATCAAGCCGATCTCGCGGCTAGGATCGGCCAGCGTTTACGCGAAGCATTTTCATCGATAACTGAGAACCCCCGTTATATATTCGGTTTTCCATCCTTCTTTCAATGGTGGCTTATGAATTGGGGCGGCGTAGTACGCCAAGCCGTTGAGGAAGATGAACTCGAGCAGATTTCTAGAGAATGCTCCGTTCCCCTGGATGCAACTAGGCGTTACATCGAAGTAATTGAACGAGTTTATGGGGGTGGTCAGAATATGATCTACAGGGGTGGAGGGTTGATGTTTTTCAAGTACGTTCCGGCAGCTTTTCGGGCGATTGGCAAAAGACATAGGATTGCGCTTGGTCTGATGGGGCAGCATGAC
>JBITAC010000154.1:0-28982 GCA_044439905.1 Phycisphaerales bacterium JB063 | reverse complement strand
TGGGTGACAGACAGCGGGACTGCTTTAGGTGACGGGGATTCAAAGGATGAGGTATCCGCCACATTCATGTAGCCAGCTTGGCCAAGTAAGTAGATATGAAACCCTATCTGCTCTGCTGTATACCCTTCGACTTCAATATGTTCGGGGGCATAGCCGTGCTCGTGGTCTTCGCAAATAAGCAAGATCGATCGTATCAGTTCCATATCACGTTTCATCTTGCATTCCTTCGCGTCTTCGTGCCTTCGTGGTTATCAACCTGTCTTCCTCCGCGCTCTCCGCGTCTCTGCGGTTCCATTTCCTGCTTACTGACACGCCTCACAGTCGGGGTTGTCGATTGAGCAGGCGTTGCCGGCGGCTTGTTTGCCGTCGAGCAGCTTGTCGATCGCCTCGTCCTTGATGGTCGGCGTCACCGGGGCCGGGTCGGCCGGGGCCTGCTTCTTGGGCGGGCGGGCGGAGGTGTTGCCGTTGGCACTGGTGGTGGATTTTTCGATGCGGGTCGCGCCCAGCGAGCGGAGGTAGTAGGTGGTTTTGAGGCCCTTTTCCCAGCAGGCCATGTACATGTCGTTGAGCAGCTTGCCCGAGGGGGTGTCGATGTAGAGGTTGAAGCTGATGCCCATGTCGATCCACTTCTGGCGTCGGCTGGTGCACTCGATCATGGCGAACGCGTCGACCTCGAACGCGGTCTTGTAGAGCTCTTTCAGCTCGTCGGGGATGCGGTCGATGTGCTGCACGCCGCCGTCGTAGTGCTTGAGGTCGTCGAGCATCTGGTCGTCCCAGAGCCCGAGGTCCTTGAGGTCCTGGATGAGGTACTCGTTGACGATGGTGAAGTCGCCCGAGAGGTTGGACTTGACAAAGAGGTTGCGGTAGGTGGGCTCGATGGACTGGTAGCTGCCGGCGATGTTGGAGATCGTCGCGGTGGGTGCGATGGCCATGACGTTCGAGTTGCGGATGCCGTGCTTGGCGAGCGCTTCGCGGACGGGGGCCCAGTCGAGGGTGCAGGTGGTGTCCATGTCGAGGAACTGTTCGCCGCGGTGCTTGGCGACCTCGGCGATGGTGTCGATCGGCAGCATCCCGCGGTCCCACTTGCTGCCCTTGTAAGTGGAGTAGGTCCCGCGTTCCTCGGCCAGGTCGATCGAAGCGCTGATCGCGTGGTAGCTGATGTGCTCCATCGATTCGTCGGCGAACCGGATGGCTTCATCGCTGCTGTACGCGAGCTTCTGGATAAACAGCGCGTCCTGGAAGCCCATGATGCCCATGCCGACGGGGCGGTGGCGGGTGTTGGCGTTCTTGGCCTCGTCGGTGGGGTAGTAGTTGATGTCGATGACGTTGTCGAGCATGCGGACGGCGGTCTTGACGGTGTCCTCGATCAGCTCCTTGTCCAGGCCCTCGGGCGTGGTGTGCATGCGGAGGTTGACCGAGCCGAGGTTGCAGACGGCGGTTTCGTCGTTGCTGGTGTTGAGGAGGATCTCGGTGCAGAGGTTGGAGTTGTGGACGACGCCGGCGTGGTCCTGCGGGCTGCGCAGGTTGCTGGGGTCTTTGAAGGTCATCCACGGGTGGCCGGTCTCGAAGACCATGGAGAGCATCTTGCGCCAGAGGGCGACGGCCTCGACGGTGCGGTGCTGGCGCATCTCGCCGGCGCGGGCCTTGACCTCGTACTCGGTGTACTTGTCTTCGAACGCCTGGCCGTAGAGGTCGTGGAGCTCGGGGACTTCGTTGGGGGAGAAGAGGGTCCAGGTGCCTTTCTCGGCGACGCGTTTCATGAAGAGGTCGGGGATCCAGTTGGCGGTGTGCATGTCGTGCGTCCGCCGCCGGTCGTCGCCCGTGTTCTTGCGGAGCTCGAGGAATTCTTCGATATCGAGGTGCCAGGTCTCGAGGTAGGAGCAGATCGCGCCCTTGCGCTTGCCGCCCTGGTTCACGGCGACGGCGGTGTCGCTGACGATCTTGAGGAAGGGGATGACGCCCTGGCTCGTGCCGTTGGTCCCCTTGATGTGTGCCCCGGTCGCGCGGACGCGGGTCCAGTCGTTGCCCAAGCCGCCGGCCCACTTGGAGAGCGCGGCGTTGTCGCCGATGGCCTTGAAGATGTGGTGCAGGTCGTCGTCGACGGTGGTCAGGTAGCACGACGAGAGCTGGGGGTGACGCGTGCCGGAGTTGAACAGCGTCGGCGTGGCGCTGACAAAGCGGAAGGTAGACAGCAGCTCGTAGAACCGGATCGCCCAGTCCTCACGCTTCGCCTTGTCTTCCTGGATCGCCAGCCCCATCGCGACCCGCATAAAGAAGAACTGCGGGGTCTCGATGCGTCGGCCTTCGATGTGCAGCAGGTAGCGGTCGTAGACCGTCTGCGCACCGAGGTAGGTGAAGGTCTCGTCCCGGCTCGGCTGGAGCGCGGCGGCGAGCTTGTCCAGGTCGTAGTTGAGCAGCTCGGGGTCGAGCAGCTCGGCGTCGACCCCCTGCTTGAGGGCGTCGGCGAATCGGCCACGGATCAGCACGTCACGGTCGGCGCGGGCGGGGACTTCGCCCAGCGCCTCGCGGTCGACGATGTTGAGCACCAGCCGGGTCGCGACCTTGTTGTAGGCGGGCTCGCGCTCGATGCGCTGGCGGGCAACCATGACCATCGCCTTATCGAGCTCGACGGTGGAGATGCCGTTGTAGAGGTTGGTGTAGAGCGCCTGGAGCAGCTCGTTGGGCTTGCACTGGGGCAGGCCGTGGCACGCCTGGTAGATACGCTGCTTGACCAGGTGGGTGTTGAGCGACTGGGTCGAGCCGCTGGTCGTGGTGACCTGAAGCGACGACGCGGGCTGCTGGCTCTCCTGACGCAGCCGACGGGCCCGGCTGCGCTCCTCGCGGTAGACGATGAAACGCTTGGCGACGCTGAACTCGCCGCCACGCATCAGGTTCTCCTCGACCAGGTCCTGCACACCCTCGACCTCAAGCACGGCGCCGGTCTGGTCCCGGCTGCTGGCGGCGTCGATGACGGCGTCGGTGATCCGCTGGATCGCGCCGAACTGCTCGTCACTCAGCGGGGTGTTGGTCTTGTCGCAGTACTCGGCGCGGAAGGCGGCTTCGACGGCCCGCTGGATGCGTTCGGGCTCGAACTCGACGACCCGGCCGTCACGCTTGGTCACCTGCAACAGCGTGTCGTTGGGCGTGGGGGTCGCGGTCTGCGAGAGGTCGTGCGGGGTCGTCTGGGCCATGGGAAATACTCCGGTCGGGTATGAAGGGATGCGGGGGAATGTTCGAGTCGGTCGGTGTCGGGCCGTGTTTCGGGTCGGCCGGGCCGGTAAGTGCGTAGGGATCGCGCGTGGGCTTGGGCCTCCGCCTGCCGCCCGGTGTCGGGTTTGGGTTGTCTGTGTCACGCGCGTTGCCGCCGCCCGTACTCCGTCGGGGGTCGCTTCGCGCTCGCCCCTGAGGTCGGGGCAAGACGGTTTGAGCTAGTCGGGTCTCCCCACCTGCCCACGCCGCCGCCCGCGCCGGTGCCGCCGTTGAGGCGGACACGCCGGCCCGTCGGCCCGTTGTGTCACGGGTCGGCGGAGCGGAGTCGGGGGTTGGTGCGTTGATCGGCTGTCCATAGCCACGTGACCTCCGGGCCCGCGGGCCCTCCTGTCGTCCAAGGTCCCCGGCACCGTGCCGAGGTGTGGTCTGCAGGGTTCTTTTTAGGCATTTGTTCGGTTTTGTCAAGCCCTTTTCGCCGCGCAATACCGCTCCACCCTGTTGGCCGGGGCGGGTCTGCCGCTTCGGGGCACCGCTTCAAACGATCTAAAGAGAGAACTGCATCCCTCCGACTTTTTCCACCAGATTCGGTGGGTTCCGGTCGAGCAACCACTATATGTAGGTGTATCGCACAGGTCAACGCCCAGCCTTGAAGTTGTTTTTCAAAAAATCAGGCCTGCGGTTTTAGCCCTGTTGAAATGGGAGTTTATGGAAGGCCGGGGTGTTTATCTCGCTGTCCGCCATGCTGTGGAAAACATGCCCGGTCCTGGCGCGACGCGTCCGCCGGCCCTCAAAACACTCACGCAAAACACACGCGACACGCACCGACGCCCAACCCGGCGGGGCCACACTGCGCGCCCCTCGCGGGGTGGCCGGCCCATGTAAGGAATCGGCACCGCGGGGTAATCCATCACAGAGGGGGTCGGCCAAGGGCTGCGTGGCTCGGCCGACCACCCGGCACTCGAAACAGGACCAGTCATGACCCACCGACCCTGCCCGCCAAGTCGTCGCGCCCGTGCGTTCACCCTCATCGAGCTCCTCGTGGTCATCAGCATCATCGCGCTGCTGATCGGCATCCTGCTGCCCGCGCTGGGCGCCGCACGCCGCTCAGGCCGAGCCATCAAGTGCGCCTCCAATACCCGCCAGCTCGCTATGGCCTGCATGATGCTCAAGTCCGAAAACAAAGAAAACTACCCCTACATGTGGGTGACCGACAGCGACGGCGACTACCGCACCTGGCGGGAACAGATCTGGGACTACACCGGCAAGACCAAAGAGATGTACGACTGCCCCGAAGAGCCCGAACACAAGTTCTCCGCGGGGTACAACGGCCGAACGACCGAGGACATCCTTGATGATACGTACGTCGACCAAGAGGTCTACCTCGATGGCGGGTACGGCGCAGCGAACATCCACTGGATCACGGGCGACGGGGCCGAGTCGATCTTCGGCCGAAGCGTCGGCAACGAGACGGGTGACGGCCGGGTCGAGAACCCCACCCAGACGATCATGTTCGGCGACGGCTATTCGCTGACCTCCGGCACGTTCTACCAATGGTGGATCTGGAGTGATGCGCAGGCGGGCAACGCCGCGGGATTTGACCGTGACGAAGAAGACATCGACCTGGGCAATCGTCGGCACTCCGAACGCTCGAACTACGCCTTTGGCGATGGGCACGTCGAGACCCTCGCGGGCAAGGACATCCCCTGCACCAGCGAAGAGTGCTGGTGGTCGGTCGAGAGCGACCCGCACCCCTGATCCGCAGGCCTGTATCCTCCTTCGCCCCGCCGGCGATCTTCAGGCCGGCGGGGTTTTTTCTACCAAGACTTGTTAGCGTACGATTGGGCTTGTGAAGATGGCGATACCAAACCGTGAGCAGCAGCAGCGCAAAGACTTGGCGGTCCTGTGGACGCAGGCCCAGCCACACGTCGCGGCGTTTGTGTCGTCGATGGTGCTGGACTTCCACGCGGCCGAGGACCTGATCCAGCAGGTCGCGGTCGCGGTCGCGGAGCAGTTTGAGGACTACGACCCGGCTCGGCCGTTCGTGCCCTGGTCGATCGGGATCGCGCGTTTTAAGGTGTACAACTACTACCGCAAGGTCAAGCGTGATAAGCACGTGTTCGACACCGAGGCGATGGACGGGATCGCGCGGGCGTGCAGCGAGCTGGAGCCCGAGCTGGACATGCGGAAGCAGGCGCTGGACACGTGCGTCAAGCGGGTGCAGGGGCGTGCGGCGACGGTGCTGGAGATGCGTTACCTGCGTGAGATGAAGCCGGCCCGGATTGCGCAGAAGACGGGGATGACCGCCAACGCCGTGAGCGTGATGCTGCACCGCATCCGCGCGGCGCTTCAGAAGTGTATCGAGCACGAGCTGGCGTCGGACCGCCGGGGAGACGCGCCATGAGTCGTGAGCCATCGGTGATGATCGATGCGTACTTGGACGGCACGCTGTCTGCCCAGGAGGCCGAGGCGCTGAACGCCTGGGTGAAGCAGAGCGACGACAATGCGCGCACGTTCGCGCGGGCGGCCTGGCTGCATCGGCAGGTGTACGACCGGCTGCAGGTGCAGGACCTGCGGCAGATCAACGACGCGGCGGGCGACGCGGGCGAGGTGGACTACGGCGATGTGCTGCAGCAGCTGCTCGTGATGGAGCAGGGCGCCGATGTGGAAGGGGTCGACCTGACCGAGGAGATGAAGCGGCGTCAGTTGATCGAGCGTCGCGAGAAGGCGCGTCGGCGTGCGGTGCGCGCGGCGCAGGGTGATGCCGATCGGACCTTTGTGATTCCCAAGTCGCTGGCGTACGGCGTCGCGGCGGCGGTGGTGTTCGGGCTGATCTTCGCGGGCTACGCCGGCTGGCTGGGCGGGCAGAAGTCGGTGACGCCGGAGCTGGTGGAATCGGCCCCGTCGCCCGATCGGTCGGTCCAGCCGATTGTTGCGCATCTGTTGAGCGGCTCGGGTGTGCGTTGGGGGGACGCATCGCGGTCGACCCTGCCGGGCACGTCGCTGCGTAAGGGGATGCTGGTGCTGGAGTCCGGGGTGGCGGAGGTGCGTTTCGAGAGTGGCGCGGTCGCGACGTTCCGTGGGCCGGCGACGATCGACCTGCGGGGAGACAACCGGATGGCGTTGATGGAAGGCGCGATGGTCGCGTCGGTGCCCAAGCACGCGTACGGGTTCACGGTGGATACGCCGACGATGCGCGTGGTCGACCTGGGCACGGAGTTCGGCATCACGGCGAACGCGGCGGGGGACAGCGCGGTGCAGGTGTTTGTGGGCGAGGTGACGGCCGCGGCGTTCGACGCGTCGGGCGAGCTGGGCGTGGCCGATGCACTGAAGGCGAACACGGGGCTGGCGATCGATATGCAGACCCGAGAGAAGCGTTTTGTCGCGGTGGACGGCCGGCCCTTCGAGGACCTCGCGCCGCACATCGGGCTGCTCTACGGCAACCTGGTCGTCAACGGCGATTTTGAGCAAGGCGGGGCGGCTGCGGTGCGTGGTCAGGGGCTAGCCGACGCCGACAACCTGCAAGTGCCGGGGTGGGAGGATTCGGGGCCCGGCACGGTGCTGTCCTACATCGGTGCTGCGCGTCACAACTACCCCAACCCCGATACCGACCCGGTACCCGAGTCCCGCGGCCGATCGTACTACGCGGGGATGAGCCAGGGCTCGATCCGTCAGGAGATCGATGTGCGTTCGCTCGCGTCCCTGGCGGACCAGGGGTTGTTGCGGTACGACTACTCGGCCTGGCTGGGCGGGTTCAGCGACCACGAGGAGTACCTTGAGGCGACGCTGACGTTTCTGGATGCGTCCGGGCATGCCCTTGGCTCGGTGACGCTGGAGCCGGTCCTGTCGCGGCATCGCGAGAACCGCTCGGGCTTTGTGCTGCGTGAGCGGGCGGGGGCTCTGCCTGCGGGGACGCGTCGTCTGCGGCTCGAGTTGGCGAACGTCGGTAGCCAGTCCCCGCCGTATGTCTGCGACGGCTACGCGGACAACGTGACGGTGTTGATCTCGGCCGACCCTGATGCGGTTCCCACGTTACGCTAACCCTTGCTTCACAATGGGTTGTAATGATTTAGGTGTTCGATTGACCCCTCTGGCGTCGAAATTTTTTTTTGATCAGGCGGGTAAGAATTGGCCTGCCGGGGTGAAGTACTAGTAGACCGGTCTTGTGGCCGGGTCGTCGCGGGAGGTCTGCGGCGGGTTTTATTTCTATAAATGATTATCAGGCAGGAGATTATTGATGGAGTTCAGCAAGAAAGCCCTTTTGGCAGCCTTGGCCGCCGGCACCGTTGGCTTCGCGGGTTCCGCATCTGCGGCGACGATCCTGACCGGCATGACCGACAGCAACTTCGATATCCCTGTGAATCACGGGTCGAACGAGGCCGGGACGCCGAACGTCACCCTCACCTGGACCGACGACCGCGCCACCCCTGGTGACTCGGCATGGGACCAGTACGGCGGCTGGCCTGGCGATGGCGGCGACGGCGTCTACCAGCTCGACAATGAGTCGGACTACTCGATCACCCACAGCATCGTCTTCGACCCCGACAACGGCTTCAACGTCGTCATCAACTCGTTCGACCTCAACGTCTGGGCGGGCGGCGGCGCAACCGATGTGACCTGGTCCGTGGTCGGCACGTCCAGCGGCTCGCTGGGCGGCGGCGTGTTCAACCTCGCCGACGACTCGGTCACCACCCAGAACCTGAACATCGCAGGGGTCAGCAGCGAAACGCTGACGATCTCGTTCCAGCAGACCTCGGGCGAAAGCTCGTACCTGGCGCTGGACAACCTCACCTTCGACCAGACCGCCGTCCCCGAGCCGGGCACCGCAGTCATGGCGCTGGGTGGGCTTGGCGCCCTGGCGATGCGTCGCAAGCGTAAGTAAGGCGACACACTCGGTTACACCCGACGAGACACCCCGGCTTCAACGCGGGGTGTCTTTTTTGTATCGTGAGCCCGACGTGTCACGGGCTCGACACTGCGGAGGACCGTATGGCAAGGCCAAGCCCAACGCGGCAGCAGGCCCACGAGCGATTGCAGGCGGGCGACCTCGACGGGGCGCTGGCGCTATACGACGCGGCGTGGTGCGGGGGCCCGGCCGACACGGCGCTTGGGGTGGACTATGGGGTGGTGCTCTGGCGTCTGTACCGCTTGCGAGAGGCGTCGGCGGTGTTTGACGCGGTGTTGGCGGACCCGGGGGTCGCGGCCGAGGAAGCGTCGGCGATCGCTCGGCTGTACTTTGAGGCAGGGCGATTCGGGGCGTCGGCCAAGGCGATGGAGGCGGTCGTGTCCCGGGCGGATGCGGATGCTTCGTGTTGGGTGCGGTATGCCGGTGCGTTGGAGCGTGCGGGTCGGCGGGACGCGGCGCTGGAGGCGGTCGAACGTGCGTTGTCGCTGGAGGGTTCGTCGGTGCGTGCGATCCGGTTGCGGGCACACCTGGACCGGCGGGCGGGGGCGTTGGACCAGGCGGCACAGCGTCTGGAGGCGCGCCTGCACGGACCGGCCGACCCGGAGGATTGGCGTTTACGGTACGAGTTAGCCGGGGTGCTGGATCGGCTGGGGCGGTATGACCAGGCGTGGGCACAGCTCGTCTTGGCGAAGGCGAAGCTTGCGCCCCAGACTGCCGGGCATCTGGAACAATCCCGCCTGATCCGCCGTCGGCAGTGGGAGGCGACGACCGCCCTGACCGACGCGGACCTGTCGGCGTGGTACGCCCGGTCGGGCGATCTGGCCCCGTCGATGCGACTGGCGTTGATGGCCGGGTTCCCCCGGTCGGGGACGACGCTGCTGGAGCAGGTGCTCGCCTCGCATCCGGAGGCGGTGGGGACGGATGAGTCCGGGATCCTGGGCTCGCAGTTCATCACGCCGCTGGTCTGGCAGGCGGGGTCGGGCGCGGCGGCGGTTTCGGAGCTGCGCGGTTTCGACGACGAACAGCTCGCCGCCGGCCGACAGACCTACCTCGACGCGACCCAGGCGTTTCTCGATGAGCCGATCGCCGATCGGCTGCTGATCGAGAAGGAGCCGCTCATGACCGCCGACCTGGTACTCCCGCTTCGCCTGTTGCCCGAGGCCTGTGTCCTGATGCCCCTCCGTGACCCGCGGGACGTGCTGGTGAGTTACTTCTTCACGATGGTGCCGTTGAATTGGAGCAGTGCCCCGGCCGGCGACATCCGGGAAGCCGCGCAGTTCTACGCCGACGTCATGCGCCACTGGCGCCACCTGCGCGAACGACTGCCCAACCCTTGGCTTGAGCCCCGCTATGAGGACCTGGCGGCCCGGCCCGAGCCGACCGCAAGGCAGGTCGCCGAGTTCCTTGGCCTGGGCTGGGACGACGCGTTACTCGACCACCACCAGCGGGCCGAGCACAAGGCGATCCGGACCCCGACTTATGACGACATCACCAAGCCGATCACGCCCCGTGCGGTCGGACGATGGCGGCATTATGAAGCACACCTCGCGCCGGCTTTCGAGACGCTGGGGCCGTTGATCGAGGCGTTCGGCTACCCGGATTAGGCCGGTTTTTATGTAAGGAAACGGTCAGTGCGGAGAAGGATAGGGGGGACGGGTGCGGTGTAAGCCCGGCCTCGGGAGAATAGACACGGGGGGAAATGCAGGAGCGATGCGATGCGGAGTACAGGCGTTTTGTTGTTGGCGGGTTGTTTGGCGTTGCCTGGGGCGTCGGCTCTGGGGCAGGAGGGCGCGTCGCTGGGGGTGATGTCGTTTAATGTCTGGACCGCCGAGGGCTCGTCATCCGGCCGGGCGGGCATCGTCGCGGCGGTGCAGGCGGGCGGGGCGGACATCGTCGGGTTCCAGGAGATGGGCGGCGGCAGTGGGGCGACGGTCGCGAACGCGCTGGGCATGTCCTATGACGCGGGCTCGCAGATCGCAACGCGCTACCGCATCCTCGACAACTCCTACAGCCACGGCGTGCGCGTCGAGCTCGCGCCGGGACACGAGGCCTACGTCTTCAACGTCCACCTGCAGCACTATTTCTACGGCCCGTACCAGCTCGCGGGGATCGAGTATGTCGGCGGCCCGCTCTACGACCCCAACGACCCGGCCGACATCGACGCGGTGGTGCAGGACCAGGTCGATTCGCGCGGCGACGCGATCGCCTCGGTGCTTGAAGAGATGCAAGACGCGCTCGCCAGCGGCCTGCCGGTGTTTTTGACGGGCGACTTCAATGAGGCGTCGCACCTGGACTGGACTGCCGCCGCCGCCGCCGCGGGCGTCCACAGCGCGGAGGTGCCCTGGCCCACCTCGATCGCGGTGCAGGACGCCGGGCTCAGCGATTCCTTCCGCGTCGCCCACCCCGACGAGGTCGCCAACCCCGGCAACACGTGGTCGCCCGTCTACGGCCCGGACTACCAGAACCAGGGTGTCGACGAACCCCAGGACCGTATCGATATCGTCTACTACGCCGGCCAAAGCGTGACGCCCACCGCCTCGCAGACGGTCGGCCCAAGCGACGGCCTCTCCGACCTCGGCGTCGACGGCTACCCCTCCGACCACCGCGGCGTCGCGAGCCACTTCGACCTGGGCACGCTGAACCACACGACGCTGACCTTCACCGCGCTGGGCGGCAACGGCAGCCCGATTGCGCAGACCTACGCCGATCACGCGCTGAGCACGCCCAACCTCGCGCTTTCCTACACCAGCACGGGCGGGGTCTGGTCTTTCTGGGCCGAGGGCAACTGGGGCGACGGCGCCGCGTTTCTCGACTCGGGCAACGGCAGCCCCGCGACCGGCGCGACCTACGACCTCGCGATCTCGGCCGACGCGGGCTACGCCGCAGTGATCGAATCCTTCGACCTGCTCGACTGGGCCTCGAACGATACCACCGGCCACAGCGTCGATTGGGCGCTGCTCGATGCCAGCGGCGCAGTTGTCACCTCCGGCACCGCACAGGTCGGCGACGACGAAGCATTACACGTCGAGACCGGCCTCGCGGGGCCCGTCGCCGGCGGCATCACACTACGGCTCACCCACACCGCGGGCGAAAACAACGACCTCGGCCTCGACAATGTCCGCTTCGACCAGGCACGCATCGGCGACCTCTCGGGCGACGGGTTCGTCGGCGTCGAAGACCTCGACATCCTCCTCGCCAACTGGGGCGACAGCGTCGACCACTACGACTGGGCCAGCGGCGACCTGACCGGCGACGGCATGGTCGGCCAGGCCGACCTCGACGCGGTGCTCAACCACTGGTCCCACGGCGAAGCGCCCGATGTCCAACTCCCCGAGCCCGGAACGCTCGGCCTGCTCGGGGTCGGGCTGGCCATCGGCCTGTGTCGGCAACGCTAACACGCGGCTATCGCGGCCGGGCTACGATCTCGTGCAAGACCCTCCCAACCGATCGAGACCCACCATGCCCGCCGCCCTTTGCCGAACAATCGCCTGTGTGCTGGTCGTCCTGTGCTCGGTCCCCGCGCTCGCCGACTGGCCGGCCTACCGCGGCGATCACGGCCGTCGCGGCTACCACCCCGACGCACTTGAGTTCCCGCTCCAACTGCAGTGGGTCAATACCCTCGCGCCGTCCCCCGCGCCGGCCTGGCCCAAGCCCGCACGCGGATCGCTCTGGCAAAACCTCACCCACATCGAGGCACGCGTCACCGACGACATCGCCTACCAGCCCGTCGTCGCGCAGGGCAAGGTCCTCTTCGGCTCGTCCGCGAACGACCGGCTGTACTGCCTCGACCTCGCGACGGGCGAAGTCGTCTGGTCCTTCGTCGCCGACGCGCCGATCCGTTACGCCCCCGAAGTCGCGGCGGGCAAGGTGTTTTTCGGCAGCGACGACGGCCTGGTGCGTTGCCTTTCGCTTGTCGACGGCCGACTCATCTGGCAGCACCGCCCGGGCGCGGACGGCGACCTGATCCCCGGCAACGGCCGGCTCATCAGCCCGTGGCCGATCCGCACGGGCGTGCTCGTGGACGGCGGCGTGGTCTATGCCTGCGCCGGGCTTTTCCCGTCGCAAGGCACCTACGCGGTCGCGCTGAAAGCAGACGACGGCGCGTTGGTCTGGCGCACCCCGCTGGGCGAACAATCGCCGCAGGGCTACCTGCTCGCGTCGGCGGACACGCTGTTTGTGCCCACCGGCCGAAGCAACCCGTTTGCGATCGACAAGCAGACCGGCGCGGTGGGGCGGTCGTACGGCACGCCGGGCGGCACCTACGCCGTGCTCGCCGACGACGCGCTGATCGCCGGCCCGGGCAACAACAACACACTGCAGTCCGTCGCGCCCGACTCAGGCCAGAACCTCATGAGCTATCAGGGCAAGCACCTCGCGGTCGGACCCACCGTGACGTACTTTGTGACGGGCGAAAAACTCTTTGCGCTCAACCGCGTGCGCTACACCGAGCTTTCCAACGCGGCCGCGGCGCTACGCAAAGAACTCGAACCCCTGGGCGACGCCCCCGAGCACCGCCAGCGGATTGTCGCGTTGCAGCAGCAGCTCGCGCAGGTGCAGCGTGAGGTGCAGGCGTGCGTGCTGTGGGAAGTCGAGACGCAAGACCACGCATCACTCATCGCGGCGGGGCAGCACGTCATCGTCGGCGGTGATGGTCGGGTCACGGCCTACCGTGCGGAAGACGGCGGCCGGGCCTGGCAGCAGCGGATCGAGGGCGCGGTGATGGGTCTGGCCGCGAGCGACGGCGTGCTCGTCGCGACGACGGACCGCGGCGCGGTGTACCTGTTTGGTCAGGCACGCCCCGAGGGCGGCGCGGTACGCACCGGGCCCACGCCGGCGGGCCGGGTGGAACTGACTGCGAGTCAACGCGCTCTGTTTGACACGCTCTCGCAGCAGCACATGAACCCACGCGGGTACGCTGCGGTGCTGGGCGAGGTGCCGATCGAGGTCGTCGTCTTCCTCACGGAACTGACCGAGCTGCGCGTCCTCGTCGTCGTCGACGACCCGGCGCAAGGTGAAGCCCTGCGGGACGCGCTCACCCAGCGCGGGCTCTACGGCCGGCGTGTCAGTGTCCACACCTCGGCCGATCGGCGCATCCCCGTCACCGACTACTGCATCAATCTGGTGATCGACCTGTCGGCTCAAGACAACGCCGACAACGCCTGGCCCCGCGGGGAGATCCAACGCGTGCTCGCGCCAAGCCGGGGCGTTGCGCTGCTTGCCGACGGCGAGGCCTACCGGCGCCCCGCGCTCGACGACGCCGGCACATGGACCCACATGTACGCCAACCCCGCCAACGACAGCAACTCCGGCGAAGACAACCTCACCGGGGAGGTCGCGCTGCAGTGGTTCGGCGGGCCCGGGCCCAACCGCATGATCGACCGCCACCTCCGCGGCCCGCCGCCGCTCGCCATCGGTGGACGCGTCATCATGGTCGGTGAAAACAAGCTCATCGGCGTCGACGCCTACAACGGCACGGAGCTCTGGGAACTCGACATGCCCGAGTCACAGCGCTACGCCATGCCCTACGACGCGGGCTACATCGCCGCCGACGAAACCCACGTCTACGCCGCCGTCGATGCCGAGGTCTGGGTCGTCGATGCCGAGACCGGCGAGCGCACCGGCCGGGTCGCCTTGCCGCGCGGCATCGACACCGATCAGTTCCACTGGGGCTACCTCGCGCTGGTCGAGGGCGAACTGCTGGGCAGTGTCATCCACGCGGACGCACCGGTCGTCAAGCCCGAGCGGGCCGTCTCGGATATGTCCTACCGATCGGGCTACCCGCTGGTCACCAGCGTCGGACTGTTCAAGACCCGGCCCGGCCAGCGTCGGCCCGACTGGACCCGAAACGTCGGCGTCATCGTCAACGGTACGATCACGCAGCGCGACGGCCGAGTCTACTTCGTCGAGTCCCGAAACGACGCCGCGATGCAGGATGAGGACGGCCGAATCCCCGTCGAAACCCTGCTCGCCGCCGACTGTTTTGTCGTCGCGCTCGATGCCGAGAGCGGCGAAACGCTTTGGGAAGTCCCCGTCAATCTGCCAAACGCCCGCAACATCCTCTACCTCGTCGCGTCCGAGGACGGCAAGCTGGTCCTGTCGACATCGGTCGATGCGCCCAACGATACCGCGCGCTATTTCCTGCGTGTGCTTGATGCGCATCGGGGCACGGAACTATGGAAGGCCGAACACCTCCACGTTAAAGGCGGGCTGTACCACGGCGAGCAGGTGCACCACCCCGTGATCCTGGGCAACCGCCTCGTCGCCGAGCCCGTGATCTACAACCTCGACAACGGCGCGGTGATGAACCCCGACGGCGGCGTCAGCCCGTGGCAGATCAACCGTCCCGGCCACTCGTGCGGCACGATGTCGGGCGCGGGCGACTTCCTCTTCTTCCGTGCAAGCAACCCAACGATGCTCGACCTGACCGATCAGACCACCGGGACGGACCGCTTCACGCGCCTCGCGCCGACCCGCGCGGGCTGCTGGATCAATGTCCTGCCCGCGCAGGGGCTCGTGCTGATCCCCGAGGCGAGCGCGTCGTGTGTGTGTTCGTACGCACTGCAGACGTCGATGGCGTTTCGGCCGGTGCCCCGGGGCACACGCGACGCCCGCGAGCAAACGCCGTCGGCGGAGTGAGCGGGAGCGCTGCGTTTACGCGCGTCGTCTCAGGCGGGCGTGGTCGATCCCCGCGCGTTGCAGGTGGGGCAGCATGTCGTCACGCCACCGGTTCGCGTCAGTGCCGTAGCCCGCAGTGGGTTTGACGTCTGGGGCGAGCGCGGTGAAGTAGGCGTTGAAGCGCTGCATCAACAGTTCGCGGGTCAGCTTCGCCGCCATCGACGCGAGCGCGGTGGGCATGTGCGACTCCTCCGCCTGGGTCTGGAACGTGATGGTCATCGTGCGTCGGCCGGCGGTGATGCGGTAGGCGCTGTGCGTGTCGGTTTCGCCGAGGATATCGACCGCCGCGCCGTCGAAGGCCTGCGCGAGCGGCTCGCGGTAGCGGGTCCGGCCCGACTGACGGTCGACCGAGACGTGCGGGTGCTGCTCGCCGTACTGCCGGAACAGGTCGTCGAGGTGCGACGCGACGGCCATGAAACTCACGGCTGCTTTGGAACGCATCTGTTCAAGCCGATAGTTCAGCTCGTCTTCGTAAAACACGCGCGCGCGGAACCCGCCCAGCTCGACGCCGATGCGCTCACAGGTCGTCGCGAGCATGGCCTTGGAGATCGCGAGCTCGTCTATGGTGTTGGCGGTGGGCACGGTTCCCCAAGGCGCATCGGGTGAGCCGGTGTACCACGGCAGCGCCTCAAGTGAACGTACGCCGTCCCCACCGCGATGGCGCGTTTCCCCGATCAAATCCAGCCAGTCCGCGACATCGCCCGGCGTATGCCCGCCCAGCGCTGCGAACGCCAGCACGCCCGATTCAAGGTGCTTCACCCCCGCGGCCTTGGTCTTGAGTTTCTTGGAGTCGTTGATCGGGATCCGGCCCTTCGCGCCGCGAAGCTGTTTGCAAACGACCTTCGACAAACGCTGCCAGAGCTGGGGCGGCGGCGCATCATGCGCGAGCGCGGGGATCACCAGCACCGACCGCGCGACCACCATCGGCCCATACATCGGGCCATACCCCGCCTCGTCGATGCCGGCATAGATGTACATGGGGGGTGTGGTTAGGCGCGAGGGTTCAGGCTTAGGCCGTGGGGATCGATTGCAAGGAAGGGAACGTGGTGCGTGTTCGATTGACGATGGCCGACAGCTGCAAGCGAGCCAACCACGTCAGTACACTCACCAATCTGAAATCTGAAATCTGAAATCTCAAATCATCAATCATCTCCCCCCGGCCCCGGCAGCGTCGTGCTCACGCACCTGAACCCCATGTGATTGGTCGCCGACTTCTCGTCCGTGTACATCCGCGCGGTGGGGTGGTAGCCCATGCAGTAGACGTCCGAACAGAGGTACGACCCGCCGCGGATGATGCGCATCACCAGCCCTTCCGCCGAGCGTGGCCCGCTGTCGTGGTACTCGGCCGGGCCCGGCGGATTCGCGTCGGGGCTGCGGGCGTAGTACGCGTCGCTGTAGTAGTCGGCGCACCACTCCCAGACGTTGCCCGACATGTCATAAAGCCCGTAGCCGTTGGGCGGGAACGAGCCCACCGGCGCGGCCGCGGCGTAGCCGTCTTCCTGGGTGTTGCTGACCGGGAACTCGCCCTGCCAGATGTTCGCCATCCACGCGCCGCCGGGGTTCTTCTCGTCCCCCCACACATACGTCACGCCCGCCAGCCCGCCGCGCGCCGCGTACTCCCACTGCGCCTCGGTCGGCAGCGACTTACCCGCCCACTCGCAGTACGCCTGCGCATCCTCCCACGCCACATGCACCACCGGCTCGTCCATCCGGCCCGCGATCGAGCTGCCCGGCCCCTCGGGGTGACGCCAGTCCGCACCCGCCACCATCCGCCACCACTGCCCCTCGTTGTCCAGAGGCACCGGGCCCCGCGTCGGTGTGAATACCATTGACGCCGGCACGAGCTTGTCGGGCGACAGGTTGCCGTGCAGGTGCGTGGGGATCGTCGACGGGTCGATCGGCTTCTCCGCCACCGTGACATAACCCGTCGCCTCGACAAACGCCGCGAACTGTGCGTTGGTCACCTCGTACGCATCCATCCAGAACCCGTCCATGCGCACGGTGTGCGCCGGCGACGCGTTCCAGTGCCCGTCGTCTGTGCCCATCACAAACGAACCCGCGGGGACCCACACCATCCCCTCCGTCGTCGTCGGTGGCATTGTCTGCGATCCGCCCCCGTCCCCGGCAGAGGCCGGTTCGTCGGCCCTGTCCCCCGCCCCCGCGCCGCACCCGGGCACAACCAACAGCCCCGCGCAACAAACCGCCGCAGTCATCGTCTTCAAAAAACGCATCCGCCCATTGTAGCCAACCGCACCCGCCTTACGGATACGCCGACCGCATCGCGGGCCAGGCCGATTCACCCGCCCCCCGGCGGCGAACCAACATGGGGTCATGTTGGTTGGGCAGGCGGGACGGTCTGCCCCATGGTTTACTCCGCCGCGTTTGCGTAGTGCTGCGCCACGCCGGGCCAGGCCGAGACAAACGCGTCGATCAGCTCGCCAAACGCTTCGGCTTCCGTCGCGAAGCGTGCCTCGTCGACCTTGCGTTCGCTGGTCCAGGTGTTGGCGCGGTGGCTGGTTTCGGAGGTCGCCTCGGCGGTGGCGTAGATGTAGCCGTTGTGCGTGCCCATCAGCACCGCGCTCGCCGTCGTCACGACACGCGCCTCCTTGCCGGGCAGAAACCCGAGGGTGACCACATCAAGCGGGCTGTCGGAGTCGCCCGAGAACACGGCGGTGTCAAAGGTATAGATCAGCAACAGGTCGGCGTGCAGGCGCGCGGCCGCGGTGCGCAGCTCGGCATCGCTGCGCAGATTGCTCGCGAGCAGCAGCCGGTTCAGCGGCGCGACGCCCGTGACGTGTTCGAGTTGGCCGACCTTGGCGAAGTCGGCGTCTTGTTCGACGGTTCGGGTGGTGACGACGGTGTAAGCACCCCGGCCGTAGGAAACGCCGTGCGATCGGCTGCTGTACGCGGCGCTTTGCACCCGCGCGACCGCGATCGCCGTGGGGAACCGCGCGAGCGGCTGGAGCGCGAGCGCATCTCGCACGCCCCAGTCCGTCTGCTCCGCCCGGGCCTGTTCATCTACCACGCCAAAGAGCGCCATATCGGCACCCTGCGGCGCGACGGCATAGGTGCTGCACCCGGTCAGCATCAGCCATCCGTAAAGCAACGCAACCAGTGCGCACCGATCGCGCATCGTCTTGACAAACATGAGCCGTCTCCTTGTTGGTGTATGAGGACACCCGTGTAGTGCGCTGCGCCCCGCCCGGGTTCAAGGTTGTTCTATGAAAACAGCCCCGGCCGTCTGCGGCATGTAGGGTGGGTGGAGCGCGTCCGCGAACGATACCCACCATGCCCCCGCGTTCTTCGGCATCGCATGTGTGATACAGCGACCGCCGGGGTACCGGGCGCATCCATGATCGTACGTGGTGACATGGATGCTGCCGTGCCTACTCCTGCGCTCCGCCGCCAACCGTCGTGTCGTAGTGCACGCCCTCGGGCATGGGGAGGGGCTGGGTGACGGTGGTGCCGTGGTCGCCCGCGGTGATGCGTGAGGCGTCGACGGCGAGGTAGGCGGTGTACTGGCTCATGAGCTGGTACGCGAGCGCGGTGGTGAGGACTTCGCCTTTAAACTCGTTTTGAATTTGCGGGTGGCGGTTTTCGTGATAGGCCATGCGGTCCATCAGGTCGGCGATCTTTCGGCGGGCCCAGACCTGCGCGAGGGCGGGGTGGGTCGTGGCGTCTTGCGCCGCGTCGAGTGTGACGGTGAGGTCGTGATTGCCCGCGCGGCCGGTGACGCGGACCGTGCCCAGTTCGCCGTTGCCTGGGCGGTATCGGCCGGTGACGATGACGGGTCGGCCTACGAGGAGGTCGGGGGTTTGGCGGGGGTAGACCTCATGGACTTCCAGGTTGCCAAAGTCGATCTGGACATCGGTCATCGCGGGGTGGCTGATGCGAGCGAAGTAGAGGTCCATGACCTCGTTGGCGCTGTCGCCGGGCAGGAGGTACGCGGCGGCGCCCCGGCCTTGCCTGGCTATGCGTTCGAGCAGGAATCGGTTGACGGAGGAGCCGACGCCGAAGCTGAAGATGCGGGCGTCCCCGAGGCGTGCATTGACCTCGCGGAGGATGTCGGTTTCGTTGCCGATGTAGCCGTCGGTGAGGAAGGTGACGGTGCGGAAACGTTGTGGGTCGTGGGGGAAGTCGAGCGCGGCCTTGAGCCCTTCGATCATCATCGTGCCGCCGCCGTCTTCGAGGTCGTCGACGTAGCGGAGCCCACGGTCGATGTTCTGCGGCGTGGCCTGCAGCGGGCGCGGCCCCAGAGCGGAGGCGTTATTGGAGAAGCGGATGACCTGGAAGGTGTCGTCGGGGCCGAGGTGTCGCAGCGCCCGGCGGATGGCGGCCTTGGCCTGGGCCAGGGGTTCGCCGCGCATGGACCCCGAGCAGTCGAGCACGAAGACCATCTCCATCGGCTGGCGTTCGAGCGTGTCGAGGTCGGCGGGGGGGTAGAGCATGAGCGTGAAGTAGCCCTCGCCGTCGGGCCCGGTGTGTGTGACTAGCCCGGACTTCATGCGCCCGCCCGCGACACGGAAGCGGAAGACGAAGTCCTTGTTGGGGATGCGGTCGTTCGTTGCCAGCTCGACGTGAAGCCGGGTCGGCTCGACGGTGCTTGCCTGGACGACATGGGTGACGCAGTTGGCTTCTTCGATGGAGACGCCGGCGTCGATGTCGAGGGTGAGCGCGATGTCGTGGCCGCTGCGCTCGTCGGGGCGGAGGTAGGGGATGTCGGTGCCGTGTCCGGTCGGGGCGCTGCCGCGTGGGACGGCGCTGACCGGGTCGTCGCTGTAGGGCGGGTTGAAGCGTGGGCCGACGACCATCGGGAACACAAACGTGTACCAGCCGTCGGCGTAGCCCAGCGTGTTGAAGTAGGTGATGTCGATGTTGATCTGCTGGCCCGGCTCGATGTTGGCGACTTTCTGCTGGAAGATGTTGGGCCGGACCTGGGTGAGCAGCGCGGCGTTAAGCCCCTGTGCGCGGGCCTGTTGGTAGATGGCCTGTGCCTCTTCTTTTTCGCGGACGATGCCGCGGATGCGGCGCGGGTCGTCGGGTGGGCCGACGGTCATGACAAACTCGCTCACCGCCGCGTCCTGGGGCAGGGGGAACTGGTAGACGGCTTCGATCTTCTCGGCGAAGGGGTTGTGGAACTGCTGGGTGACATTGACCGACGCGATGTAGCCGGCGACGCTGGCGTGGACCTCGGTGTGCTTGAGGGGGAGGGGGATGAGGTCGGGCTCGATGGGGAACTCGCGCGTGTCGCCCGCCGCGCGGAGGCGTTGACGGGCTTGCGCCTCGGCGGGGGTGAGCGTGCCGGGGCGGAGTGCGACCATCGCGCCGCTGCCGGGGTGGTCGTCGGTGTTGAGTTGCACGGCGTCGGGGTCACGCGTCGGTGGCTTGACGATGACCCAGATATCCTCGCCGGGATGCGCGAGCGCGAGGGGGGCTTGGGGGCGATTGGGAACTAGTTGTTGGTTCATGCGCATTGACTCCAACGCGCTGATCAACGATGGGTCAATACTTGCTCCAGAATGATGCCTAGCTCTTGGGGTTGCCTCGTATGCCCCGGTTACGCTCGGATCCATGTAGCTATCGATCTCACCTGTGCATGCAGACAGTACGAGTGCCGACACCGCCAGCGCGAGGAGGCAGAGGGAGGTTAAGACACGTGGGGGTGTGATCTTCATTCGGTGCCCGGTCTTTCTGCGAAGTGGAGGTCGAAGCTGAGCTCGGCGTCGATGGGGTTGCCGTCCATGTCGGCCGCGGCGGTGAGGGTGAGGGTGATGCTGTCGCGCAGCGCGTCGAGGTTGTCGTCGTCGGCTGGGCCGGTGAACGCGGCGTGGATCGTCGCGACGGGGTAGGGCTTGGCGATGAGTTGGCCGGGCCCGGCGGTGGAGTAGTCGGCGACGATGAGCCGGTCGGTGGCGTCGGCGTTGGTGGAGCGGTCGTAGTGGGGCGCATCGGGGAAGGACGGGTTGCCGGCGTTGTCGAGGCCGACGACGGTGAACGCGTGGCCGGCGGTGACCTCGAACTGGTACGCGGCGAGCGGCGTGCCCTTGGGGTCGATACGGATGGTGACCGTGGCGAAACGGGTCGCGGCGGGGGGGTCGGCGTGGTCGGGGGCGACGCGCTCGGCTTGTTTTTGCGCGGCGGATGAATGGTTGCGTTTGTCGGCCCGCTGCGCGGACGCGGTTGTTTTCGGCTGCACCGAATGGCCGACAGGCAGGCCTGCCCCACGGGTGGGGTTTGCGCCCAGGGCGATCGCGCTGGACACGGCGGCGGTGAGCGCGATACCGATCGCGATGGCGTAACGCGTGCGGATCATCCCCGCCCCCCGTCGCGCCGGAGTGACACGGCCCGGTCGGCGAGCCAGTCGGCGTCTTGCTGGTCGACCTTGCCGTCGTGGTTGAAGTCGCTGTCGCGTGAGCGTGCGGCGGGCCCGTCGTTTTTGATCGCACGGGCCAGCGCGAAGGCGTCGAGGATGTCGAGGGTGCCCGAGTGGTCGAGGTCGCCCGTGAGGGCGGTCGGCCGGGCCTGCGTGCCGGGGCGTGCGGCGGCGTTGGCCCCGGGGGCTTGCGTGTCGGTTGACTCGGCCTGCTGCGCGGCCGCGTCGGCGGGCCCGGCGTCCGTTGGCTGGCGGTGATCGGGGGTGTCGGCTTCGTTGCTCGCAAGCGGAGCCAGGCCAGCGGGCGACGTGCCCGTGTTGATCCACACGGCGAACGTCACGGCCGCGGCCGCGGCGACGACCCCGCCCGCGCCGATGAAGGCGAGGACGTAGCGTGATCGGCCGCGGCGCTCACGCTGCTGGATCGCGATCCCCGCGAGGTGCTCGCGCGCGCCGGCCAGCAGCGCATCGTCGTGCTCGCTGGAGGGGGCGATCGGGCCAGCGTCGCTGCCGCGCAGGGCGTCGATCAGCCCGGGGGGCAGGGTGTCGGGTTCGTGGGGTTCGTGTGGGTTCATGGCGGTTCGCGGGTGCCCCCCGGAAAGGCGGCACCCGACGCTCCAAGGGTGAAGTGTGTCAGGCAGCGGTTGGGTTCTATGCGTCGAAAAAACTTTTGGTCGCGGGGTCGTCACGGAGCTTGCGGACGGCGTGATGGATACGGGTCTTGACCGTGCCCAGCGGGATCTCGAGTGCCTGGGCGATCTCCTCGAGCGGCAGCCCATCCACAAAACGCAGCATGAGAACCTCACGCTGCGCCTCGGGCAGCGACGCGACGAGCTTGGCGACGCCCTGGCCCGGGGCGTCGGTGTGGTCACGCGCGGGGTCGGGCGCGCGGTCGTCGGCCCGGCGGTCCAGCGGGTCGCCCGCGTCGCCGGCCGGCTGGCCCTGGGCGCGATGGGCTTTCTTCGTCGCGGACAGCGCGTTGTGCTTGACCACGGGGTAGAGGAAGGTCGTGAACTTCGCCGTGAGCGTGAAGCCGGGGAACTTTTTGTAGACGTAGATAAACGCGTCCTGCACCGCGTCGAGCGCGAGGGCACGCTCGCCACAAAACCGCATCGCGAGTTTGAGGGCGTAGTCGCGGTGGCGGTAGTAGAGCGTTTCAAACGCGTCGGCATCGCCGGCATTAATCGCGTCGACCAGCTCCAGGTCGCTGCGTGCGTCGGTGTTCGGCGGTCCGGGCATACCGGAGGATAGCGTAGAGCAAGTGGTCGAGTGGCCCAGTGGTCAACTGTAGCATTCGCTTGGCCAGGCCACTCGGCCGCTGGGCCACTTCGCGATCAGAACCCGACTTCCACCCCGACCCGCACATACACCGCATCGTCGAGATCACGGACGGTTGTCGTATCGCGAGAGTCGTAGCCGCGTTCGAACTCCTGCGCGAAGGCGTAGCCGACCGCGGCGGTGAGGGTGGTGTTGTCGTAGATGGTGTAGCGCACGCCGGCCTCGACGCGTTGCTGGGAGAAAATCAGGCGTCGGCTGCTGTCGTCGCCATCGAGCTGGAAGGCATCGACCTCGCGCTCGTACGCGGCGTAGAGCACCAGCCCGTCGGTCGGCTCAAACTCGACCCGCGCTGTGACGCTGATGAACAGCGCGGTGCGGAGCAGGACCGTCCACCGGTCGTCGGGCTTCCAGGTAAGCGAGCTGAACGGGAAGCCCAGCGCGTAGGTGAGTTGTTCGTTGTAGCGGGCGCGGTAGGTGACCGAGGGCAGCGGGATGTCGGGGAGGAACGCGCGGTTGCCGTCGTACTGCAGCGCAACGATCCACTGCGTATCGCGGTCGATCGTCTGCACCGCGAAGAGCGAGCCCAGCGCGTACCACGCGTCGCCATCGTGGAACGGCACGTCCCCGGCATAGCCCACGCCGACCGTGTAGCCGACTTGCCAGTCACCCCAGTCGAGGCCGAAGTCGGTCGTGCCTAGCTGCCCGCCCAGCGCGACGGAGACGTCGACGAGGCGCGACGGCAGCATCGGGTCGGCGGTGTTGAGGTCGAGGTGGGTATACCGGAAGCCGATCGCCGGGTCGTGCTCGCTGCCCGGGCTGAGGCGGAATCGGCCCGAGGCGACGTAGCGTGTGAGGTCGAGGTCGAAGTCCACGCGGTCGGTCTCGGTGTCCTGCGTCGAGACTCGGCCGTTGAGCTGCGCGATCTGGCCTTCCTGCCAAGGCAATAGCATCAGCTCGGGCCCGGTCTGCGCCGCGGCGGGCCCGGCCACACTACAGGAGCAAACCACAGCGGCAAGCCACGATCGGAGGGAGGTTTTCATGCGGGTACGGTAGGCGGAGTGCGATGTGTTTTCCAGTACGGGCCTACGCATTACGTTGGCCCGGCTTGGCCGCGCTTTACAACAAGACGCGAGCGATACACCGCAGCGATCCATCCCGTCAAGGCGGCGATCGGGCTGAGCATACAGATGACTAAAGCGGGAAACACAAAGACCTCCATCACCAGCCCCTCTTCATAGAAGGGCTCGGGGTATGGGCCTTGATAGAAGAAGGCCTCTTCGATGACATAAGGGGCATGTGCCAATGGGATTAGCAGGCAGATCGAAATGATGCCGCCCCATGCACCGCCCGCCCGGGGTGACTTGTCATGTCGCTCGAAGTAATTCGCGAACAAGAGGCCTGAAACAGCGGAAACAATCGGAGTGATAAGAAGAAGCCCGGCCATGCCGATCCATACCCACAGCCCTGCGGCGGGCACCACGACCGCAAGGACCAGACAGTAGAAAAGCACACGATTCGGCGGCGCCGACTTCAGATAGGTTTCTGGCTTGTCTCGGTCAAACGCTTGGCCACACTCCGGACAGACATCTCGCTCTAGTCGACGCAGATCGTATTGGCACTGTCTGCAAAGCATCGAACAGATGTTACCCATCAGTCTGGCCCGTGGGGTTTTGTCACCGAGCACGGTTGGAGGCAGGGATAGACAGTACGGTTTGGATAAAAAAACCCACAGGTCAAACCTGTGGGCTTCGTGCGTACAACTTCGATCTTCCCGCTCCTGTCTCCTGACTTCTTCGCCCACTTCTGCCGGCTACTTTTCGTCCAGCAGGTCGACCGAGGCGAACGACTTGCCTTCGAGCATTTCCAGCGAGGCGCCGCCGCCGGTGGAGATGTGGGTGACCTGGTCGGCGAAGCCGAGCTGCTCGATCGCGGCGGCGCTGTCGCCCCCGCCGATGATGCTGGTGGCGTTGCCGTCGGCGATGGCCTGTGCGACGGCCTTGGTGCCCTCATCAAACGGCGGCATCTCGAACACGCCCATCGGGCCGTTCCACACCACGGTCTTAGCGCCCTTGACGATCTCGGCGTACTGCCGCGCGGTGCCCGGGCCGATGTCGAGGCCTTCGTAGCTGTCGGGGATGAAGCCGGTCTTGACCACGAGCTTGTCGCAATCGCTGGAGAAGTCGTTGCCGCAGTGTGTGTCGATCGGGAGGACGAGCTTGTCGCCGCCCTTGTCGATCAGCTTCTTGGCGAGGTCGACCTTGTCGGGCTCGACCAGCGACTTGCCGACCTTCCCGCCCATCGCGAGGGAGAAGGTGTACGCCATCGCGCCGCCGATGAGGACCTGGTCGCAGACGCCCAAGAGGTTGTCGATCACGTTGATCTTGTCGGAGACCTTTGCCCCGCCGAGGATCGCGACGAAAGGCCGTTCGGGCTTGGCGATCACATCGCTGAGGTACTGGATTTCTTTCTCGACCAGGAACCCGACGACGGCGGGCTTGCCGTCCTGCTTCATCTGCTTGGGGCAGCCGTACATCGAGGCGTGTTCGCGGTGGCAGGTGCCAAAGGCGTTGTTGCAGTAGACATCGCCGAGCGACGCGAGCTGCTGGGCGAACTTGGCGTCGCCTTCTTTTTCTTCCTTGTGGAAGCGCAGGTTTTCGAGCATCAGCACGCCGCCGGGCTCGAGCGCGTCGGCCAGGTCTTTCACGGCACTGCCCACGCAGCACGGCGCCATCTGCACCGCCCGCCCAAGCAGCTCGCCCAGGCGATCCGCCGCGGTCTTGAGCGACATGCCCGGCTCCTTGCCCGTGCCCTTGGGCCGGCCCAGGTGGCTCATCAGCACGACGCTCCCGCCACGCTCGAGCACGCTGTTGATCGTCGGCAGCGCCATCGCGATCCGGCGGTCGTCCGTGATCGTCTGCGCATCGCCCTCGCCCTTGAGCGGGACATTGAAGTCCACACGCATCAGCACACGCTTGCCCGAAACATCAACATCCGCGATCGTCATCTTGGCCATGGTCGGCTCCCTTGTCCTACACTACGACGCCCGGACGGCCGGACGCACGATTTCAACAACAAAGCCCCCGGCTAACAAACGGGGGCGACAAGCGCATAGTCTACCGCGATGCCCACACCCCTACACGAACACCTCCAAACCCTCGGGGCCGAGCTCATCGGCTACGGCCCACCCCCGGAAGGGGAAGGCGAGCTTCCCTGCCTCATCGCCGAGGATTTTACCGCGTTTGAGCAGGAATACGCCGCTATCCGCCGCCACGTCGGCATCCTCCACCTGCCCCAGACCGGGCTGGTCGATGTCACCGGCGACGACCGGGCCGACTTCCTCCACCGCATGTGTACGCAGGACGTCAACGCCATGGCCGGCGGCCAGACCCGACGCGCGTTCCAGCTCACCGCCGAGGGCAAAATCCTGGGCGACATGCACATCCATCACGGCGACATCAACACCTGGCTCGAGCTCGACCGATTCGATATCCCCGGCGTCTGCGGCCTGCTCGAGGCCCGGCTGTTCTCCGAGGAGGTCGCCTTCAATAACATCACCGCCGACCGCGAGACGCTCGCGCTGCTCGGGCCCGCGTCGCAGCAGCTGCTCAACCGCGTCGCGGAGCACACCGCCCAGGGCATGACCCCCGCAAGCGTCGGCGAGATGCCCGGCACCACGCACGTCCTCAAGATCGGCGAAGCGCTCGTCTCGGTGTGTCGGCGTGACCTGGGCGCGTTGCTGGGGTTCCGCCTGTTTGTCCCGGCCCAGCACGCGGCGCAGGTGTACGACGCGCTGCTTGCCGCCGCGGGCTATGTACACGACGAGGCGAACGACGCCGACGCTGCGCAGCGCCGGCGCAGTACCCTGCGTGGCCGACCGGTCGGCTGGGCGGCGTACAACACGGCTCGCATCGAGGAAGGCCTCCCGATCTTCCACATCGACTTCGGCCCCGACTCGATCCCGGCCGAGCTCGGTCAAGAGGCGTTCGAGTCGGCGGTGTCGATGACCAAGGGCTGCTACCTCGGGCAGGAGGCGGTCGCGCGGATGCACAATCTATCGCACCCCAAGCGTGTGCTGGTGGGGCTGAAGCTCCAGGCCGACGACCTGCCGGTGGCGGGGACGCAGGTGTTCGAGCACGACCCGGACAAGCGCTCGCGTGCGCCGCGCGGGGGGCAGGTCGGCGGGGTGACGAGTTCGACGGTGTCGCCGATGCTCGGGGCGTCGGCGGTGGCGTTCGCGGTGATGAAGTGGGGCAAGCACCGCCCGGGGACCCGTGTAGCCGTCGCGTCGGGCGGCGCGATGGTGGATGCGGAAGTGTGCGGGCTGCGGTTTCTTGCGGAATGAATCTCACGCAGAGGCGCAGAGCAAGGTAGTAAGCGTCGCCACCCATCTCACAGATCAACGCAGGTCCGCAAACGCTTTTTTGTCTTTCCTAGATCTGCGGTCTCTGTTTCCTGCCTTGCTTTGCGTCTTTGCGTGAGGCAATCCTCTTTGCAACGCCTGTGCCGATTGCGCCGCCGGTTGACCCGTCGGGTTGGCCCAAAGTCGCGCGTCGGGGTGGCCGATAAGACCGCTATCGGGCCGGTCGTTGGGATCGTGCCGACCCTTCTACGGAGTTAGCGAATGCCCACCGACGAGATCGATATCGAACAGAACGGCCAGATCGTCACCGCGAAGCTGCATCAGGCGGAGGTCGCTTTCCAGCAGATGCAGGAGATGGTCGACGCGTGCGTGGACAAGATGCGTTACGACAAGGCCCAGCACTTTGTGTTTGATATGTCGGATGTCGAGTTCCTCGCCAGCGCGTGCATCGGTGCGCTGGTGCAGCTGCTGCAGGACATCGAGCAGCACCGCGGCCAGATCGCGCTCGCGGGCTGCCAGGAGAACGTCGCGTTCCTATTCAAGGTGACCCGTCTGGACTCGGTGTTCCCGATGTTTGACGAGGTCGAGGAAGCGGTGGAGAGTTTCTGACTCGTCGTCCGGCGTAGGGTGGGTAGAGCGAGTCCGCGAGCGATACCCACCCTACTTGTTAACGCCACGCATCTTTAGACTGAATCAACCCATGCCCGCAGCGTCGCCCCGGCGGTGCTGCGGGATATTCTTGCGCGGGGCACTTGAAATCCCACGGCGTTGTCGCTCGCGGAGCTCGCGTCAAAGCCGTGGGCTTGGGTGGGGATTACTCTTCGTCTTCAATGACACCGGGCACGGCGCGTTCATTGCCGTCTTCGTCTTTGCTGAAGGTGAGCAGCGCGTCGGTGCCGTCTTCGTTCTCGGCGGTGAAGAGGTTGTCGTAGCCGTCGCCGTTGGCGCGGATGTTGAGGTCGCCTCTGCCGTAACGGGTTTTCATGAAGTAGGTTTCTTCGTAGGCGACGTGGTTGTCGTTCCAGAGAACGGAGCCGTGCCAGGTGTCGGGGTTCCAGATGCTGGTGGGGAACGGCCCGGCGGCGTTGAGGTCGGTGCAGTTGCGGTCGCTGAGCACGATGGCCTGTGTGTTGAGTGACTGCTGCCACTCGTCGTATCGGCCGCTGGCGTCGGGGGGCTGGCCTGCGGGGCCGGCGATATCGAGCATCGCGAAGGAGTAGTTTTCAAAGGTGACGGGCGCGACTTCGTTGTTGCCCCACGGCTCGACGTATTCGGTGGCGCGCTCATCGACCGGAGAGATCGCGTACTCGGGCGTGATGAAGTCGTAGGTGAGCATCAACCAGTACCGTGCTTCAGATGTGTCGCCGTGTCCCGATCCGCCGGTGTCGTCGTCGCTGTCCGTGAGGATGTTGCCCTTGCTGTCCAGGCCGGGGAACTTTTCTTTGTTCGAGTTGGCGAAGGTGACCAGCCCCTGGTGGATGCCACGGAGTTGGGTCGAGTTCTGCATGCGCTGCGACGTCGTTCGGGGACCGGCCAGTGTCGAGGCGGTCAGGCTCAGCAGCACGGCGACGCAGGCGATCGAGGCGAGGAGGTCGGTGAGGGTGAAGGCGTGGCGGTTGCGCATAGGTGGGCTCCGGAAGGGGGGTGATCTTCCGATTGTAACGGCCGGGCCCTGGCATCCAAAGCGTCAATCATCATGCCCGCAGCGTCGCCCCGGCGGTGCTGCGGGATATTCTTGCGCGGGGCACTTGAAATCCCACGGCGTTGCCGCTCGCGGAGCTCGCGTCAAAGCTGTGGGCATTGTGCAGTTTGGATGTTTGGTGTATTGGGTTACCGGCCTTCGAGCAGGCGTTGACCCAGGAAGTCGCTGAGGTCGTCGATGGCTTTGACTTTTTCGACGACGGCGTTGATGTCGTATTCGAGGCGGATGAATTCGACCTGCTCGTCGGTCATGATGGCGTAGGAGGCGCGGGGGTCTCGGTCGCGGGGTTGGGACGCTGCCGGGGTTGACGATGGCTTTGTCGTCGGTGCCCCATTTGTAGGCGCCGCCGAGGTCGGCGGGGGGGTAGAAGTCGGGTTCGTCGGTGAAGACGCCGGTGACGTGGGTGTGGCCGACGAAGCAGCGTTCGGTGATGCGGTCGAAGATGGAGGACATCTTGTTGGGGGCGCTGACGACGTCGTCG
>JBITAC010000153.1:0-7336 GCA_044439905.1 Phycisphaerales bacterium JB063 | reverse complement strand
TCCTTGAGCAGGTGGGTGATGGGCGAGAAGATTTCGGGGGCGTGGCTGATGTCGTACTCGACGCGTCGCTCGGGGTCGAGGGTGCGGACGAGGCGCTGGGAGATGACGCCGCGCAGCGCGGTGGCCAAGAAGTGGTTGTTGACGCCCAGGGATCGCATCGACTCGATCGCGGCGGCGGCGACGGGGGCGTGGATCGTGGAGAGCACGAGGTGGCCCGAGTTCGCGGCGCGGACGGCGGTGGTCGCGGTTTCCTTGTCGCGGATCTCGCCGATCATGATGATGTCGGGGGACTGCCGCAGCACGCCCTTGAGCAGGTCGGAGAACTTGAGGTTGATCTGTGAATTGATCTGGGATTGTCGGAACCCGTCGATGGCGAACTCGATGGGGTCTTCGATGGTGTTGATCTTGCGGGTGCCGTCGTGGAGGTGGCGTAGCGCGGCGTAGAGGGTGGCGGTCTTGCCGCTGGAGGTGGGGCCGCAGCAGAGGATGAGCCCGCCGGGCGAGTCGAGCATCATCTGGACGGTGGTGAGTTCGTCGTCGGCGAAGCCGAGCTCGTCCATGGCGTAGAGCCCGAAGTCGCGGGAGAGCAGGCGGATGACCATGTCCTCGCCGTAGAGCGTGGGGATGGTGCTGAGCCGGAGGTCGACGACGGCGGCGTCTTCGTTGTCGTCTTCGTCGTCCTGGGCGCGTTCGTAGATCCATCGGCCGTCGGCGGGGTGGCGGTGCTCGGCGACGTCCATGCCTGCGTTGGCCTTGATGTGCTGGGTGAACTGCTTGCCGACCTCGGCGCTGACGATGCTGACCGGGCGCATCAGTCCGAGGTGGCGGATGCTGATGGCGTAGAAGTCTTCGTTGGCGAGGATGAAGAGGTCGCTGGCGCGGAGGTTGACGGCGTGCTCGATCACGCGGTCGACGGCGTCGCCCACGGGGAGGTCGGCGATGTCGATCATCTGTGCGGCGGTCTGGGTCTGAGGCATCATGTGGGTTTAGCTCCCGCGCAGTTGTTGGAGGGCGTGTGCTTGGTTGGGTGCGAGTTCGAGGACGCTGCCCAGGCGCATCATGTCGATGACGCGTTTGACGCCGGGCTGGAGGGAGTGGATGACGAGTCGGCCGCCGGCGTCTTTGAAGGCCTTGTGGCTGGAGAGCAGCCAGCCGATGGCGGCGGAGTCGATGTAGCCGGTCTGTCCCAGGTCGAGCGCGACGCGTTTGGAGTAGCAGCCCTGGCCGAGCACCTGCTTGAGCGGGGCGTTGCCGTCGGCGGTCATGGCCAGCCCGTCGAGCTGGTCCGCGCAGGCGAGCACCGCGATGCCGTCGTCCTCGATCCCGATCATCTTCACGCTCATAGTGTCCCTGTCCCAAGTGATGGCGAAGTGGCTGTGCCCCGTGGGTATATCGTACCGGCTGGGGCTGACGCGGGTCAGAGCGCCGCGACGGCCGCCCGCCTGGCGCAGCAGGTCGCGATGGCGATGGCGTCGGCGACGTCGGGCGGGCTCGGGGGCTGGGCGAGGCGGAACTGGGCCTGCACCGCCCGCTGCATCTGTTCTTTAGAGGCGTGGCCGTTGCCCGTGAGTGATTTTTTGACTTCGGTTGCGCCGAGCTCTTCGATGCCCAGCCCGTGCTGCTGGGCGCAGAGCAAAATGACGCCGCGGGCGTGGCCCATGACGATCGCGGTGCGCGGGTGGGCGTAGTGGGCGAAGAGCTTTTCGACCGCGATGCGAGTCGG
Organism: Phycisphaerales bacterium JB063; assembly: GCA_044439905.1. Lineage (GTDB taxonomy): Bacteria > Planctomycetota > Phycisphaerae > Phycisphaerales > Phycisphaeraceae > JAHQVV01. The sequence continues at coordinate 5,613 of JBITAC010000153.1, read as the reverse complement.
CGCGAGCGACCCGAGCAGGCCGTTGAGGTCCTCGGCGAGCTGCGCAAGCCGGGCGGCGACCGGCGTCTTGGCGTCGAGCTTGATGACGCCGGCCTCGACCAGGGCGGGCTCGATCGCGCCGGGGCGGGTCTCGACCAGGCCGTAGCCGGTGAGCCGTAGGCCGGGGTCGATGCCGAGGACACGCATGGCTTGATTGTACCGAGTCCCCCGGCGGGTTTGGCCGAGCTTTCAACACCCGGGGAGGCCGGCCCACCCGCGGCGCGGTTCGCTCTATACTGCACGCCCCAACGGATTCCCCACCCCGATCAGCCATGGAGGGCGGTCGCTTGGCTCGCAAAAAGGGCACGACACGTAAGAAATCATCCACCCGCAAATCCGCCGCGCAAGCGTCGGACGGCGGGCTGTTCGATGGCGGCAACGGCAACGGCAACGGCGACGCAAACACCGCCACGCCCGGCGGCGAGGGCCAGGGCATCGCGCCCGTCTCGCTCCACGAGGCCGCGCAGACCCGCTACCTCAACTACTCCCTCTCGGTGATCACCAGCCGAGCGCTGCCCGATGTCCGCGACGGACTCAAGCCCGTCCACCGCCGCATCCTCTACACCATGTGGCAAGAGCGGCTCTTCCCCGACGCCAAGCCACGCAAGTGTGCCGGCGTCGTCGGCTCCGCGCTGCGCGACTACCACCCCCACGGCGATACCGCGCTCTACGACGCACTCGTCCGGCTCGCACAGCCCTGGGTCATGCGCGAAAAACTCGTCGACGGACACGGCAACTTCGGATCGCTCGATGGCGATAACGCCGCCGCCTACCGGTACACCGAGTGCCGGCTCGCGCCCATCGCCTCCCACCTGCTCGACGACATCGGGCACGATACCGTCCACTTCCGGCCCAACTACGACGGCAGCAAAACCGAGCCCGTCGTCCTGCCCGCGAAGGTGCCCAACCTCCTGGTCAACGGCAGCGCAGGCATCGCCGTCGGCATGGCCACCAACATCCCGCCGCACAACCTCGGCGAAGTCTGCAAAGCCCTGCTCAAAGTCCTCGACAACCCCGACATCAAGGACTACCAGCTCATCGCCAACGACGCGATCCAGGGCCCCGACTTCCCCACCGGCGGGCAGGTGGTCAACAGCCCCGCCGAGCTTCGCGAGATCTACAAGGCCGGCCGCGGGTCGCTCAAAATCCGAGGCACCACCACACCCGGCGCAAGCAAATCCCGCGCGACCAAAACGCTCGTCATCGACTCGATCCCCTACGGCGTCAATAAGGCCAACCTCGTCGAACAGATCGCCCAGGTCGTCCTCTCCCGCAAGATGCCCCTGCTCATCGATGTCCGCGACCTCTCGACCGATGACGTCCGCGTCGAGCTCGAACTCAAGAAGGACGCCGACGAACAGAAGCTGCTCGCTTATCTTTACAAGCACACGCAGCTCCAGACCAACTTCGGCGTGAACATGACCACGCTCGTCCCCACGAGCAACCCCGAGGTCGGTGCGCCCCAGCGGCTGAGCATCCTCGAAATCCTCCGCTACTTCCTGATCTTCCGCCACGAAGTCGTCACCCGCCGCCTTGAGCACGAGCTACGCGCCCTCGAAAAACGCATCCACATCCTCGACGGCTTCGCGCTGATCTTCGATGCGCTCGACGAGATCATCAAGATCATCCGCGCCTCGGACGGCAAGAAAGACGCGGCCCAGAAGATCATGAAACGCTTCAAGCAGCTCGACGCCGAGCAGACCGAAGCGATCCTCGAGCTCAAGCTCTACCGCCTGGCTCGGCTGGAGATCAACCTGGTTACCGACGAGCTCAAGCAGAAACGCAAACGCGCCCGCGAGATCAAGAAGCTGCTGGCCGACAAGGAAGACGACATGTCCTCGGGCCGGTGGGGCATCGTCCGCGACGAGCTCAAGCAGCTCATCGAGCAGTACGGCGGCAACGCCCGCAAGAAAGACGACCCGGGCAACCGCCGGACGAAGATCGTCGCCGCGGTCGACGAGCCGGAGTTCTCGGCCGAGGACTTCATCGTCGCCGAGGACGCGCACGTCCTGATCACCGCCGACGGCTGGGTCAAGCGGCAAAAAGAGATCAAGGACCCGATGGCGACCCGCATCCGCGAGGGCGACAGCGTGCTCGCCTGCGTCGCCGGCTCGACCCGCGCGACCGTCATGTTCTTCTCCTCGCTGGGCACCTGCTACACCGCACGCATCATCGACATCCCCGCGACCACGGGCTACGGCGAACCGATCCAAAAACTCTTCAAACTCAAGGACGGCGAGAAAATCATCGCGTGCTACTCCGCCGATGAGCGTGTCCTCAAAGACTACAAAGAGAACCCCAAAGACCCCGACGCCTGCCCGCTCATCCACGCCGTCGCCGCGTCGTCCGACGGCTACGCGCTACGCTTCGGGCTCGAGCCCTTCACCGAGCCCAGCACCAAGGCCGGCCGAAAGTACGCCCGGCCCAAGAAGGGCGAACGCATCACCAACGCCTACATCTGCGACGGCCACGAGGTGCTCCTCGCGGTCAGCGCCGACTGCCGCGCGATGGTCTGCAAGGCCGAAGAAGTCAACTACCTCTCGGGGCCGGGCAAGGGCGTCCAGCTCATCAAGCTCGGCAGCGGCGACCAACTGCTGGGCTTCAAGCCCTCCACCGGCGAACGCGACCTGCTCCGCGTCAAGACCAACCGAGGCGCCGAGAAGACCGTCAGCACCGCCAAGTACCGCGTCACCGGCCGAGGCGGACGCGGCACCGAGATGCAGAAAAACGGCAAGATCGCCAGCATCACCCCCGAGCCCATCCCCGCCCCCGAACCACTGCCGGAGGCGAAGTCATAAACTCACGCAGAGGCGCGGAGGCGCAGAGATGAACGAGAATGACGTGACCGGGGTCGTTGTCGATGCGGCGATGAAAGTCCATCAAGCCCTGGGGCCCGGACTGCTGGAGTCGGTCTATGAACGCATCTTGATGTATGAATTGCGGAAACGCGGCTTGCGAGTAGAGGCCCAGATTCCCGTCCCGATTGTTTTTGACGGCCTGGCGTTTGACGAAGCTTTTCGATGTGACCTATTGGTTGAGGGTAAGGTCGTGGTTGAACTCAAGTCTGTCGAAGAGGTGAAGAACGTGCATAAGAAGCAAGTTCTAACCTACCTGCGTCTGATGGATCTTCGCGTCGGGCTTCTGCTCAACTTTGGGTGTGAACTCATGAAGCAGGGTATCCACCGAATCAGTAACGGCATGCCCGACTAACGCACCCGCTCTCTCTGCGCCTCCGCGCCTCTGCGTGAGATCAAAAACCAATGACCCAAACCTACACCACCGCCGATCTCTCCCGCCTTGAAGGCCTCGACCCCGTACGCAAACGCCCCGGTATGTACATCGGCGGCGTCGGGTCCGCCGGGCTCCACCACCTCGTCTGGGAAGTCTTCGACAACGGCGTCGACGAGGCGATGAACGGCCACGCCTCCGAAATCCACGTCACCCTCCACGCCGACGGACAGTCCGTCACCGTCTCCGACAACGGCCGAGGCATCCCCACCGATATCGATAAGAAATCCAAAAAGTCCGGCCTCGAGATGGTCCTCACCGAGCTCCACGCCGGCGGCAAGTTCGAGGGCAACAACTACAAGACCTCCGGCGGGCTCCACGGCGTGGGCGCCTCGGTCGTCAACGCGCTCTCCAAGAAACTCGTCGCCACCGTCAAACGCGACGGCCGAGAGTTCCGCATGGAGTTCAAACGCGGCAAACCCACTACCAAGCTGCTCCGCAAAAAAGCACCCGTGCGCGGCAGCGGCACGACCATCTACTTCGAGCCCGACCCCACCATCTTCGCCCGCACGCAGTTCAATTCCGAAACCATCGCCCAGCGCATCGAGGTCGCGAGCTTCATCCACCGCGGCGTCAAGATCCACTACACCGACGAAACCGCCGAGGGCGGGCCGACCAAGGTCACGTTCCACCACGAGGACGGTATCGCCGACTACCTCGCGAAAACACTCAAAGACCGCAAGGCCCGACCGACCCACGACGCGCCCTTCCGCTTCGAAAAAGAGGTCGGCGACAGCCGCGTCGAGTGCGTCTTCCAGTGGACCGACCACACCGAAGAGTACATCAAGTCCTACGCCAACGGCATCCCCACACCCGCCGGCGGCACACACGAAAACGGCCTCCGCGCCGGGATCAACAAGGCGCTACGCAACTACATCGAGGTCCACAAACTCACCCCCCGCGGCGTCAAGCTCGAACACCCCGACCTCCGCGAAGGGGTCCACGGCATCCTCTCCGTCTTTGTCACCGAGCCCCAGTTCCAGAGCCAGACCAAGGACCGGCTGAACAACGTCGAGATGACGGGCGTGGTCGATAATGCCGTGCGCCCCGCGTTTGAGCACTGGCTCAACTCGAACCAGTCCGTCGCCGAGGCCATCGTCGCACGCATCGTCGCCGCCGCCCGCGCCCGCGCCGCCTCCCGCGCCGCCAGCGCCGCCGTCTCACGCAAGAGCGCCACCAACAAGCTCACCCTCCCCGGCAAGCTCAGCGACTGCCTCGCCAACGACCGCCACGACAGCGAACTCTTCATCGTCGAAGGCGACTCGGCAGGCGGCAGCGCCAAGCAGGGCCGAGACCGCAGCCACCAGGCCATCCTCCCCCTGCGCGGCAAGGTGCTCAACACCGAGAACGCTTCGCTTAAAAAAGTCCTCGACAACAAAGAGATCGGCGACCTGCTCACCGCGATGGGCTGCGGCATCGGGCCGACCTTCGACCTCGCCAAGCTCCGCTACCAGCGCATCATCCTCCTCGCCGACGCCGACTCCGACGGCCACCACATCACCACGCTGCTGCTGACCCTCTTCTACCGCCACCTCGAGATGCTCATCCGCGAAGGCCGGGTCTTCATCGCGATGCCCCCGCTCTACCGGGTCGACATCGGCAAAGAGACCTACTGGGCCAGCGACGAGAACGACCGCGAACGCATCCTCCGCGAACACGCGAAGGGCAACAGCAAGGTCGATATCACCCGGTTCAAAGGCCTGGGCGAGATGATGCCCAAGGTGCTGTGGGAAACCACGCTCAACCCCAAGACCCGCCGGCTCTTGCGTGTCGAGATCGCCGACCCGCTGCAGACCGATCAGGTGATGAGCGACCTGATGGGCAAAGACCCCAGCGCCCGGTTCCGCTTCATCATGGAGCACGCCGACGAGGCCGAGGCGGTGGATGTGTGATTCAGCAGCAGGGTGGGTGGAAGGAGTCCGCGACTGATACCCACCATCGCGCTGCCTATCCGCTCGTGTCCTGTGGTGGGTATCGCTCGCGGACTCGCTCCACCCACCCTACGTGCTACTCCGAAATCTGCCAGACACGGACAGTGCCTTCATAGCGGAACTCAAACTCGATCTCAATGCCGCTGTCGAAATCGACGAGGTAGCGGTCCAGCCGGTCGCCCTCAAGGTCTCGCCCGGTCCCCAGGTACTTCAACGCGGGCTGGTCATAAGTGCCCGGTACGGGCCAGGCCCCGGTGCGTTCGTGATAGGCGGCGTAGCTGCTAATCAGGTCCGCGTACAGATTCATGTTTTCGACATACTCATGCCGTTTGATCTCACCTTTGTTTCGAAGGCC
>JBITAC010000152.1:0-3708 GCA_044439905.1 Phycisphaerales bacterium JB063 | reverse complement strand
CCTACTCCCCGCCCACGATGATTTCGACCGGGGTGATGCTGCCGTCGATTTCGAGCAGGTGGCCTTGGCGGGCGTGGTCGCCGGTGTCGCCTTCGATGAAGTAGCGGTATCGGCCGCGGTCGAGGACGATGGCGTTGGGTGTGGTGAACGGTTGGCCGACCGCCTCGCCGGTGGTGTGGTCTTGCAGGGTGACGACGACGCCGGGCTGCGCCGAGCGGAACAGCGCGGTCTGGTAGGCGGGCACGAGGTTGATGGGCTCGGCGATGTCGGCGAGGTCGGCGCTGCCCCAGGCGACGCGCACCGTCCGGGCCGCGGGCTTAAAGGCGCGGTCGCCCAGGCCGTCGTGGACGATTTCGATCACGTGCTCGCCCGGGCCGAGCACCACGCGGCAGGGCGTTTTTCCGCAGCCCAGCTGCAGCACGCCGTTCACGCGGATCGCTGCGCCGGGCGGGTTCGACGCCACCGGCAGGATGACCTGCTTGTGGTACAGCGTGTACGCATACACCCCGATGCCCAGCACGATTGCCAGCGCGACCCCGCCCGCCGCGACTAACGGCTTGCGGTACTTGTACGCGCGCTTGCGCAGCAGGTAGCCCAGCGCCGGCGGTCGGGCGTTGAGCGGTTCGCCGTTGAGGTAGTTGTCGAGGTCGGCCGCGAACGCGCCAGCGGAGGGGTATCGGCGGTCGGGCTCTTTTTCGAGGGCCTTGAGCAGCACGGTCTCGAGCTCGGGGTCGACCGTGCGGACCGCGCGCGGCGAGATCTGGCGTGGCCGGCGGACCTCGGTGTCCTGGAGGCGTTGCACGACCTGGTGCAGCGGGCCGGTCATATCGTGGGGCAGTTCGCCGGTGAGGAGTTTGTAGAGGATGACGCCCAGGGAGTAGACGTCGCTGCGGGTGTCGAGCTCGTCGACGTTGCCGGCCGCCTGCTCGGGCGACATGTAGGCGGGGGTGCCGGCGATCTGCCCGGTGACGGAGACGCCTGCGCCGTCGTCGATCGCGGGCTTGGCGAGGCCGAAATCGACGAGCACGGGGCGGGGCCCGTCGTGGTGTTGGCCCGTTGCGGTGGCGTGTGATTGGGTCGTGGCGTGTGTGGCGTCTTCGTCTTGCGGGGTGGTGACGAGGATGTTGGCGGGCTTGAGGTCGCGGTGGATGATGCCGCGCTGGTGGGCGTGTTGCACGGCGAGGCAGGTGTCGCGCATCAGCTTGAGGACGGTGCGTTTGGTGGGCTGTTGCGCGCTGGCCCAGAGGTCGAGGGTGGTGCCCGGGACGAGCTGCATGGCGTAGAAGTAGACGCCCTTGGCGAGCCCCGAGTCGTAGACGCGTGCGATTCCGGGGTGTTCGAGCCGGGCCGCGAGCTCGACCTCGCGTTCGAAGCGCCGCCGGGCCTGCTCGCTGCCGAACATGCCCGCCCCCATGACCTTGAGCGCGACGCGGCGGTGGGTCGCGAGTTGCACGGCCCGCCAGACCACGCCCATGCCGCCCTCGCCGAGCTGGCCGGTGATGTGGTAGCCCGGGACGCTGGGCGCGTGTTCGGGCTGGGGCTGGTCGAGCCCGAGCGCGGCGCGCGACGGCGCCGATCCGCCCCCCAGCCGGGCGGCGGGCCCGGCGTTGGAGGCCACCGTGTCGCTTGCGGCGGGGTCGCCCGCGCCGCCGGCGGCCGAGTCCACGGTGGGCTGCTCGCTGGGGTCGTGCGCCGGGGCCGGCCCGCCGGGGGTCGAGTCCACCGTCGGCTGTTCGCTGGGGTCGGGGCTGGTCGGTGGGTGGGTCATCTCGCGTGCTACCTGCCAAACCACACGGGCCGGCGAACCCCCCAAATCCGGCGGCCGACGGGGGAATCAAAATCAGCCCAATCGCTTGGAACCCCGACCATCGTACCGCGTCCAACCCCGAGTACCATGCCCGCGCCCGACGTGAGCACGCTCAGAACCACGACTCACCCTCGGCCATCCGACCACGACCCCCAGAGGGAGCCCACCATGTCCATCACCCGTACCTCGCTCTACGCCACACTCCTCGCCTCGCTGGGCCTGCTCGTCCCCGCCCTTGCGCAGGACGGCCCGCTGCCCCCGGGCATCCCCGAGCCCGACCCCGACCCCGACCCCCAGCCCGAAGCCGTCGAAGAAGAGCTCACCCCCCAGCAGCAGATCACCCAGGCCCTGGGCGGCGAGCAACGCTACCTCACCCACCTCAGCACCGACAAGCCCATCTACCGGGCCGGCGAAACCGTCTACGTCCGCGGCGTCGTGCTCGATGCGTTTGACCACACCCCGCTGCCCGAAGACGAGAACAACCAGGCCCGGCCGATGATCGAGGTCCGCGACCCCAAGGGCGCTGTCGTCGCGTCCGGCCAAACGGGCATGCAGGACAGCACCGTGGGCTTCTCGTGGGAAGTCCCCCAAGGCCAGGCCGGCGGCGAGTACACCATCAAGATCACCTACCCGTGGAGCGGACACGCCCCGGCCGAGCGGACCTTCGATATCCGCGCCTACCGCCCGCCCCGCATCAAGACACAGATCGAGTTCTTGCGCGACGGCTACGGCCCGGGCGATACCGTCGTCGCGACGCTTGAGGCCGAGCGCGCCGAGGGCGGCGTCCCCGAGGGTGCCACCGTCACCGCCATCGCACGGGTCGACGGTGTCGAGGTCGCACGCGTCCCCGTGACGATGAGCAACACCGGCAACGCCGAGGCCCGTTTCGAACTGCCCGCCGAGATCGCCCGCGGCGAGGGCACGCTCGCGTTTGTGATCGAAGACGGCGGCGTGGTCGAGACGGCCAGCAAGACGATCCCGATCCTGCTGCAGACGGTGGATATCCAGTTCTACCCCGAGGGCGGCGACCTGATCGCAGGCGTCGAGAACCGCGTGTACTTCGAGGCGCGCACGCCGTATGGCAAGCCGGCGGACCTGCGGGGGGTCGTCATCGCGACCGACCGCCTCTCACGTGCGCTGCGCCAGCATGAGGTGACGACGTTTGAGACGACCCACGAGGGTCGCGGCGTGTTCACTTTGATGCCGTTGTCCGAGCGTTTCAGCTACCACGTTGAGATCACCGAGCCCGAGAGTGTGACGGCGCGGTTTGAGCTGCCGGAGGTGCAGGAACACGGTGTCACCATTCGGCCATCGAAAGCCAGCTACGCCTTCGACGAAGCCATCGAGGTTCGTATCGCTGGGAACTCACTCACGGACGATGTAGACGCCGCATTGGAGGGCGAAGTTGATGAATCTGTTCGTGTCGTGATCCGTCAACGCGAGCTTGTTGTGGCCGAGGCCTACACCATGCAGGGTGTGTTGGGTGAGCGGATGTTCCCGTTGCTGTTTTGGTCTCAAGCAAAGCTTGACGAAGGCGCATTGCCCGAGGTGAACGAGGGCACGCTTCCCGACACCGCGACCGGCATCCTCACCGTCACCGCGTATGACGCCGAGGGCAACCCGCTTGCTGAACGGCTGATCTACCGCGCGCCCAAGGACCACGTGAACGTCGAGATCGTCCCGAACTCGGCGCAGTACACGCCGGCCGGCGAGGTGACGCTGACGATCCGCACGACCGATGGCGAAGGCAACCCGATCCCCGCGTTCGCGGGTGTGACCGTGACGGATGATTCGACGCTGGAGATGATCGAGACGCGCGAGCAGCGGCCGATGCTGCCGGCGATGGTGCTGCTGGAACAAGAAGTCCGCGAGCTGATGGACGCGGCGGTGTACCTCGACCC
>JBITAC010000151.1:0-17564 GCA_044439905.1 Phycisphaerales bacterium JB063 | reverse complement strand
CCGGGGCCGAACCCGGGGCCGGCGGGGTGTTGGTCGCGGTTGTCGAGTGAGCCGGGGCCGTAGGACTTGCCGCCGTGCCCGATGCGGTAGCCGGCGTCTTGGAGGAGCAGTGGGTAGACGTTGAGTTGTGCGGGGAGTTGGCCGTAGAGGTTCGCGCCGACGCCCAGCCGCCAGATGTCCTGGCCGGTGAGGATGGCGTTGCGGGAGGGGGTGCAGGAAGGTGAGGCGACGAAGGCGCGGTTGAAGAGGACGCCTTCGCTTGCGATGCGGTCGAAGGCGGGGGTGTGGATGGCGGTGTCGCCGTAGGCCCCGGCGTGGGGCCAGCCCCAGTCGTCGGCGATGATGAGGAGGATGTTGGGGCGGTCGGCGTGGATTGCGTTGGTGTTGAAAGAAGTGGCGGGTTGGGTCCGCGCCTTCGCGTCACTCAGGTACGGCTTGGAGGGGGGTGTTTGTCCGCTGGGGACAGCGGGTGTCGCGAAGGCGAGTGCGGCGGTGGCGCAGGTGAACCAGAGCAGCAGCAGCGGTAGGGCGGAGCGGGTTTTCATGCCTGCAATGTAGCTTGTTCGTGCGGTGGTGCGTGATGGACGGCCGCGGCCCTGGCGTATGTAACACGGCGATACGCATTTGCATCCTGTCGTGACAGCGTCACCTTGCGATAGGGCGATCGCTGGATTGACGCGATCTGGACGCTGGTGCGCTACATGGGCTCGGTGTGCTGATCTAAGATAACGCTGGACTGTTCCGCTTGAGCGAATGCTATGACTGACTGTGTGACACGGAAGCCGCGCCGCCCAAGCATCGGGCTCGCTGTTCGTAATGGGCTGCTGCTCGCGGCGCTCGCTGTGGGCGCGGGTGTGTTACGGGCAGCGATGCAGTCGTCAGAGAACGAAGCGGGCGTCCCCGGGCGGGTGGCTGAGGTCCAGCGGGTCAGTGAACAACAACACGCCGGGCCGCTTTCTTTTCAACGTGACGTTCGGCCGATCCTCTCGGATAAATGCTTTGCTTGCCACGGCCCGGACCCCGGCACACGCGGCGCGGACCTTCGGCTGGATGTGACAGGCGATGGTGAGGGGTACGTCGGTGCCTACGCGGTGATTGAGCCGGGCGACGTTTCTTTGAGCGTGTTGGTCGAACGCATCGACCACCCCCGGGCGCATTCGGTGATGCCCCCGCCGGAGTCGGGCCTTGAGCTGACGGATCAAGAGAAGGCGTCGCTGCGTCGGTGGATCGAAGAGGGCGCGGTGTACGAGGCGCACTGGGCGTACCTGCCGCCGGAGCGTGCCGTGCCGCCGGCGGTGGGGGACGCGGGTTGGCTGCGAAACGATATCGATGCGTTCGTATTGGCTCGGCTTGAGCGTGAGGGCCTCGCGCCTTCACGCGAGGCCGACCCGGCGACACTGATCCGTCGGCTGACGTTTGACCTGACGGGGCTGCCGCCAACGGTTGAAGAGGTCGATCGTTTTATCCATGACGACGCACCCGACGCATACGAGCGGGCGGTCGATCGGCTGCTCGCTTCGCCGCACTTTGGTGAACGCCTGGCGCTGCCCTGGCTCGACGCGGCACGCTACGCGGACACCAACGGCTTCTCGATCGACGACCACCGCGACATGTGGCTCTGGCGGGAGTGGGTCATCGATGCGCTCAACCGCAACATGCCCTACGACCAGTTCATGACCCAGCAGCTCGCGGGCGACCTCCTGCCCGACGCGACAAGCCAGCAGCAGCTCGCGACCGGTTTCCTGCGCAACAGCATGAACACCCACGAGGGCGGCACGATCCCCGAGGAGTACCGGGTGATCTACATCGCCGACAAGATTGATACGGTCTCGTCGGTGTTTCTCGGGCTGACGATGCGCTGTGCGCAGTGCCACGACCACAAGTACGACCCGCTCTCGCAGCGTGAGTACTTCCAGTTCTATGCGTTCTTTAACACGGCGCACGAGCCGGGCAATGGCGCGGTGAACGGCAACACCGCGCCCGTGATCCGTACCGACGGCCCGCTGACCGACGCGGCGACGTACCGCCGGGACCTCGAGCGCCGCATCGCAACGCTGGAGCGTTACAAGCTCCACCCGCCCGAGCTGGTGGAGGCGCGTGCGCAGTGGGAGGCCGAGGTAATCGCCACGGCAAAGGGGGATCTAGCCGAGGCGCTCAACCTTCCTGCGACACAGCGGACCGAGGCGCAGTGGCAAGCCATCAACGCCGAGTTTGCCAAGACGACCGAGCTCTGGGGCCAGCACCAGTCGACGATCCACCGCGAGTTGGCGGTGCTCGCTGGGGACCTCGAGGCGGGGCAGGCGTCGGCGATGGTGATGCGCGAAGAGGGGCCACGCCAGACGTACGTCCTCACACGCGGCGCGTACGACCAGCCCGACCACGACCAGCCGGTCAGCGCCGGCGTCCCCGCCGTGCTGCCCACGATGCACGCCGAGGGCACGCCCCCGCGCCTCGCGCTAGCGCACTGGCTCGCCCAGCCCGACCACCCGCTCACCGCACGCGTCGCCGTCAACCGCTACTGGCAGATGCTCTTTGGCCGAGGCATCGTCTCAACGCCTAACGACTTTGGCTCGCAAGGCGCGTACCCGTCGCACCCCGATCTGCTCGACTGGCTTGCGGTCGAGTACATCGACAGCGGCTGGGATACGAAGCACCTGCTCAAGCTCATGGTCATGTCCGCGACCTATCGGCAGTCTTCGTTCGCCTCGCCCGCACTACTCGAGCGCGACCCCAACAACGAGCTGCTCGCCCGCGCGTCGCGTTTCCGTTTGCCCGCCGAGTTCATCCGTGACGCCGCGCTCGCCGCCGCCGGCCGACTCGACCTCCGCGTCGGCGGGCCCAGCGTCTACCCCCAGCAGCCCCACGGCCTGTGGCGCGAGGTCAGCCACTTCGGCTACCCCGACGCCTTCACCGCCCAGGCCTTCTACCCCAGCGACGACGCCGGCCAACACCGACGCAGCATGTACACCTTCTGGAAACGCACCAACCCGCCGCCGTCCCTCAGCGCCTTCGATGCGCCCACCCGCGAGGTCTGCACGATCCAGCGCTCCCGCACCAATACCCCGCTCCAGGCGCTCGTCCTGCTCAACGACCCCGAGTACGTCAAGGCCGCCCGGGCGCTCGCCGGCCTTGCGATCCAGCACACCGACGACCCCGACGCACGCATCCGGTTCATGTTCCGCCGTGTCACGGCTCGGCTTCCCGAGGCCCAAGAGCTGGCCCTGCTCCGACGCCTCCACGCGCAGGCGGTCGAGCGTTTTACCCAGCAGCCCGACGACGCGCGGGCGATGACCCCGGGCCTCGTCTCTGCGGAGCAGACGCCCGACCGCGCCGCGTGGGCCGTCGTCGCCTCCACGATCCTCAACCTCGACCAGGCCATCACCCGCGAGTAGCACGCATGGACCCGCTGACCCACTACCACCGGGGCATCACCCGACGCCAGCTCTTCAGCCAGGTGCGTAACGGCGTCGGCGCCGCGGCGCTCGCCTCGCTCCTCGGCCCCGCCGCCTTCGCGCTGCAGGCCGACGCCCAGCCCGCCGCGCCCGACTCCCCGGCCAAGCCGCCGCCCCTGCCACACTTCCCCCCCAAAGCCAAACGCGCGATCTACCTCTTCCAGTCCGGCGGGCCCAGCCACATCGACCTCTTCGACTACAAGCCCAACCTCACCGACCGCCACGGCACACCGCTCCCGCCCTCCGTCCGAGGCGACCAGCGCGTCACCGGCATGACCGCGGGGCAAAGCGAGTTCCTTGTCAACGCCCCCATCCGGCCCTTCCAGCAGCACGGCCAGTGCGGGCGGTGGATCGGCGACCTGCTCCCCCACACCGCGTCCATCGTCGACGACATCGCCGTGCTCAAAGCCGTCAACACCGAAGCCATCAACCACGACCCGGGCATCACCTACATCAACACCGGCAGCCAGCAGGTCGGCCACGCCTCCCTGGGCGCCTGGCTCAGCTACGGGCTCGGCTCCGAAAACGAAAACCTCCCCGCCTACATGGTCCTGCTCAGCCAGGGCACCGGCAAAGACCCCGGGCAGCCGATCTTCTCGCGCCTCTGGGGCAGCGGCTACCTCCCAAGCCGACACCAGGGCGTCCGCCTCCGCTCGGGCGCGAGCCCGGTCATGCACCTCAACAACCCCGCGGGTGTTGACCCGGGCCTGCGCCGCGAACAGCTCGATGCACTGGCCGAGCTCAACGCGCACCACGCACAGGCCACCGGCGACCCGGAGATCGAAACACGCATCGCACAGTACGAGATGGCCTACCGCATGCAGACCTCCGTCCCCGAGTTGGCCGACCTCTCCGACGAGCCCGACTCGGTCTTCGAGATGTACGGCCCCGACGCCCGCATCCCCGGCACCTACGCCGCGAACTGCCTGCTCGCCCGCCGCATGATCGAACGCGGCGTCCGCTTTATCCAGCTCTTCCACCGCGGCTGGGACCAGCACGACAACCTGGTCACCCACCTCACCAACCAGTGCCAGGACACCGACCAGGCCAGCGCCGCGCTGGTCAAAGACCTCAAACGCCGGGGCCTGCTCGACGACACCCTCGTCGTCTGGGGCGGCGAGTTCGGACGCACCGCCTACAGCCAGGGCGGGCTCAACGCCGGCCGCGACCACCACGGCCGGTGCTTCTCCATGTGGCTCGCGGGCGGCGGCGTCAAGCCCGGCGTCGAGCACGGCACCACCGACGACTACTGCTACAACATCGTCGACGGCGGCACACACATCCGCGACCTCAACGCCACCATCCTCCACCTCATGGGGATCGACCACATGCGACTCACCTACAAGTTCCAGGGGCTGGCCCAACGCCTCACCGGCGTCGAACACGCGCACGTCATCCACGACATTGTCGCGTGACCCGTATGCTTGGCGCGCACCTCGGCCCAAGCGATAGGGGGCGTGTTCACGAGGCCAGCCCAGTGTCGGTGCGTCCGTTTGTGTATCGCTGTCGATAGCGCTATTGCGATGCCGAGAGGGTGTGGTGCAAAACTTGCATCTTCAGGGGCTCGTCAAGTCGGCGTCAAAGCGTAAAGCAAAGTAGTTAGGGGCTTTCGGCAGTTGTTTCATTGGGGCGATGTTTACCGCGTGGTCATTGAAGCTGTAGCGATGGGGATGATTTTTTCGGGCCGTCGGGTCATGCGGCTAAGGTGTTTGGCCGATAGTCAAACTTCCCGCCCAACTACCTCAGGGCGGTAGGGTCGGACTCGACACAATTCGAACCCGGGCAATGGCGCGTGCCGCCAAGCAACCTGTCCTCCAGCGATACCCCATATCGCGACTCGGGACGGGAGGGAGTGATCGAGCAACCTCGGCCGCAGGCCAGGCATCTCAATCAGACGACAAGCGTGAGGGGGGGTAGGGGAATCGGGTTCCCCCCCCACGCTTATTTTTTTCATCACGGCCTTGCTCCGCTCGCCGCACCGAACGCGAGAGCGTTTGGTGTCGCGGGGCTGCGGGCCACCTTGGGTGTGCGTCGTGCCGTTGGGCGGGCCTGCGTTCTGGTGTCGTTGCCTTGAAGCGCATCAGTTTTCGGCGCGCTCCTCTCTAGTGGTCGGCATCGCCTATTTTTCGTGCACACAGGCGGGGAAGTTTGTTGTGCCGCTTCGTGGTCAACTCTTGTTTCTTCATCGCGTCGCAGTAGACTGGGCGTGCAAGCAAGCGGGTGACCGCCCCGCAGGTGTTCGTGCCTATCTCTGGAGAAAAGACATGGTGTTGGATCAAAAACAAGTGGTTCGCCGCATCGTTTGCGGTGGATTGGCGTGTGTGGGGCTAGTGCTGAGTAGTGCGGCGAACGCAGCAGTGACTGACTTCGAGACCGGCCGCAACGGCTGGAGTGTCAGCGGGCGGACCGATGTCAGCGCGGTGGGCGGCAACCCGGGCGCGAACCTGGACGTGGAGTTGCTTGATGTGTTCGGGATGGACATCCGTCAGGAGAGTCAGCCGATTGATTTTACGCAGCCGTTTACTTTGACGGTGGATGTTCTGGTGGATTCGATCACGTTCTTTGGCGGCGAGGTGACGCGCGACTTCGTGGTCGAGATCCGTGACGACGACAACGGCGGCGCGAACGGGTACGCGAGTGTGTACTACCACCTCGGCGTGCTGGACGCGGTGAACAGCCCGGGGTGGCAGACGTATGCGGTGACGGTGGACGACCCGACCAGCAGCGTGCTGCCGATGGGCTGGCTGGGCGCGGGCGATGAGGACCCCAATACCTTTGAGCCGGTGCTGCCCGACGGCCGAACGTTTGCGGATGTGTTGGCGGGTGCGGACAGCTACACGTTTACGACGTTTGTCCCGGGGTTTTTCTTCGGGTTCACGAACTTCGATGCGCAGGTCGACAACGTGGGTTTCACCACGGTGCCTGAGCCGGGGACGTTGGGGTTACTGGTGTTTGGTGGGTTGGCGATGTGTCGGCGTCGTCGTGGCCCGGGTTTCGAGTAGCGTTGCGGACAGGTATTTTTTGACAGGATGACAGGGTCGGCGTTGGCTGGTTCTGTAAAACACTCTATCGATCCTGAACATCCGGTGGCCTTGTCAAGAAGTATGGTGTGTTTTGTCTCCGTCTCCGCTGTGCTTCAGTCGTTCGAGGCATGGCGGTTGTCTTGCGTGGTTAGACGGTGGGGGTGGACGCGGGCGATGCAATGGGGTTGCGATGGATGATGTAGGCGAGATTTACACGCAGTTGTTCTGGGGGCTGTTGGTGCTCTGGCTGCTGCCCTGGTGGGCGTTGGGCGGGGGAGCGGTTGACGGCACGGATTGAGCGCAACCGGCTGGGTACGGGGATGGATCGGAACGTACACGGTGAATAGGTTTCGGTGGACCGTGCGGCGGGGGAGATCGCGCGGCATTGATGCTCGTGGAACTCGCTTCAACGACGCGGGCATAGGGGGGAAGAAGTGAACAGTGAATAGTTCACGGTGAACAGTGGGAACCGCGAGCCGGTGCGCGTTCTAGTTTTGCGATTCACCAGCCACTAACCACTAACCACCAGCCACATCCGTTTTCACGCGATTCTTGTGTTCTGGAGGTCGTATTGGTTGATCCGGTTGATGAGGGCGCGGAGGGTGCCGTAGTCGCGTTTGGTGCTGTGGTAGGTGAGGCGGGGGAGTGCGGGGAGGGTTTTGCGTTCTTCGGGGAGCGGTCCGCCCTGGGTGATCTTGCCCGAGCGGACGAGCAGGGCGAAGTCGGTGTTGAGCTGGTCGAGTTGTTCTTCGGTGAGCGGGCGTTGGATACGAAGGACCTGGGTGTCGCGGACGAAGCGTGCGGAGTGGTAGTTGCGGTAGAAGTCGAGGACGTGCTGCGCGGCGGCGGCGGGGTCGTCGGTGACCATGTAGAGGTTTTGGTCGTCTTCGCTGATCCAGCCGTTCTTGAGCAGTGAGTGGGTGACGTAGTTGTCCCAGTGTTTCCAGTAATCGCCGCCGGGCGCGTCGACCATGACGATGGGCATGAGCGGCGCTTTGCCGGTCTGGATGAGGGTGAGTGCTTCGAAGCCCTCGTCCTGGGTGCCAAAGCCGCCGGGAAATAGGGCGATGGCGTGGGACATCCACATGAAGGTGAGCTTGCGTGTGAAGAAGTACTTGAAGGCGATGAGTTTGGGGTCGCCGAGGATGATGTCGTTGGCGTTGGTCTCGAAGGGCAGGTTGATGGAGACGCCGAAGGAGGCCTTGCGGTCGGCGCCGTCGTGGCCTGCGCGCATGATGCCGTCGCCCGCGCCGGTGATAACCATCCAGCCGGCCTGTGCCATGGCTTTGGCGAAGGCGACGGCGGCGATGTAGTCGGGGTGGCCGATGGGCGTGCGGGCGCTGCCGTAGATGCTGATCTTGCGGGTCTCGGCGTAGGGGCGGAAGACCTTGAGCGCGTAGCGGAGCTCCTTGAGCGAGCTCGACATGAGCTTGACCTCGCCCATGTCCGAGCCGTCGTCGATGAGTTTGACGGCGGTGTGCATGATCTCGCGGATGCGCATGGAGCGCGAGCGCTTGGGGTCGCCGCCCGCCATGCTGATGATGTCGTCGAGCGCGCGTGCGAGTTCGCTGTTGGCTTGTCGGTGGTGCGGGTTGGGCGTGCTTTCGTTCATGGTGCAGCCGGGGTGGACGTGTCGAACGCCATGCTATGAAGTATGAGCGATTGTGTTGGGTGAAGATTGGGTTACGTAAAGACCATGATGAGCATGCCGAGCTGGATGAGCAGCGCGACGCCGTTGGTGGCGACGCCCGCGATGGCCATGCCCTTGGAGCCCGGGGTGAACTGGTTGCGTTTGTATTGGTTGAGCGAGACGATCCCCATGGGCAGGCCGATGAGTGGCAGCGCGATGCCGACGAAGGGGATGCAGGCGGGGAAGACGGCGATGATGCCCAGGACCATCGAGCTCACGGCGAGACTCGAGGTGGCCTGTGTCGCGCCGGTCATGATCGACTGGCCCACGTCCATGCCGCACTCGGGGCAGACCCCGCCGATGGTGACGCCGGTGAGGTTGTAGCCGCAGCCCGAGCACTGGACCGTGGTGGCCGCGATCTCGCCGGGGATGTAGGGCGGGCGCGGCGCCGCGTGCGTCGGCGGGGTGGCCGGGGCCGCCGGGGCGGGCGTGCTTGGTGTGTTGGCGTGCGTGGGGGGGAGCGGATCGGCCGGGGGTGTTTGGGCGACGGGCTCGGAGAAGTCGTCGGCGTAGGGGTCCTGGTCGTATGGATTGCTTCCGCTCATCGGCACGATTGTAGCCGGGCCGGGCGGGCGGTGGCACCGAGACGGGGATCAACGCGGGCGATTACGCTAGGGCTGGTCGGCGCTATCAAGGGGCTCTTCCTGGGCGATGTCTTCAACGGTATCGCCGATGTCGTCGGCATTACCGCTGCCGTTGCCGACTCCGCCGCCGGGCTGCGAGTGTGGGACGCCGAAGGGTTGGCCGGGCGTGTTGGGCGATGGGTTCCACGGCTGGTGCTGTTGCGGGGGCGGCTGCCAGGTGGGGCCCGTGGGCATGTTCTGGAACATACTCACCATGAAAAAGATGTAGACGATGATGAGTACCGTGTAGATGAGCCCGAACGCGAGGCCGACCCAACCGCAGACTTGGCCGGCGACAATCATGCCTTTGCCCTGATCGCCGAACTCGCCCGATCGGATAAGGCGTTTGGCACGGCTGGCGAAGTAGAGCGCAAGGATGCCACACACGATGGCGGGCAAACCGTAAAGCGTGCAGGTGACGATGGAGGTGATGCCCAGGACGAGCGACGCGATCGCGCTGCCGGGGGTGCGTCCGCCGGACGGGGAGGCGGTGTGGTACTTGATGGACTCGTCGGTGGGCTTGCCGCAGTGTGGGCAGGCGCCGCCGAGGGCCGCGTCGGTGAGTGGCTGGTTGCAGCCGACGCAGTAGAAGACGTAGGGCTCGTTGTAGCCGCCGGGCCCGCGCGGCTGGGGCGGCAGGGGAGGTGGGGCCATATTGGCCGGCGGTGATGTGGGCGGGGCAGGCGGTGTGAACGGGTCGTCTTCCATCCGAGTCTCCGGCGGGTAGCCCGCAGTTTAGCCGAAGGATCGCCAGAGCCGCTCGAACTCGGCGGTGTAGCGTTTGACGGTGTCTTCGTGGCTGAAGATGAGGACGTTCTCGTGGTTGTGCGTTGCGCCGCGGGTCCAGTTGTAGCTGCCGGTGATGAGGCGGGTGTCGTCGACGAGGGCGAACTTGTGGTGCATGTGGTCGTTGTCGGGGTCGAAGCGCGTGGGTACGTGCTGCTTGACCAGGCGGGCGATGTCGGAGCCGGTGTCGTACTGCTTGTCGTTGTCGGTGATGACACGCACGGCGACGCCGCGGCGGTGGGCGGCGATGATCTCGTCGGTGATACGGTCGTCGGTGATCGTGAAGATGCACAGCTCGAGAGAGTGCTTCGCTTCGCGCAGCTCGCGTTCGATGAGCCGGCGGATGTCCTGGCCCGGCGAGAAGGCGCAGATGGGTTCGCCGGTGCGGCCGCCCTGCTCGGCGGGGCGGGCGGTGTTGTCGACCAGCTTGTCGATGCGCTGGAGCCAGCGGAGCGTGTCGTGCGGGTGGTCGCTGATGCGGGTAAAGGCCATGTCGTACGCGCGGTTGCGCATGAAGGCGAGGGCTTCGCGGTCGTCGCCGATCGCCTCGACCACCTGCCGCAGGTCGGCCTCTTCGTCGCGGGCGAGTCGGCCGTCGAGCAGAGTGGCCTCGAGCTGGGCGATGAGTCTGTCCTGGGTTGCTTTTTTCATGGGGGTCCGTGGGTTACCAGCCGTCGTGGCTGAGCGGGTTTTGGGGTGAAGCGAAGAGGATCAGCAGCGCCAGCCCGAGCAGTAGCACACCCCAGACGGTCAACGCGTGGCGCACCGCGATGCGGGCCCGGTCTTTCTCCGCCCAGCGGTTGGGGCTGATCCCCTGGGCGAGGAACATGCCTACCGCGGCGAGGTTCACGCAGACCACGTTGGTGGTGACGAGGATCAACGCGCCGTAGGCCGCCTCGTACTCGCCCGCGCCCACGAGCAGGCCCACCGCGACCAGCGGGGGCACCAGCGCGACCGCGACCATCACGCCGATGAGCGACGCCGACACCCCGGTCGTCACCGCGAGCGCCCCGGCCGTGCCCGCGGCGACGGCGACACACAGGTCGGACAGCCGGACCTCCGAACGCGACGCGATCTCGTGGACCGTCGGATCAAACGGGACCAGCAGCCCGATCACGAGCGACAGCCCGAGCCCCGCGAGTAGGCCGACCGCCGCGGTCCGGACCGAGCGCCAGATCATCGCCAGGTCGCCGACCGTGGTGCCCAGCCCGAGCGCCATGCAAGGTAGCAACAGCGGGGCGATCACCATCGCGGCGATCACCAGCGCGACCGAGTCCTGGATCAGGCCTACCGCAGCGACCAGGCACGAGATCAGCACCTGCGTCAGGTACACCCAGGTGACGTGGCTGCCGGGCTCGAGGTCGTCGAGCAGCTCCTCTCGGCTGATTCGGCCGCGCGCGACTTTTTTCTCGCCCTCGGACTCGGCCTCCTCGCCATTCTCAGGACGCGGCAGCCGGGCCGCGATGTCGTACACCAGCAGCTGGAACCCGTCGCAGTCGCCATACCGGCCTTCGAGTTGATCGATCGCGTGCTCGGTCAGCTTCTCATCAAGGATCATGCTCGCGAGCATCATCCCGTCGTCGCGTTCGCGGAGGTAGAGGTCATCAAACTCCGCGTCGCCCAGCGTGCTGCTGATCTCGTCCTCGGTCAGGTCGTCGGCCAAGAGGTCCAGGCGGCGGTACGGCATAGGGCTATGGTAGAACAGCACGCCGTCCCACGCTCGCGACGCTTAGTCCGCATGGCCCGCGTGCTCGGCTTCGCCTTCCGAAAGCCGACGGATGTGTTCGGCGATCACCGCCGGGTTGCTCAGGTGGATGTTGTGGCCCGTGCGTTCGAGCGAAACCGTCTGCACCTTCGCCGCGTTGGCCAGGCGCGACTCCAGGTATGCGACCGTCGCGTCGTGTGGGCATACGGCGTCCCACGTGCCGTGGATGATGACCACCGGGCAGACGACGCGATCGAGCATCGACTCCATCGCGCGGTTTTCGTCGGTCAACGCAAGCAGCTCCGCGTTGCTGACCTCCCACGGCTCGGGCACGACCAGTGAGATGAAGTCGACCGATCGGCGAAACCACTGGGCATCATTCATGTACGCGTCGCACGCGCCGGCGACGAGGATGATGCCGCCGACGCGGTCGGGGTAGTCCACGGCCGCGCGCAGCACGACGGGCCCGCCGTAAGAGTGGCCGACGAGGATCGGGCGTTGGCCGTTGACCGGCTGGAGGAAGGGCTCGATCGCGGCGGCCTGGTCGGCGAGCGAGCCGTGCGTGCCGGGCGTTGAGTTGCCAAAGCCAAGGCGGTCGATCACGACGACATGGGTGGGCAGGTCGTCGCGTGTCTGCGTGAGGAGTTTGTTCCAGGACGACGCGTCGGCCGGCGATCCGTGGACAAGGACGACGCTGCCCGGGACGCCGGTGTCCTGATCATCCGTGAGGTAGGCGACGGTGCCGCCTGTGCTGAGCGAGGCGGTCTGGCCGGTGGGCGAAGTCGCGCAGGAGACGAGCGCGAAGATGGAGGCATAGACCGAGACGAGCAGTGCGCTGCTGTAGCCGGCGGTTTTGCGTTTGTGCGACCACACCCAGCGGAAAGGGCGGGCGATTGTGCGGAGTAGACCGGATGCTGGTTGCATCACCGGATGATACCCGCAGGTGCCAGATTCCTACGTTAAGCCGTCGCCCAGCGGGCGGCGCTGCGTTCATGGCCCCGTACGCCCCGCCCGTTGGGCGGTGGCTAAACATGGGTGTGCATCACGATCGAGACATCGCGCGGTCACGTCAGGGCGGAGACGACCTGATAGGTCACCAGCGCGGCGGTGTAGGCGAGGGTGGTCATGTAGCCGAACTGCAGGATCGCCCACTTCCAGCTCCCGGTCTCGCGCTTGGTGACGGCCTGGGTCGGGAGGCACTGCATCGCGAGGACAAAGAAGACGAGCAGACTCAGCGCGGTCGCCATCGTGAACAGCGGCGAGCCGTCGGGGCGTTTCATGCCGTTCATCATGGCGACCAGCGAGTCATTGTCCTCGGCCGCGTCTTCGCCGATCCCGCCGACGATCGCCAGTGTCGAGACCACGACCTCCCGCGCCGCGAACGAGGCGACCACGCCGATGTCGATCCGCCAGTCAAAGCCCAGCGGGGCGAACACCGGCTCGATCAGCTTGCCCGCCCGGCCCGCGATCGAGTACTCCGACGCGTAGCGGGCGTGCAGGTTGTCCCGCGCGGCGGCGGCTTCGTCGAGCGCCGCCGACTTGGCTTCGAGCAGTGCCTCGTCGGCGTCTTCGCCCAGCGATTCAAGCTCCGCCTCGAGCGATTGCGCCTGCTCGGCGTACTCGACATAGGCCGACTGGTCCGCCGCCGACGCGATGTCCGGCAGCCGATCTTCCGGCGCCTGCGGGAACGTCAGCAGGACCCACAGGATGATGGAGATCACGAGGATGACCGTGCCCGCCTGCTTGAGGAACACCAGCGCCCGGTCCCACACGGTCAGCAGCGCGACGCGGATCGACGGCCAGCGGTAGGGCGGCAGCTCGATCACCAACTCCTGCGGCTTGCCCTTGAGGATCGTCTTGCCAAAGACAAACGACGCGCCCATCGCGGCAGCGATGCCTAGCGCGTATGCGCCGTAGAACACGACCCCGCCCATGAGCGCGTTGTCGGCAAAGAGCAGCGCGATGATCATCGCGTACACCGGCAGGCGGGCCGAGCACGTCATCAGCGGGAGGACGAGAATGGTGATCAGCCGGTCGCGCCGGGTCTCGATGGTCTTGGTCGACATGATGGCGGGGATCGCGCACGCATGGGCCGAGAGCATCGGGATAAACGCCTTGCCCGGGAGCCCGACCTTGTGCATGATGCGGTCGGCGACGACCGCGGCGCGGGCGAGGTAGCCGGTGTCTTCCAGCAGCGTGAGGATCAGGAACAGCAGGCATATCTGCGGCAGGAAGATGACCACCCCGCCGACCCCGCCGATGACACCGTCGATCAGGAAGCTAGCCAGCAGTGAGTCGGCCAGGCCCCAGTCCAGCCGAGCGTCGATCCACAAAAGCGCGCTACCGGTCGTCTCCCCCAGCGCACCGAACGCCGCGTCGATCCAGTCCATCGGATACCCGGCCAGCTTGAAGAGCGTGATAAACAGCCCGGCCATGAGCAGCGAGAAGAACACCAGCCCGATGAACGGGTGGGTCAGGGCGCGGTCGACCTTTTCGGTCTTGGGCCCGAGCTCAAGCCCCTGGTCCGCGCCGGGCGCGGCGGCTTCGCCCACGCCGCAGGCCCACGTGTGACGGTTCGTGTGCGGGCACGAGCTGCACGCCGTACACGCGATCCGCTCGGTCATGCCCGAGGCCTGCTGCGCCGCCAGCTCCGGGTCGTTGGACAGCCCGACGATCGCCTGCGACAGCCCGGCCATGCCTTCGCCCGTGCGACCGCTGACCGGGACGATGACCGCGTCGAGCTCTTTGCCAAGCGTGTCGAGGCAGATGGTGAGTCCCTGCTGCCGGGCCTCGTCCATCATCGTCAGCGCGACGACCAGGGGGATGCCCATCTCGCGCACTTCGCTGGCGAGGTAGAGGTGACGCGCGAGGCAGGTCGCGTCGATGACCACGACGACCGCATCGGGCCGTTCGACCCCGGGCAGCCCGCTGTGCAGGACCTGCGCCGCGAGGAGTTCTTCACTCTGCGCGTGCTGGGTGCTGTAGAGCCCGGGCAGGTCGAGGATGTCGATGATGTTGTTTTCAACGACGAGCTTGCCGGTCCGGCATTCGAGGGTGGTGCCGGGGAAGTTGCTGGTCTTGGCGCGGAGCCCGGTGAGCCGGTTGAAGAGGGTGGTCTTGCCGCAGTTGGGGTTGCCCACGAGCGCGACGCGGAGCGGGCGGTTGCCGGGCGGCGTGCGTTTGGGCTGCTGGACCTTGAGAGAGATGGTGCTCATGGCGAACTCAGGCGTCGGTCGGGGTCACACGGATATGCTTGGCGACGGTCGCGGACAGCCCGATGCGCGTCCCGCCAC
Source organism: Phycisphaerales bacterium JB063 (assembly GCA_044439905.1). GTDB lineage: Bacteria > Planctomycetota > Phycisphaerae > Phycisphaerales > Phycisphaeraceae > JAHQVV01. The sequence goes on along the minus strand of JBITAC010000151.1, from coordinate 2,992 downwards.
ACGTCACGACCAGCCGGCTTCCCTGCCGAAGCACACGCACGGGTCGGCCCGGGTGCATGCCCATCGTCTTGAGCCGGATCAGCATCGCGTGGTCCGCTTCGTCCATCTGCAGGATCACGCCGGTCTGCCCGGCCGGGAGCTGGTCGAGCCCGGCCACGGGTTGGGGGGGGTAGGTCACTTCAGGCATTGCGGGATTGTACCGGGTTTTGAGATTCAATTGCAGAACGGTGTCGCGGCCGGATCGCCTCTGTATCCCTAATAGCGCAGCAAAAACGCCCCGGAACCCGTCCGGGGCGTCGGTCGTCTCGCCATCTTGAACCTCAACCAGCCGACGCAATGGGGGGCTGAGTTCGGCCTCGACCAGCGTCATGCACCGCGTCAACTCGTCCCGCCAACGGCACACACGACGCGTGACCACGCCGGGCGGGCTGGGTTGGCTGGCTCATCAGTCGGAGATGTACCACTTGTCTTCGATCCGCACGAAGCTGATGCGATTCTCTTCTTCGCTGGTCTGTCCCGCGGCGGTGACCCGTGCCGTGGCCGTGTCGCCGTCGACCTGCACGTCGGTCAGCGAGGTGGCGCCTGCCGCGGTATCGCCGAAGGTGTCCGTGATGCCCTGGAGCATGTCGGGCAGCAGCGTCATCATGTCCCCGATAAACGCCGTGCGGTCGTCCAGCCCGTCCGCGAGCGTTTCGGCCTGGGGCATCATCTGCGGACCCATCGCGGGCAGGTCCGACTCCGCGATGCCGTGCTTCTCAAGGATCGGCAGGCAGTCTTCTTTGCTGACGCCGGGGACCATATCCGCCGTCGCCGCCATCGAGATCATCCCCGCCGCCATCTCGCGCTGCGTGTCCGGCGTGTAGGCCCCGGCGATCGCGCCGTAGTTCTGCTGCCGGGCCGCATCCATGATCGAACCGAACAGCGCCTCGGGCGAACTGTGGTCCATCGACACCGACGCGCCGCCCGAAGAGCCGCCGCCCGACGCGTCACCGTCCGACCCGCCGCGATCGCTCGAGTCGCTGCCCCCATCGCCGCCCCCGCTGTCGTCCCCGCCGCCGCCGCAGCCCACAAACATCGCGACGCCAAGCGCAAGCCCCGCCACCAGCACCAGACGCATCAACCGATCAGTCACTAAACACATCGCCAAGCTCCTTGCATAGAGAGAGGAAGAATCACGCCGCGACGCAAACACGCCGGCAGCGCCACTTAGCATAACCCCCCAGCCAGCCACCCGCGAGACCTGCGCCCCGCCAAGGGTAAGACGCCCTCGGCCCCGCCGTCCTTATTATCATGCGACTTCACGCGGCCCCGGCCTGGCCCACCCGTCGCCCACCCGTCGCTCGGCCCGTATCCGCCGATCAACCGCCCGAGGAGAAACCATGCGTCTTGCCCCCCGTGCCCTCGCCCTCGCCGCCGTCCTCGCCGCGGGCGCCGCGCCGCTCACCGTCGCGCCCGCCGCCTACGCCCAGGACCAGCCCCAGCTCACCGCCCAGCAGCGCGGCGACTTCCGCCGACTCCGCAACGCCGTCATCGAAGTCGAGAACCGAGCCGGCCGGCTCGAAGCCCACCTCGCCGAGTGGCGACGCCTGGGCACCCAGGTCGGCAACGACCGCGTCAACCGCTTCAACGCCGACGCCCAGGCCCTCGCCGACGCCTTCGTCCTGGGACGCGACCTCGCCGCCACCCTCCCCGGCGACCACACCGACGTCGCCGACCTCGTCGACCGCCTCAACGCCGGCCTCGCGACCTACCAATCCGCCATCACCACCGCCCAGGAAATCCTCGCCGGCGCCGACGACGCCATGGAAGCCGCCGGCGGCCGCGAAGCCATCGCCGCCGACGTCCAGCGCGTCGACGACATCTCCGCCCAGTACATGTCCTTCGACGCCATCATGCAAAGCGACCCCCAACGCGCTTACGAACTCATCCAGCAGTTCGGCCCCATCGTCGAAGAGATCCAACGCATCGAACAGCAATACGCCGACTTCCTCGCACAAGACAACGCCGACACCGCGCCCCTCCGCAACCAGATCGCCCAGGCCCGCCGTCGCCTCGTCGCCGCGCAGGAAGACGGCCAGGAGCAGGTCGCCACCATGCGACAGATCGCCGAGTCCCACCTCGACAACGCACGCGATACCCTCGCCACCGCCGTCGAAAACCGCGACCCCGCGCCCTTCCACGCCCGCGGCGCCATCACCTACGACCTCGACACCGCCAAGCACTACCTCCAGCTCGCCCGCGCCATCCACGCCGCCGACGCCCAGCCCCTCGTCGACCGCTACCTCCAGCTCGCCCAGCGCGCCGCAGCCGCCGGCCAGGCCCTCGAAACCGAGATCCTCAACGCCAACCGCCCACCCGCCGACGCCTACCAGGGCAACGCCGCCGACACCCTCAAGCAACGCGCCCACGACGCCTGGCTCGAGGCCAACCCCGACGACACCATCGTCCGCGTCGTCCTCCCCGTCGCCGACTGGTCCCGCGAAACCAAGTGGACCTGGTGGCGCGACGCCTGGTACTTCTCCGACACCAGCTCCCTCCAGGCCGGCGTCCTCATCCAGGCCCAAGGCCCCGCCGGCAACCCCGAAATCCACTACTACCCCGTCGATATCACCCAAGACCACGAAAACGAAAACACCCTCAGCTTCAGCCCCTGGACCAAACAGCCCCCACAAGACCTCGACATCTACAACCGCATCCTCCCCGAAAACGTCGGCGAATAAAACGCCTGGTGCCCGGGGTGCAGCGAAGCCGAAACAACCCCCCGTAGGGTGGGTGGAGCGAGTCCACGAGCGAGTCTCACCGCACCCACCGCGCACCAAGCCCTTGGTCGAGTGCGAGGGTGGGGTTATCATGCACCCCAACACCACGCAGGTGCCCGGGGCTGATCCCGGTGACAGGCAGACCCGTGGTCTGTCGAACCCATCAAACCTGTGGGTAGACTCGTCCACCCAATCAAGTGGTAGCGGCAGAGGGAGTTTCATGGCATTGCAAC